>CAZJBG010000001.1:0-685 GCA_964543925.1 uncultured bacterium
TTATCGAGCATGACATGGACGTGATTAAAACCGCCGATTGGCTCGTGGACCTGGGTCCCGAGGGTGGCGATGAGGGGGGCTACGTTGTGGCCGAAGGGACCCCGGAGGACGTGGCCGGTAACCCGAAGTCGTATACGGGCCAGATTCTCCATGAATGCCTGCTCACCGGTTCCCACCGGCAGGCCGTGCCTCTGCCCAACGGTGATATATCCCATGGCGCCGAAAAAGGCCGACCGGCAACGATGACAGCCCCGTCTTGAAACCGTCTATCTATCGTTTAGGAGCTACCCCTTCATGAGGCCCCCTACCCCGTACCCGCTTATCCAGTTGAAAGCTGAGTTTCGTCATTACGAACTGATCAGAGAACTTATTGATCAGTGCATCGATATTATGCTCAATTACAGCCAGAGCGGCCACCCCGGCGGTTCCCGCTCCAAAGTGCATATGCTGGTGGTCAACACCCTTTCGGGGGCCATGCGCTGGGACATTCGGCATCCGGACAAGCGGTTCGCCGACCGCTTTGTCCTGGTGGCCGGGCATTGCGTGCCCCTGGTCTACGCCATGCTGGCGGTATACAATGAAGCCCTGCGAATCAAATACGAGCAGACCAACGATCCCAGGTACCTGGTCAAGGACTTTGAGCAGCGGGCCCTGGTGTGGGAAGATCTACTGAATTTTCGACGGC
>CAZJBG010000001.1:695-1335 GCA_964543925.1 uncultured bacterium
GGTGAGGGGGGACTTTCGGCCGGTTCCAGCCACGAGACCAAGAACACGGCCTACGGTTTGGGACTGAGCAACCTGAACTATGTCGTGGACTGGAACGATTTCGGGATCGATGACCGGCCGTTCTCTTCGGTGATCAAGGGGAACCCCACCGACTGGTTCGAGCCCTACGGCTTCCACGTGGTGGGTACCCGGGAAGGTGAAAATTGGGAAGAGATCACGAAATCATTCGTCCTGCTGAACAGCCCAGCCGGGGAAGGCAAGCCCAAAATACTCTGGACTAAAAACCGTAAAGGCCGGGGCTATGGGGTGTACGATAACCAATCTCACGGTGTGCCCCATAAGGCTAACAGTCAGCTGTTCTGGTCGGCGCGCAAGGAATTCGCCATCAAGTACGGGGTGACGTTCGTGAACATGGACGAATCCCGCCCTGAGGACGAGCGCCGGTTTCGTGAAGAGACGGCCAGCCAGCTGTCCCAGGTCATGCTGGTGATGCGCAATAACCAGGAACTGGTGGATTTCCTAGCCGACCGGCTGGTGGATTTGGGGGATTCGGTGCCCGAAGACCTGGAAGGTTACCTGCCCGGTGGAAATTTTAACCTGGAAAAAAAGACCCTCCAGGCCGTCGAGGAATATCCCGATG
>CAZJBG010000001.1:1345-14430 GCA_964543925.1 uncultured bacterium
ACGGGGCCTGGATCAACAGTCTCAGTCATGACCGGTGCGGAGTACCGGTTTTCATTGCCGCCTCCGCGGACCTGGCCGAATCCACCAACATCTCCGGTTTTGCCAAACCATGGGACGATTTTGCCGGCTTCGGCTGGTACGACCGCGAGGATAATATTCGAGGCGCCCTGCTGCCCCAGGCCATCACCGAGTTTACCAACGCCGGGCTTCTGGCAGGCCTGGCCACCGTTAACTTTTCCAAGCGACCTTACGAAAATTACCGGGGCTTCATCGGCGCCTGCAGCACCTATGGCTCCTTCTCCTATCTCAAGTACGGCCCCATGCGACTGTTCAGCCAGCTTGCCCAGGACTCGCCCCTCAAGGTGGGCCGTCTGTTATGGATCGCCAGCCACTCGGGACCCGAGACCGCCGAGGATAGCCGCACCCATTTCGGTATTTTCGCTCCCGGTGTGACCCAGCTGTTCCCCGATGGGCAGGTCCTTTCCCTGCATCCGTGGGAACACAACGAGGTGGCTCCGGCCCTGGGCGCCGCACTGGCTACCGACGTGCCCATCATCGCTCTGCACCTGACCCGCCCGCCCATCACGATCCCCGATCGGGACAACCTGGGCATGCCCACCCACCTGGAGGCGGCGAAAGGGGCCTACATCATAAAACCCTATGCCGAGGGTCAACCGAAAGGCGGCGTCGTCATTGTCCGGGGCACCAGCGCCACCGACAGCATCGTCCGGCTCCTGCCCCGCCTCAAGGAAGATGGGCCCAACGTGAAGATCATCGCGGCCATCAGCCATGGCCTGTTCACCCGGCAATCCAGAACCTATCGGGATCAAGTCCTGTCCGATTGGGATTGGGATAACAGCATGATCGTGGCCAACCAGGCTTACCGCCTGATGCACAATTGGATCGGCAACCGGCGGATGAAGCCCTATGCCCTCACCCCGGATTGGGATAGCCGGTGGCGAACGGGTGGAACGGTGGAGGAGATCGTGGAGGAGTCTCACCTGGACCCGGTTAACGTCTGGGAGGGGATTCAGCGGTTCGCCAAGCGGTCTATGGCGTAGGCCGAAGGTGGCGGGCCGGGCCTCGGGGAACGTGCCGCAACCCCAGGCGTCTTATCTCACCCGTCGCAGGATCGTATCCACGTCCTTCGGCTCGATCAACCCACTGCCCACCAGGCGGGGCAGGAGGGTCCGCCAGTTTTCATCCTGAGCGAAAATCGTCCTGAATAGGGGATAGGACGCCTCCACCCGGCCCATATTGACCAGGGCCACGGCGTGCCAGAACTTCATCTCCAGGTTATCGGGAAACAGCTCTTCAGCTGCGCCATATTCCTTCAATGCGCCCTCGTTGTCGCCGTGCTCAACGGCCAGGTCTCCTGCATTCATGTGCTCGTAGGCCCGATGGACCTTGATGAGGCGCCGGAGCTCGGCCACGGGCGTGGGATGATCTTCCACCCGCAGCTCCATGAGCACCCCTTTCCACGGTTGGTCCTGCTTTTCGCCGGAAACGATGAGGATGGCCGCGGACTGCCGTCCCCGGATATCGCCGCCTGCCCCCTGGGCCGCTTCCAGGGCCGCGAGCATGCGGTCGGCCAAGTCCCCCTTGCTGTTTTCATAGGCGGCGGCCATGCGGGGCCAGACCTCGTCACTGAGCATGAGGTTGGCCTGGACGGAGAAGTTGTCCCCTACGTAGTGACCGGCGGCCGGAATGCACCGCTCCCCGGTATGGGTCGCCACCTGGCCGTCGGCATCGACCATGGCCACCTGGCGTACGGCTTGGCCGTCGTCTGCAGCGATCAGTCGCGCCAGGGATTCAGGTGCGGACCTACCGCCTGCCATGAGGGCCAATCCCTGGGGGCCGTAGTCCACCAGCACAAACGACTGGGTGGCCACGGCGCCGACCCCCGCCCGGGCCCAGGTCACCAGCGATCCCACGGAAAACCAGTGGGATTGGACGGCCACACCCAGCTGCCCCGTAGCAGGGTCCCGGGCGACGATGGAATAGGTGGCTACCGGCCGCAGTCTGGAGGGCTCGCTATCACCGGCTGCTGCCAGGCTGGCTGCGAGGAGTGCAACGATCAGGCTTGAAGCGAAGGGGTGTTTTTGCATGGTTTGTCCTTCCGGTGGTCCTGTTGGAATACATCACCGGAAAGTTAGATGCAAGCGCGCCCGATTAGGATAATCATCCCCATTTTGTCTCCCTTGAGAGGTGATCTGGATGATGATAAAAATCCTTTCAAAACACCACTCAATGAACCTACTTTCGCTGTCGTTGATCAAATTCATTCATTTCAGAGCACAGATTGTCTGAAAGGCGTGCATGAATATCGGGGTATCCACTATAAAATCCAGCCTGGGGCGGTCGGTCGGTGATGCCTTACGGCAGAGTGCCAGAAATGCTGAGCCGTTCATGGTCACAGCGGGGATACTGGTCCTCTTCGTGCACCCTCTATTCTATATGATCTGGCGCTATGTCTATCCCCAGCCTTATGAAAACCTGACCTTGCGCCTGGTGGGGATGGTGCTGGCCCTCCCCTTCATCTTTAAGGATTATTGGCCCGAGAAGCTGGTCAAGTTCTTCCCCCTTGGGTATCAGATCGCCGTCATTTACAATCTTCCTTTTCTTTTCACATTTCTATTGGTGAAGAATGATTTTTCCCAGGTCTGGGTGCTGTCCGCCATCGGGGCGGCCTTCGTGCTGACGTTGCTCGTGGAGTGGCGAGCGTCTGCTCTGTATTTCGCGATCGGAACTATATTTTGGGCCGCTTTCAGTCTTGTCACCGTCCACCAGCTGGCCTACGCATCCTACGTGCAATACCTGGTGATATTACTGTTTCCCCTGGTGGTGGGCGGGATCTTCAATTACCAGCTCCAGCGGTACCGCTTGCGGCAAAGTGAATTTGAGAAGCAGCTGCGGAACATGGCCCACCGCAACGCCAGGATGACCCAGGAACAGAACCAACTGTTGGGATTCTTCCTGAGCAACACCATCATCAGCCGGTTGCGGCATTTGCAGAAGAAGCACGGCCTGGAGAAGGCCCTGGCCATGATCACCGGGCAGGAGCAGCGGTTCTGTGGGATGATGCAGGCCGACGTGCGGAATTTCAGCCAGCTGTTCGGCCACGACTCGGAAATGGAGGTGGCTGAGCTCATCCGCCGCTGCTTCACCGAAATCACCGCAGTTGGCCAGGACCTCACCGTGATCAAGCCGGTGGGGGATGCCATATTTATGTACAGTGACGACAAGAACGGCCGGGAAAACACCGTGCCCAACATCCTCGCCCTGGCGGTGTTTTTTGTCCATTCGGTGGAGCAGGTGAACCGCATGCTGGTTTCCCAGGGCGGGTCGCCACTCAACTTCGGCATCGCCGTGCACGCCGGGGAAGCGGTCTACGGCAACCTGGGCAGCGAAACGCTGGTGGACCCGACGATCATCGGGGTCAACGTCAACCAGACGGCCCGCATGGAGGAACTGACCAAGGCCCCTGAGGTGCAGAGCCTCGCCGGGATGAACGCCATCATCATCTCCGAGGAGGCTGCCCGGGATGGGCAGAACCTCATCAGCCGTCAATTGCTGATCCCCATACACCTGGACGAGTTGCATATCGGTGTGCGGGATTTTCCCGATGTGAGCACGGTGTATGCTCTGCCCAAAGAAGTGGCGCTGGCCCATTTTGACCGGGCCATGGAGCACATCCAGTCGCAAAGGAACCAACTGTCGACGGCCTCGAACCAGATGGAATCCAGCAGTTATCACGGCATCCCCTACTACTACGAAATGCAGGGTATGGGACCGAACACCAGTTGGACGATCATGATCGATGTCAGCACTTTGCCGACCCGGGCCATAAGCGATTATGCCACCCGGTCCTTGAGGGACCTGGACTACAAGGTGAACCGCGACGACGGCCAGTGGTTGATCCTGTCCACGACCGGCCATCCCGGTGATTACGACGAAACCGATGTGCAGTCACGGGTCTATAAGATCATCCGGGAGCTGGAACCGGCCACCCACGCCGTTCACATCTAGCTATCGATCAGCGACGCGCCGTTGTCCCTCCGGTGCAGGGACCGTCTTTGCGTTGAACTCCAGTTATACAGACCGATTTCTTCCCTGATCTCTGCGCACACGGCGACGATGCGGTCCAGCTGCTCCTTGCCGAGGGCGCAGTTCACGGAAAACCGGACCAGGGAGCGGTTGGTTGCCGTCGCCGGCCAACAGAAGACCGACCCAAAGACCCCCCGGGACTCCAGGGCGTCCCGCAGGATGATGGTTCGGGATTCCGGCCCGGCCACCAGTGAGACGATCTGGGACTGGCTGTCATCCACGTTATAGTCCAGCGCGCTCAAAGCGTTTCGCAGGATCTCTGCGTTGTGGTGCAGTTGTTCCCGCCGCCAGTTTTCCGAGGCGATGACGGTCAGGGTGGCTTGGAAGCCGACGGCCTCGTGGGGCAATATGCCGGAGCTGAAGATAGCCGCTTTGGACTCGTAACGGAATAATTCGATGTTCCGCGCCCGGCCAGCCACGATCCCTCCACGGGCCGCGAAGGCTTTGGACAGGCTGCTGGTACGGAAGTGGACCCGGCCGGCGAGACCCCAGCTGGCAGTGAGTCCTTCCCCTTGCTCCCCGAACACCCCGAGGGAGTGGGACTCATCCACCACCATGATGCAGCCGTACCGCTCGGCCACTTCCACGATCTCCTCCAGAGGGCACATGCTGCCGCTGGTACTGTACACCGTTTCCACGGCCACCACCCCCGGTCCGTGACGATGGATGAGATTTTCCAGGGACTGGGCGCTGTTGTGCCGGAAGGGGCGCGGTATTGCGTCGGCGCTTTTGGCCCCCTCCCAGAGCGAGGCGTGAGCGTGCATATCCAGATAAACGGGCGTGTTGGCGTCGGCGATGGACTGGATCAGCCCGACGTTGGCGCACCAGCCCGATTGGCACAGGACCGTATCCTCGGCCGCCATGAGCTGGGCCAGGTTCAGTTCGAACTGTCGCAGGGGACCTGTCCCGGCCCGGTAGACATCCGAACGCAGGAGCCCGTAGCCGTAGGTCCGCAGGGCTTCGACCTGGGCGTCAATGACCGTGGGATGATCGGCCAGGGCCAGGTAATCGTTGGAAACCAGCAGCACGGCGTTTTCACCGGGGCGCCGTCCTTTCAGAATATGGCTGCCGTTTCGGGCTACCCGCACCTGGTACTGGTCCACACGGTCGGTCAGAAACGGTGGTTCGAGGGCCGTGTGCGGTTGATGTTGATTGAAATCGTATTGTGGCACAGACATCAATCTCCTCCTTAGCTATGATTAGGTTCCATTCGCGCGGTGAGCGGCGGCGGTAAACCCCATCATTCATATTTTCAGTGCATCAGTCATCCATGTCCTTCTTACTCGTGCAAAAAACTGGCCTGCTTGCTCATGCAGGCACGGGGCTGTTACGCATTGCGCGATACCCCTTCTCTCAGGAGCTCGGGTTCTGCCAAGCTAATATACAGTATCGGCTGAAGTCGCCAGATATTTAGCTCTTTGTGCAATAAAAAATGATTATTTGAAAATAAATTGAACCAGTGGGACTGATTCATCGCCTGAATTTAGACGGCCGGCCAGCTACCCCTTTCGTTTTGCCGTTGCTTTGCCGCGTGTCTAACTTCACGTCCGAAGATGGATGCACTTGAAGAAATGGAGATGACCCGCGGGCGCAAACAGGTCCGGTTCGCCTTCGTGGCGACCCTGGGCTCCATGTTTATGGGCGGCGCACTGGGAGCCATCTTGATGCTGGCCTTTATCGACACCACTGGGCCCGATCTCGATCTCCCCCGATGGGGGATCATTTTTAGTGAAGGCCTCATCCTGGTGCCCCTGATTGCTTTTCTCAGGCGGCGCGAGCTGCCTTTGATCGCCTCGTTGCGGTTACAGGCGGTTGACCAGGTCACCATCCGGGATGCCGCCCTGATCGGTGTGGGGCTGAGCGTCCTCATGGACGAGCTGGATCGGCTGGTGGCGTTGGTGTTTCCCCTCCCCGAGAATATTTCCCAGGCCATGGGGTTTCTCACGTTCAACAACCCCACCGAGGCCCTCCTGGTTGTGGGAGGAGCGGTCATCATGGCGCCAATGGTAGAGGAAATCGTCTTCCGGGGCTTCTTCCAGCGGCAACTGGAGTTGGGCTACCGTGATATCACCAAGGCTATACTGTTCTCATCAGGGTTGTTTATGGTCCTCCATTTCAACCCCTGGTGGAGCCTGCAGATCTATATGTTGGGCATGGTTTTGGGTTTTTTGGCCTGGCGCAGCGGCAGCATCTGGCCTTCGGTGGTGGTTCATGGGGTCAACAACGGTCTAGCCGTGGCGTTCGCCAACGCCGAGGAGGATGCCTTCTCGTGGTACGTGATGGGCGGCCATGTGTCGCCGCTCTGGCTGTTCCTCGCCGGGCTGGTACTGTACGGTGGATTCAAATCGTTTATCACTCAAAATAGGGAACCTTTGCCGGATCAACCGGCAGGCGGCGACCGGCAGTGAACAGGGCGGATAACATCCTGCAATTGATCGGCCGGACCCCTCTGGTGCGGATCAACAAGCTGTCCGATCCCAAAGGGGCCGTCCTATGGGCCAAACTCGAATACCTCAATCCGGGGCACAGCATCAAGGATCGCATTGCCTTGAGAATTATCGACGACTACGAGCAGGAAGGTGTCATAAAGCCGGGAGGAACGGTGGTGGAAGCCACCAGCGGCAACACCGGTATGGGGCTGGCCATGGTATGTGCCGTACGGGGCTACAGCACCATCTTCGTCATGCCCGACAAGGTCAGCGAGGAGAAACGCCGCCTGCTACGGGCCATGGGCGCCGAGGTGGTCATCTGTCCTACCGCCGTGGAAGCCGACGACCCCGCCTCCTACTATTCGGTGGCCAAACGACTCGCCAAGGAGACCCCGGGGGCCGTGCTGGCCAATCAATATGATAACCCCTCCAATACCCGGGCCCATTACGACACCACCGGGCCGGAAATCTGGGAACAGACCGAGGGACACCTGGATGCCTTCGTGGCTTCCCTCGGCACCGGGGGAACCATGACCGGCGCCGCAGGCTACCTCAAGGAGCAGAACCCCCGCATCAAAGTCTGGGCCGCCGACCCCTATGGCTCGATCCTCAAAACCTACAAGGATACGGGGGTCATGGCCCCGGGGCACCCCTATCTGGTGGAAGGCATTGGCGAAGATATTATACCGGGGAACATGGACCTGAGCCTGGTGGATGAAATCGTGAACGTCAGCGATGAGGACTCCTTTCATATGTCGCGGCAGCTGGCCCGCAAGGAGGGCATCTTTGGCGGCGGTTCGTCCGGAACCATCATGCAACTGGCCGTCGAGGTGGCCGCCGACATGCGTCCCGACCAGGTGGTGGTTACCCTCATTCCCGACACCGGTGAGCGGTATCTTTCCAAGCACTTCTCCGATGAATGGATGCGCGAGAAAGGACTGCTTAAGCGGGAGCTGGTCTCGCTGCGTCAACTGCGTATGATGAAGGACCAAAACCTGCCCGGTATCATGAGTGTGGGTCCCCGGCAACTGGTCAGGGAAGCGCTGGATCAGATGAACACCCATAACGTGTCGCAGCTGCCGGTACTGGAAGGCCGCAAGAACGTGGGCAGTGTGAAGGAAAGCAATCTTCTGACCCAAGCCCTGGAAGATAGGGGTTACCTGGACCAGCTGGTAGGGGAGGTGATGGAGGACCCCTTCCCGACTGTGGAAGAGTCAGCCAGTGTTGCGCAGTCCATTCAGCTGCTGCTGAAGAGCCAGGGGGTGGTTCTCACCAAGGACAGCCAGCCCGTCGGCTTCATCACCCGGCACGACGTGATCAACATGACGGACCGGCAGTGAGAAGAGAACTCATCGGCACCGAGGGGTTTGTCCTGCTTGACACGGTCCGGCGGCTCTACCGGCGAAAGGCCCGGTCCGCCCTGAGTAAAGTGCTCAAGAAAATCCACCCGGCGGAGCTGGCCTGGATCTTCCGCCACCTCACCACCCGCGAGCGCCACGACATCTTTGACATTCTCAAAGAGCCTCAGCGGCGGGGGGATTTTTTGAGCGAATTGGACGACAGCATCAAGCTGGAGCTCATTGCGACCCTGCCGCCCGAGTCCCTCGCCGAGGTCATCGAAACCATGTCCACCGATGATCAGGTGGACCTGCTCGACGAACTGCCGGAGGAACTGCGCACCCAGGTTCTCGACCGGATGAAACGCGAGGATGCCGCCGAGGTGGAGGAACTGCTCCAGTATGAGGCGGACACGGCCGGTGGGATCATGTCACCCGATTTCCTCGCACTGGACGAAAACCTGACGGTGGGTGAGGCCATTAAAAAGGTGCAGCAGCTCAGCGAAGCAGCCGAGATGGCCTTTTATCTGTACGTCGTGGATCAAGCCAACCTGCTCAAGGGGGTGGTTTCCCTTCGGCAGCTGCTTATGAATCCGGCCAGCCAGCCACTCTCCTCCATCATGGAGACCGATGTCATCGCCGTGTCCATGGAGACCGATCAGGAGGAGGTGGCCCAGATCGTCTCCCGCTACAACTTCATGGCCGTGCCGGTGGTGGACCACGAAGGCATCATCCTGGGGATCGTCACCGTCGATGACATTCTGGATATCGTCCGCGAAGAGGCCACGGAAGATTTCCTGCAGATGGTGGGCGCCGGTAAGGACCGGGAGATTCTGCTCAAGCCGGTCTTGCAGAATGCCATGACCCGTTTACCCTGGCTACTGGCCAGTTGGGTGGGGGGCGTACTGGCCATGACGGTCATCAGCAGTTTCCAGCTGGAGCTGGTCAAGGTCATTGCCCTGGCTGGATTCATCCCGGTCATCACCGGCATGGGGGGCAACATCGGCACCCAGAGCAGCACTCTCACCATTCGCGGCCTGGCTACCGGTCGTGTGAATATCAACCAGGCCTGGAAATTCATCGGCAAGCAGCTGCGGGTGGGACTCCTCCTGGGTGGATTTTTTGGACTGCTCCTGGGTCTGCTGGCCTGGGTGTTCTACGATCACGATCTGAATCTCGGTGTCGTTGTGGCCCTGGCCATCTGTGCCTCCATGCTCATCTCCACGAGCCTTGGTACGCTGGTGCCCATTATCCTGCGCCGCCTGGATATCGACCCGGCTATCGCCACCGGTCCTTTCGTCACCACCAGCACCGACGTTCTGGGCGTGCTCATCTACTTCTCACTGGCGAAGAGTTTGCTATCACTCTAACCGTCTGACCCGGTGTGACTTTTCTCCTACTCATCTTCCAGGGCTGCCTGGCGGTCTATCTCCTGTCGCTCCTTTGGTGCCTGTGGGGGCTTTTCCGCTCCGCGCCGGGTCGCAGCGACGAGCAGCCGCTGGTGACGGTGGTTGTCGCCGCACGGCATGGCGAGCCCTACCTGCCGAGGCTCTTGGGCCAGCTGCAGGCCCAGGACTATCCGGCAACCGGCTTGGAGTTCATCATCGCCGATGACGGCCTCTCCCAACCGATGCAGGTCAAGTTGCAGGCGGCGGCGGCACAGGATAGCAGGTTGCAGGTCGTACCCTCCTCCGCGGGGAATCCACGGCTGACCCACAAAAAACGGGCCCTGGATGCCGCCATTGAGCACAGCCGGGGTGAAATATTACTTTTTACCGACGTGGATTGTCAGGTGGGACCTTCCTGGGTGAGCAGCATGGTGAGTTATTTCACGCCCGATGTGGACTTCGTCATCGGCTGGTCGCAGACGTTATCACGTCCCGGGCATGCTCCGGGAGACGACCCCGTGGAGGCGGAAAGTACCCTGACCCTCTTTGAACAACTGGACTTCATGATGCTCATGCTGGCTGCCCGTGGCGCCACTCGCATGGGCACGCCCTGGGCCAGTTCGGGGCAAAACCAGGCTTACCGGCGATCTACCTACGACCGGGCCGGGGGATTTATAGACTTGGCCAACCGCCTTCAGGGGGATGATTCCCTTTTTCTCCAGGTGGCTCGCCGCAAGGCCCAGGCCAGGGTCACCTTCGCAACCGATCCAGCCAGTCAGGTGACGACCGAACCGTCCGAATCACTGCGGCACTTCGTGTTCCAGCGCATTCGGTGGGCCGGGGATGCGGTGGCCATGTGGCGCTTGAATAAAGGCTTTTTCCCTATCGCCCTGGCCACTTTTGGCGCCAATGCCCTCGTGCTGGTCTTGGCCCTGGCGGCACTGGTAAACGCGGATGTCATCCTGCCCGTGCTGTTACCGGGCATTTTATTGAAGGCAGCCATCGAAGGACTCTTTCTGGGCGTTGGAGCGGCCCGCGTGACGCCCCACGGGCTGGGGCGCCATTTCCCCCTGTGGTTCTTGCTTCAAATACCGTATATAACGGTGGTGGGGCTAGCCGGCCTCTGGGGGAATCGGCTGCCGTGGCGTCACCGGTCGCCTGGCCAGGAGCGAGAAGGCTCAGTCAATATATCATGAATGACTTTAAGTGATAGGCCAAAAGATACTGTGAGAACAGCTTTAATCGGTTCCTTTACTCGGCAACGGGTGATCATGGGTGTACTGTTTTTGCACGGCCTCCTCGGGGCCCAGTCGTTGCGTTATACGGTCTCCTGGCTCGCCATTCCGGTGGTCGACGTCACGATCCATACGACCCGTAGCGACACCAGCATCCATGGCAGCTATCACGCCCGGACGCGCCCGTGGTTTAATAAATTGTACCCCGTGGACAATCGCTATGATATCTGGATGGCCAGCTCGTCCGGCCCGCCCTTGCGCTATGAAAAGCATATCGTGGAGCGTAACCGCGACAAACATTTTTGGGCCGAATTTGAGGAGGATGCCCAGCGCGTGGTCTATGCCAACGGTCTGGAGCGCCCCTGGCAGGCAGGCATGCATACCCTCTTCAGCGCCCTGCTCTGGGTGCAGCATCATCCCTGGGAGGCGGATGAGCGCCAGGACTTGCTGATCGAGGTAGAGGGGGTCGTTTGGCGAGTCACCACCCGGTGCACACAGGTTGTACCTTCCGTCGATGAACTGGGGGCCCGGGCCGAGGTCCTGGTGCGCTTCGAAGATCAGGAGTATGGTGAGCCGGTCCTAACCAGCACCGATATGGTCACCTATATGTTGCCCGGCAAGGGACATCAATTGAAAATGGGCCTGGATCTTGACCGCCAACAGATCCGGTGGGTAACATTTGGAACGATACCGTTCCAGGTGCGCGCGGAGCTCAATCCCGTCCCCTAGTAACGATCAGACGAATTATCCGTTAAGGTAACTCCCATGTGGTCATCCATCAGAGATTTCTTACGCACATACTGGCTCTCATTTGTCATCGTGGGGGGCCTTACCGCCATGGTGGGGGTGGGGCTGCATTACCAGGTCAATTTAAAAGTACTGGCCCTGATAACACTCATTGCCGGTTTTATCACCAATGGGTTTGTGGCCCTGGCCACCCTCACCGCCCTCATACCGGTCGTGGGCCCGCTGCTGGTGAAGCTACTTTCCCTACCCATCTTTTACCTGTTCAACAGCCTGGGCTATTTTCTATCCCTTCTGGCCATCAAAAAGGGATACGGCACGGAAATCGTCAGCTATCGTCTCATCACCATTATGTTCCTGGTGGGTGTTGTGATCGGGTACGTGATCGGCAACCTGCTGCCGTTCAGATAAGCGAGGTACCCCGGCGGCCGTTGATTGCCCCCATGACAATCATCTGTCCTCAGGCCCCCTTTCCCAACGATTCGTAGCCGGTTTCTGACGATGCATGGAGCTGACGCAGCACCGCTCCGTTCGTTTAAGTTGACATCCAGTGTTTCAGGTTATTACATTAAATAGCTATATCGGTTTTCTACTATTTTTATATAGATAAGAGAGGCAGGTTAACCATGCCGATACGAATCGCCTCCTGGGTATTTGCCCTGAGTTTTCTTGCAGCCCTGGTATCTCCATCCAAGGCCCAGCACACGGAACCTGGTTACGCGTTGAGTAAAAAAATCGGGACCCGTGCTCCTGCGATCCCCAGTAGTGATGCCGTTGACAAGACTGCCCAGCTGTTGACTGGTCCTCTCCTAGGACCCCTTTTGCCTCCCCCGCTCGGCATGTATTTTTCAGAGGAAAACAGCCCAGGCTATATCGGCAGAACGGCTGGACTCACTTGGATTTTCCGGGACGTGACTCTGGCTGACTTAACGGTCGTATATTGGGGTGCCGTAGCCGACAGTGTCTTGCTTTCCTTTGACGACGGCCTGTATACACAACCCCCCACAACAACCTATTCGGAGGTTATGACCTACCGGCCGGACCTGTCCGATCTACCGGGTGGGATCGTGGTCTGGCGAGGAGAGACCCGTCTTTCTGATGACACTACGGCCGTTTATACCAAGTTCACCCTCACCGTGACCGATCAAGGCAGCAGTCTCGCCTTGGCATTAACGGGTGCCCAGGATGTCGGGTTACCGGCCAGCGTGGGCGCTGTCGTCCCCGTCACCTCCGGATTGGCGGTTCAAGCCAACCTCAAGTACGAAGCCTCCTACGATTCCACCAGCGGATTCAGCCCCCATCTGGATTTCTATGACGTCGCAACTGACAGCAGTGCCGGCGCCTATGGAACCGCCTACAGCTCTTTTAGCGACGGGTTTTACTGGGTGGATGTTCCGCCGACGGTAGCGAATATGATCCCGGACACGACGGTGAACGAGGATGATCCGGCGATTGATAACTATCGCGACCTGAATGCCGTTTTCGCTGACCTTGAAGATGGGACGGCCCTCACGTTTACAGTGCCGGGCAACACGCTTCCTAACCTGGTGACCGTGACCATTGATGCCGACAGCGCCCTGGACTTGAGTTTTGCACCCGATGCCAATGGAACGGCGACGATTACGATTCGGGCCGTGGATAGTGGCGGCTCAGCGGTGAATGATACGTTTGTGGTGACGGTCACCGGGGCCAATGACCCGCCGACGGTGGTGAATGCGATCCCGGACACGACGGTGAACGAGGATAATCCGGTCATTGATAATTATCGCGACCTGAATGCCGTTTTCGCCGACCTTGAAGATGGGACGGCCCTCACGTTTACAGTGCCGGGCAACACGCTTCCTA
>CAZJBG010000001.1:14530-19109 GCA_964543925.1 uncultured bacterium
GACCTTGAAGATGGGACGGCCCTCACGTTTACAGTGCCGGGCAACACGCTTCCTAACCTGGTGACCGTGACCATTGATGCCGACAGCGCCCTGGACTTGAGTTTTGCACCCGATGCCAATGGAACGGCGACGATTACGATTCGGGCCGTGGATAGTGGCGGCTCAGCGGTGAATGATACGTTTGTGGTGACGGTCACCGGGGCCAATGACCCGCCGCAGCTGACTAAAAATAATCTGCTTACGGTGAACCAGGGAGCGTCGGGGGTGATCACCAGCGCACTCCTTAAAGCCACCGATGTGGAAGCCCCCCGGCACAAATCACCTTCACGGTTGCCCCTGGTGAAGGGGCTGCGCCGCCTCAAAATGGCACGCTGAAATTGGATGATGTCCAGCTGGGAAAAGGAAGTACGTTCACCCAGGAGGACATCGACAGCGGTCGCGTCAGCTACGAGCATGATGGGAGTGCAACCACTGCAGATGGTTTCACGTACGATGTGGCCGACGCAGAGGGCGTCAAAGTGTCCGACCAAGGCTTTACGGTGTTCACCTTCAGGATAGCGATCAACGCCACTACGGTAGGTGTCATCGATCGCGCGGGCATTCCTGAGGAATACGCCCTGGAGGCCAACTACCCCAACCCGTTCAACCCGAGCACGACCATCCGCTACCAGCTGCCGGCGGCCGGGTATGTCTCCCTGATGGTCTACGACCTCACCGGCAAACTCATCCGCACGCTGGTGAGCGCGGCGCGTCCTGCCGGGTACCACCGGGCCGTGTGGGATGGTACCGACCAGCGCGGCGCTACGGTAGCCACCGGTGTCTATTTCTACCGGATCGCTGTCGATAATGCCTTCGTACAGACCCGGAAGATGGTGCTGATGAAATAAGGGCGTATTGCAATACGTCCCTACCTTGTAAGCCCTACCGGTCCTGATTTGTCGGGGTTGGGTGGGGCTTTTTCTGTCTCAGATTTCTGACACCTGCCTCAGCTTTCTGAAGGTTTCCATTTGCGTACCTGGCCCCGGGAGCCGACGGCTACGAACGTCTCAGATGGGTTCTGTTATGCATGTATTTCCCTGAATTTTATATTAGATTGAATTCGCTGGATGGATGGAGACATCTGGCATATTTATTGCGAGATACATGGTGCGGCAACCAGCGTGTGCCTACGGAGAGGCTCGGGCTGATCCGGCCCAAGTTCTCGGAAAGTAAATGATGACGCCGCAATCGGAGGGTTCGCACTATGATTAAACAGGTTCCAGCCATCATGAGTATTGTGCTCTGTATGCAGCTGGCGGGATGGAGCTGCTCCAGTCCCTCCGAGCCGGATGAGGTTACCCTGGGCCGCGAGCTCACCGCCACCGAAGCCCAGCTGGCCGCCTCGGCCGACCACTTCGGCCTCAATTTGTTCCGGGAGGTGGTGCGCCAACAACCGGACAGCAATATCTTCATCTCGCCCCTGAGCGTTTCCATGGCCCTGGGGATGACGGCCAACGGGGCGGCCGGCGCCACCCTCGATTCCATGCGGGCAACTTTAGAACTAGCCGACCTCACCGAGGCTGAGAGCAACGCCGCCTATCAGAGCCTGATGGCGCTCCTCACCCAGGCCGATCCTGAGGTTACCTTCGACATTGCCAACTCCATCTGGTCCAGGCTGGGGCTGCCGGTGGAGGCGGACTTCCTCCAGCGCTGCCGGGACTTCTTCAATGCCGAGGTTAAGGGGGCCGACTTCAGCGACCCCGCCACGGTGGACCTCATCAACGGCTGGGTGAAGGAAAACACCAACGGCAAGATCGAGAAGATCCTGGACCAGATCCCGGCGGAGGCGGTGATGTACCTCATCAACGCCCTGTACTTCAAGGGAACCTGGCAGTTCGAGTTCGATTCCACCCGCACCGAGAACGCGCCTTTCTACCTGGCGGACGGCTCCACCACGACCAGCCGCCTGATGAGCCAGCGCAGTGAGTACCGCTACCTGGAGACCGACCGGTTCCAGCTGGTGGACCTGCCCTATGGCGACGACCTGTTCACCATGACGGTGCTGCTGCCCAAAAGCGGCGTGGCCCTTGACGACCTGGTTGCCGACCTGACGCCGGAGAGCTGGTCAGGCTGGATCGAGGCTATGACCCCCGATTCCGGCGACATCCATTTACCCAAGTTCAAACTGGCGTACAAGCTCACCATGAATGCTGTCCTCAAGGCCCTGGGTATGGGGGTGGCTTTTGAACCCTATGGGGCCGACTTCACCCGCATTGTGGCCCGTGAGAACATGGGTGGCGAAAACCTGTTCATCAGCCGGGTGCTCCACAAGACTTTCGTTCAGGTGGATGAAGCAGGCACCGAGGCGGCGGCAGTGACGGCGGTGGAGATAGCTTTAACCAGCGTCGGCCCGGAACCAACCGGTTTCGTCATGCGCATCAACCGCCCCTTCATCTTCGTCATCCGGGAGCGCACCTCGGGAGCCCTACTGTTCATGGGCAAGATTGTGGCGCCGGTGTGGGAGGGGTGATGATGGGAATTAAAGCATTTAAAATTGCGAGGTTACCATGTTTCGGCTTATGATTCTATTTATCGCGGCGGGGCTCATGACTTTCTGTCAACAGCCCGCTGGCCCCACCTATGAATCCGATGAAGAGCGAGTCATTGGATCCTGGAACTTGGAGCGTATGGTTGGAGGATACACGGGACGAGAGTGGAATCCTGCAAGTGAGGGTTACACAGTGATCTGGCACTTTGCTGACGACCCGGTATTGCGGGAGTGGTTAGACGACAGCCTGACAGGAACCTTTGACTACCACTTGGCAACTTATGTACGGCCCTGGGACAATGAGGCAGTGCCCGTTCTATACCGGGGTGGGCGAAATTTTAGTGACTACAGTTTTGACACCGATGATATGCTGATGCTCGATCAGGGTGCGATCGGTATCATGGATGGGTTTATGTTCGAGTTTTCTCGAATACGGTAGAGGCCACGACCAGTTGGACTCCGCCCAGGAATTCCGTCAGATGCTGAGGCTGGGGCTACTGGGCCTTCGGCGTGAGCAGGGATGGCACGGTGGAGTTCCTGCATTCCTGGGGAACTCCTCTGCTGTCGATGGGTTTTATGACTGGAGGCGGATATAGCGATATTACTGATGGAGGCTGTTCCATGAACCGACGCTCAATTTATTCGCTGAACCTGTTTGGGTCGGTGGTCCTCATGCAGTGCCAGGCTCCCACCGATCTACAGCCCCCGGCTGTGCTCCGGGAACGACCCTCGGGGGCACTGCTGTTCATGGGCAAGATCATGGAGCCGGTGTGGGAGGGGTGAATATGGTCCTGTCCTGAACAGGCGAAAAATACTCGGGAAACAATACTTAGGGTCGGCACATATCATTATAGAGGAATGAAGATGGTCATAAGACGTCTTGTTATAGCAATTATTGGCATCGTAGTGATCCTTGGAGGGCTGTGGTGCTCCAGCCCGGTTTCCAGCGATGAACTGGGGATTGAGTTTATCCGGTTACCGCACGCCGATGATTCCCAGGTACCTGACTCACTGAAGAAGGCGTATATAGAAGACGCCGGGATACTCACCTTGCGCATTGTTCAGGAGGTAGGCGGTGAGGTCAATGATCAGGTCGAACTGCCGAATGAGCTGTTGACAACACTATACAACGCTCTCATTTATTTCTACAATGCAACTGGCTTGACGGTCCGGGACTCTGTGGTGGATACGTACGACATTCATGTAACCCACACATGGGCCATCAGAAGCTTAATAGTTGCCATTGATAGTACCAAGGCATGGACCCAGGCCTGGCGGAAGGGTGAACGGTTCACCGGGCAGCAACAGATCGACGGATTGATGGAGAAATTCGATCTGGAACTGAATAAGTATTATGAGTTTCCATCGGCGCATACGGTGACGCTTGCTTCGTCAAGGCCCATGAATATGGCAGCCTTAGCCAAGCGCTTCGCTACCATTAAGGGTGTGATCTACGCCGAGCCGAACGGAGGGGCTGGCGGCGGCCCTGATATCACCGCCCAGGCGGGAACGGACCACTGGCTGCTCACCTATTCCCTCGGCTGGGGCGATTGTCCTTCCGGCTGTATTGCCCGGCACTACTGGTCTTTTGAGGTTAGCTCTTCTGGTGAAGTAACCTACACCGGCTCTTCCGGGACCCCTATTCCTGCGTTAATAACTTATTGAAGGCCCGCCGTTACTATCCGGCAGTTAGGCAAATCTCGTTGCAGTTTATCCGTTGGGGGCTGTTCCTCAAACAGCCCCGCCACCGTGCTCCCGCTTCCCGATAGGGAGGCGTAAACCGCCCCCGCCGCCAGCAGCCCCTCCTTAAGGGTCCTTAGCAACCCATGTTCGGGGAAAACTACGTCCTCAAAATCGTTGGTGAAGCGCTCCCAGGGGATGGGGTCCTGGGCGATGAGCCGGTCGAATCCCGGCGGCTCGGGGAAGGTCTGCCGGGCGGCGAACTGCCCGTAGGCCCAGGCCGTGTCCACGCTGAAGGGGGGCATGACCAGGACCACCTGATAGGGTAAGGACTGGCTCACCGGAGTGAGATCGGAGCCGATGTAGGTTCCC
>CAZJBG010000001.1:19119-52002 GCA_964543925.1 uncultured bacterium
CCAGGGCAATGTCCGACAGTTCCTCGCCATCGAGGCGGTCTTTCCCGTCGTTCCACAACCGGTTGAGCCCCCGCATCACCGCCGCCCCGTCACTGGAGCCGCCCCCCAGACCACTGCCCGGGGGTATGTGCTTTTCCAGCCGGATACGAACGCCGCGACCGGGGAAGGCGTAGGCCTGCATGGCCCGGGCGGCCCGAACGCACAGGTTGGTCTCATCGGATGGGATGGCATCGGCGCAGGGACCGGTGACCTCCAGGGTAACTTTAGCGGAAGGATCGTCCTCCAGGGTAACCCGGTCGCCGAAGTCTATCTCCTGGAACAGGGTGTGGATGGTATGGTACCCGATATATAGCTCCTTGCCCTGTAGCTCGGGGGACAGATTGGGCGAGGGGGCCACCCGTCCGGTGATGCGCAGGCCGAGATTGATCTTGGCGTTAGCCTGGAGCGTTAGGGCCACGGGCTGCTAAGTCGCGCCGAGGGCCGCCTGCACCCGGTCGCGACACTTTTCCAGGCCGAAGGTTTCTACGATGGTGATCATGTCGGGTCCTGTCACCCGGCCGGCGATGGCCGCGCGGATGGGGTGCCACAACTGCTTGCCCTTCAGACCGAACTCCTTGCCCATGGCCTTGACCTCCGTCAGGAACCACTCGCCGGAGAAATCGGTGGCTTGCTCCAGACGGGTCGAAAGGGCGGACAATATGCCGGCGGCCTCGGCACCGGAGAGGGCTTCCCTGGCGGTCTCATCGTAGACCACCTGCTCATCGAAAAAGAAGGCCAACTGGTCCCGGACCTCGCTGAGCAGGTTCACCTTGGTATGGACGGCGGCGGCGAGGGTCTCGGTAACTTCCCAGCCGGGATCAATGTGCGGCACGATGGCCTCCCGAAATTCGGCGAGACTGAGCCGCCGGATGTGTTGGCCGTTGAGCCATTTGAGCTTGTCGGTATCGAAGATGGCGCCCCCTTTTTGCACCCGCTCCAGCTGAAAGGCCTCGGTCAATTCCTCCCGGCTGAAGATCTCCTGGTCGCCCCGGTCATGCCAGCCCAGCAGGGCCACGAAGTTCACCAGTGCCTGGGGCAGGTAGCCGGCGGTTTGGTACTCCTCCACGGCCACATGGCCTTGCCGCTTGGACAGCTTGGAGCGGTCGCTATTCAGCAGCAGGGGCAGGTGGGCGAAAACGGGCGCCTCCCAGCCGAAGGCTTGGTAGAGCAGCAGGTGCTTGGGCGTGCTGGGGAGCCACTCCTCGCCCCGGATCACGTGGGTCACCTCCATGAGGTGGTCGTCCACCACGTTGGCCAGATGGTAGGTAGGGAAGCCGTCCCCCTTGATGAGCACCTGGTCGTCCACGGTCTCCCATTCGACCGCCACTTTCTTGCGGATCAGGTCTTCCATGATGATGCGGCCGGACTCCGGTACGGCCAGGCGCACGACATGGGGCTCGGTAGCGGCCCGTTTTCGGGCTTCATCAGGGGGCAGGTTGCGGCAGTGGCGGTCGTACCGCGAGGCGATTCCCATGTTCCGTTGCCGCTCACGCAGCTGCTCCAGCCGCTCGGGGGTGCAAAAACAGGTGTAGGCGTGACCCTTATCCAGCAACATCCGGGCGTGGATCTGGTAGATGGCCAACCGCTCCGATTGGGTATAGGGACCCTGCCGGCCGCCGATACCGGGACCTTCGTCCACGTCCAGACCGATCCATTCCAGGGTGGCCATCAGGTGCTCGACAGCCCCCTCCACCTGGCGGGACTGATCCGTATCCTCGATGCGCAGAATGAAGCTGCCGCCCTGCTGCCGGGCGTAAAGCCAGTTGTACAGGGCGGTGCGGAGACCGCCGACATGCAGATAACCGGTGGGGCTGGGGGCGAAACGGACGCGAACAGTCATGTTATTTACCAATGCTGAGATTCGGATTCATTTCTTTACATATAGGTAATTAATACATATATTCCAGCGTAAGCCTGCCTCATTTGAAATACGACTTCATGTCGTTGAAGGGTACCCTTCTCAGGATGATGGCGGGCTTATTTTATTTTGTTTGGTCAGTGGATTGCCACCTGAGTTTCGCACAAAAACCGTTGTCGGCATTTTTCAACACTCAGGAGCGGTTCCATAACCTAGTGCCACTCCAATTCAAATATTAGAAACTGAATCCATTTCGCCTTAATTCTTGATCCTTGGCTGCCTTTGCCATCTGAACTGCGCTGAGAATAAAATCGGTACTTCTATGATCTTCAAGGTTGACGCACAGTACGGGTCTGTCATGGGGTAATTCTAAGTCTCTGCGGTTGTCGATGATGATGCAGATCGGATTGTCCATTCTATCCATACAAACTTAGGCTCCGCATTCGGATCAGGTTGGAGTTCTTTAGGCAAATCCCTCCAATGAATGGACTGGCCATCTTCAGTCTCTAGGAACGGGCCCTCAACTTCGATGGGAATGTCCTCCCCTCGAGACCACCTAACATACCAGTCATAGGTTGATTCTGGTACTACCTGTCTATCAATGATCTGGACAAAACTGCCGTATGCAAGGAGATCATCCTCTCCGTCTCCCCACTGAATACCACAACCATTCTTGTCAGCCCAATCCGTCAACTGCTTTTTCAGCACATCGTGTTCAAATTCGGCAAAGATTGTATTCGCGTGACCCGGAAAGGGGGGTAGCTTAGGATTCATGGTGATTTCTCCTCATAAGGTTGCACTGTTCCAGCCATCAGGCATAGCTGCGGTTAGTCTTTCCTTGAGTTCCTCATATGATTTTCGATTATTGACCCGTCCTGGGTGATGCCAAGGCAAAACCCAACATCCTCGAGCCGGGTCTTGAACAACTTGTTCAGTTGGAGAATCCGGGTCGCAATCTAAATCGAGCAGCCATAGCATCTGGTCAAACGTGCCACAAGCAACTATCCCGTCGGGCTTGATTTCATCGATCTGTTTATGCAGTAACCGACGGTCCTGATGGGCATATGCGTTGATCACCGACATATTTGCCTGTGCTTCCCCTGTCGTCTTTTTAAGGTTGATAACCGCGCAAGAGCGAAGTCCAGTACGCATTACTTCGGGATGATCGTTAATTTCGTCGAATCCTGGAAATCCAAGTTGAATGCCGGCCGCCCAGCGAGCGAGTGCATGCCACATCTGAAACCGTGGCCCATCATGTAGCAGTTCACGTAAATCGCCACCAGGGTAATCATTCGTATCCTTCAGAATGAATAGAATCTTGGAATCAGCTTTTTCATACGCGACTGGATCAATGATACCGTCTTTGCAGATGAGGTCAACATCGATGCCAGTACTTCGATAATGGTTGTTCCATTCCATCCATAGATATTGGGAGGGGGGGTTCATATCAATGCTCCTCACATTTGTCTTACAAGTTTACGAAGTACTGGGTCAATGAAGTAGCCCCCATAGCTAGGACACTCATTTGCGATTCCTAGATGTGATCCTGCCGGGTTGTTCATCAGGCCGCAAACTCCTTTGGTGACTGACTGAAATATATCTGCTCCGGTGTTTGTCTGCCACGCGATTGGCGCGTTCTCTCATGGTTATTGAACCTGATCCACTCCCTGATTCCCAACCTGGCTTCCGGCACCGTTTCGTAGGCTTTGAGATAGACATTTTCGTACTTCAGACGGCACCTGGGAATAGTTAGGCCCGGGATCATAGGTCGGGCTGGCTGACCGTCGCCACTGCCACCACCGTCACCCCTTCCTTGCGTCCGGCGAAGCCCAGGTAATCGGTCGTCGTGGCTTTGATGCTGACGTTGTCCAGGTCCGTTTTCAAATCCTGGGCAATATGGGTCCGCATGGCGTCGATAAAGGGAGCAATGGCCGGTTCCTGGAGGATGACGGTGCAGTCCACATGATTGATCACGGCCCCGGCGTTAGCCAGTAGATCAGCAACACGATGCAGGAACTGCCGGCTGTCGGCCCCCTCCCATTGGGGGTCAGATGAGGGGAAATGGGTCCCGATATCGCCCAAGGCCGCTGCCCCGAGCAGGGCGTCCGCTATGGCATGGATGACCACGTCGCCATCACTGTGGCCGGTAATGGACTTATGGAAAGGGATTGTCACACCACCAAGGATAAGGCTCTCACCTTCGCCGAAAGCGTGAGTATCCACGCCGATGCCGGTCTTAACCACCCAAAGGGGTCTCACGAAGCGGCATCCCTTTAAAGCCTCCGGGCTGGGACAGTTTCCACTCCAGGTACTCCCAATCGTCGCGACTGGTGACCTTGATGTTCTGCGCGGACCCCCTCACGATCGCTACCTTACCGCCAATGGCCTCCACCAGGGAGGATTCGTCGGTACCCTCCAGACCGGCCTCCTCGGCGTGTTGCAGCGCCCGGCGCAGGACATCGGTGCGGAACGTTTGGGGGGTCTGGGCTTGCCAGATGATCTCCCGGGATATGGTCTTGCGGATGATGCCGCCGTGCTTGTTGGATCGGCCGGCAGTCAACTTGACCTCCTTCAAGGTATCCACCGCCGGCACGGCCACGATGGCGCCGTCAAATTTACGGCACAGGTCGGCGGTCTGCGTGATCCACCGGGGATCAATGGAGGGCCGGGCGGCGTCGTGCACAGTGACCACTGTCGCTTCCGGCGGCACTTCCAGAAGGCCTGCGGCTACCGATTGCTGACGAGTGGTGCCGCCGATCGTTACGACCCACTCGACACCGGCGGGGACGACCTCCTGCAACATCTCATGGCTGGTATCCAGGTGGCTTTCGGGCACGGCCACGACCAGCCAATGTATTTCTCGGGCGCCGAGGACCTGCTCGAGGGTGCGCACCAGGAGCGGTTTGCCGGCCAGGAGACGAAACTGCTTCTTGGTTTGGCCGCCCAGGCGGGTGCCCTGCCCTGCAGCCGGTATGATGGCAGCTATCTGCATTGGGTTGGCAAAGGCCAATCAGAATCCGGGATCAAGTATTGGATACCATAGATAGGGGTAAAGTTAAGGCTTTTTATATGGGGTATCGATGCGCACGAACCACCTTCGGCGTTGGTCGCAGGGCCGCTCAGAGTATGAGCATGGCGTCGCCGTAACTGAAGAACCGGTACTGCTCACGAATCGCCTGGCGGTAGCTCTTGAAGAGCAGTGACTTGCCCGCAAAGGCCGCTGCCAGCATGATGAGGGTGGACTTGGGCTGATGAAAGTTGGTCAGCAGGCCGGTGACGATTCTAAAGTTGTAGGGTGGATAGATGAACTTGTCGGTCCAGCCTTCACCACTGGTGATCGGCGACTGCCTGAAGGCCACGGTTTCCAAGGCACGGGTAGCGGTGGTGCCGACAGCCACCACTTGGTTGCCCTGGGCCCTGGCCTGGTTGACCAGGTCGGCGGTGGCCTGGCTCACGTGGTAATATTCCGCATCCATATGATGCCGGGCCACGTTTTCCACCCGCACCGGCTTGAAGGTGCCCAGCCCGACATGCAGGGTCAGGTACCCGATTTTCACGCCCCGATCGGCAAGGTCTGCCAGCAGCGCCCGGGTAAAGTGCAGGCCGGCGGTAGGCGCGGCCACCGCTCCCCGGTGCTTGGCGAACACCGTTTGATAGGCCTGTTTGTCATTGGGCTCCACGTCCCGGCGAATATAGGGGGGCAGTGGCGATTTCCCGTGCCGTTCCAGGAACTCATAAAAAGAATCGCTCTGGTATTTGAAACGAACGATCCGTTCCCCGGAAAGGGTGTGATCCACCACATCACACTGGACCCCATCGCTCAAGTGCAACGTATTGCCCACGCGCACCTTGCGGGATGGCTTGACCAGTGCTTCCCATAGATCGCGCTCCAACTCACGTAGGAGAAAGATTTCAATTTGGGAGCCGGTTCGTTCTTTGGTGGCGAAAAGCCTGGCGGGGAAGACCCGCGTGTCATTCAGGATGAGGACATCACTGTCGTGGAGGAAATCGATAAGCTGGTCAAAGCGATGACTCCCAATGGACTGGGTCTTCCGATCCACGACCATGAGGCGGCAGTGATCCCGCTGGGGAGCGGGGTGTTGGGCAATGAGATTTTCGGGTATGTTGAGATCAAATTCGGAAAGTCGTGTTGATTTTTCATGATTAACGGAGAACATCTCCCGGGTAACGGCTAGAACAGGCGCTGTTGATTCAGCTTGCTGCTCGGAAGCGGCTCCATGTTGAGGAATGTGTAGGCCCGTTCCAGGGCTACCCGCCCCCGCGAGGTGCGCTGCAGGAACCCCTCCTTGATCAGGAAGGGTTCGTACACCTCCTCGATGGTGCGGGAAGTTTCATGAAGGGCCACCGCCAGGGTCTCAACCCCAACCGGGCCACCGTGGAAGCTTTTGACCAGGGCGTTTAAAATACGCCGGTCCATTTCGTCCAGACCCAGGTCATCGATGCCCAGCCGCTTGAGGGCCTTCCTGGCTACGGCCAGATCGAGATGGCCGGTGCCGTCGACCTCGGCAAAGTCACGGGAACGCCGGAGAATCCGGTTGGCGATGCGCGGGGTGCCGCGGGAACGCCGGGCGATCTGGTCGGCGGCATCCGAATCGATGGCGATATCCATCAATTTTGCAGACCGGGTAATGATCTGTTTAAGTTCTTTGGGTGCATAAAAATCCAGGCGAAGAATGACGCCGAACCGCTCCCGCAAGGGGGAGGTGAGGTTGCCCATCCGGGTGGTGGCGCCGATGAGGGTAAAGGGGGCCAGCGACAGCTGGATGGACCGGGAATTGGGTCCTTTGTCCAGCATGATGTCGATGCGGTAATCCTCCATGGCCGAGTAGAGATATTCCTCCACGGAGCTGCTCATCCGGTGAATCTCGTCCACGAAAAAGACGTCCCGATCACCCAGGTTGGTAAGGATCCCGGCCAAGTCGGCCGGGCGATCCAGGACCGGACCGGATGACACCTTGATGTTGACGTTAAGCTCCCTGGCGATAATGTAGGCCAGGGTTGTTTTGCCCAGACCGGGGGGGCCGAACAGGATGACGTGATCCAGGTTCTTGTTGCGTCGCCGGGCCGATTCGATATACACCTGCAAGTTGGCCACCACCTCCTCTTGCCCGATGAACTCGCTCAGCTGGGCTGGACGGAGTGATTTTTCAGCGGCAATATCCTCTTCAGTCGGTTCAGGCGTGGTGAGGTTGGATTCAATCATATCCGTTCACCGGACATACCATCGGCGATGTAAGCTGTGGTCGTGGTCATCTGCCGGACAGGCGGTCCGAAGATGGCAGGTTCCATGTCGAAATCCACAATTCGGAGCGGTTTTTAAAGAAGAGATTGGTTACCCGGTGAAAGGTCACGGAGGAAAATTTAAATCCACACCCGGGGGAAACAAAGGGGTAAGGCGAGTAATCATCCGGCGCGGGTTGGCTGCTCGCCGGGGAATCCCGGTCATGATCAAATACGTTGTAACTTCCATCCATCCGGCAAAACCTCAAGGCAACGTGATCTGAACGGTCCCCTATACCAGGAGTAAGCCATGTTGACCAAACACCTTTCCCGTCGAAAATTTCTTCGCGCCACAGCCTTCCTGTCAGCGGGACTGCCCTTGCTTGCCCGTCTTAAAGCCGCCCCGCCGCCCGTACGCCCGGCAAAGGGTGACTTTCCCGTTCGGGCCATCGCTTCAGCCAACGGTCTCAAGGCGGTGCAGCTGGCCTATAGGCGCATGGCTAAAGGGACCGATCCCCTGGATGCCGTGGTGGCCGGCGTCAATATCGTGGAGGACGATCCCGAGGACTATTCGGTGGGCCATGGGGGCCTGCCCAATGAAGACGGGATCGTGGAACTGGATGCCGCCGTGATGCACGGTCCATCCCATCGGGCAGGAGCGGTGGCGGCCCTGCGGAACATCAAGAACCCGTCCCGGGTGGCAAAATTGGTCATGGAGACCACCGACCATGTGCTGCTGGTGGGCGAGGGAGCACTGCGTTTTGCCAGGGCCAACGGGTTCAAGGAGCAGGACCTGCTCACCGAAAAGGCCCGCAAGATATGGCTCTACTGGAAACAGTCCCTCTCAGATAAGGACGATTGGTTCACGCCGCCGGATGAAGACCTGGACCCGGATGTGGCCAAGTTCTTCGGTCGGCCCACCGGCACCATCCACTGCGCCGGCATGAACAGTGACGGGGACATTTCCTGCGTCACCACCACCAGTGGCCTCTCCTTCAAGATTCCGGGCCGGGTGGGCGATTCCCCCATCATCGGCGCCGGGCTCTACGTGGATAATGAGCTCGGTTCCTGCGGCAGCACCGGCCGGGGTGAGGCCAACCTCCAGGACCTGTGCAGCTTCGCGGCGGTGGAACTCATGCGCGGGGGGCTGGCCCCCAAGGATGCCGGGCTGGAGGTTCTGCGCCGGGTCAGCCGCCACACCATCGACTCCCGGCTCCTGGATGACCGGGGGCGTCCCAACTTCGGTCTCAAGTTTTATCTGCTGGGGAAGGACGGCGACTATGCCGGGGTCTCCATGTGGGGACCGGCCCAGTTTGCCGTGGCCGATAGGAAGGGGGCCCGGCTGGAGGATTGCGCCGTGCTGTATGCAGGGGACAATTGACCCCTTGCGGGGATGGTCGTAAACTCCGGTGCGAGCAAACGCCGACGAAGGAGTGACTGTGGAAAACCAAGGATCAACCTACGAATTTCTCTACGACAATTACGCCTGGCCCGAACCGGGTACCGAACGCCAGTGCCCCTTTTCCGGCATTCCCCTGCAGCTGAACGAGCAGCGGCCCGGCTACAACGGCAAGCCGTGGACCTGCCCCCAGTGCATCTGGTACTTCAGCGAGGAAGACCTGAAGGACCCTGCCGCCTTCAAGGGCCAGGACTGCCCCCACACCCTTCAGCAGAAGCAGGAAGCAGCCGACAGCGAGTAGCCCCCCCTCAGCAGTCAGCGATTCGCTCGTAGGGGCACGATGCATCGTGCCCCTACCGTAGCAGCACCACCCTTCGAGAGCCTCAGGGTGACGCTTTGGATTACCTTATTAACACCATCTTAATGCTGCGGGTATACTCGGGCGTCCCCAGCCGGGCAATGTAAATGCCGCTGGACGCTGCCCGGCCCTGGGAGGATGAGATAACGGGAACGGGGGCCGGTGGGTGAGTTACAGGTACGGCCGCAGCTGGGTGCTGCGGGACTTGTGCTGCAGCCGCCGGATGGCCTTCTCCTTGATCTGCCGCACCCGCTCCCGGGTCAGGTTGAACTCCTCCCCGATCTCGTTGAGGGTCAGGGCGTAGTCCTGGTCGATGCCGAAGTACATCTTGATCACGTCCCGTTCCCGATCCTTGAGGGTGTCCAGGGCCGAGCTGATTTCCTTCTTGAGGGAGTCGTGAATCAGATTGTTGTCCGGTTCCGGCGATTCGGGATCGGGGATGACGTCCATCAGCGAGTTGGAATCGGTGTCGGAGAACGGCATGTCCAGCGACTGGTGCCGGCGGCTGATTTGGATGGTGTGCGCCACTTCGTGGGGCATTTTCTCCACGTGCTTGGCGATCTCCTCCACCAGGGGCTGCCGTTCGTACTGGTGTTCCAGCTCCTCGGCCGCCTTCACGATTTTGGTGATGTCCCCCTGCCGGTTAAGGGGCACCCGTACCATGCGGGAGTGTTCGGATAGCGACTGCAGGATGGATTGGCGCACCCACCAGACGGCGTAGGAGATGAATTTGAACCCTCGGGTTTCATCGAAGCGCTCCGCGGCCTTGATGAGGCCCAGGTTACCCTCGCTGATCAGGTCCTCCAGGGGACGGCCCTGGCCCTGGAATTTCTTGGCTACACTCACCACGAATCGCAGGTTGGAAACGATGAGCTCGTGCTGCGCTTTCGTGTTGCCCGCTTTGATCTTCTGGGTAAGTTCGATCTCCTTACTCGGAGCCAGCGGTTCATATTTACTGATCTCGGCTAGGTAATTGCCTAACGCCCGATTGGAATCACTACCCATAAATACCTTACTACCTTTCTTTTCCCGAAGGGCCCCCTACGGGACAACCTCAACCACAACGCTCACAGCCACCGACCTATTCCCGACCGGATCACGCCAGGACAACCGGTGAGCCAATCCATATACTCCTCCGGGGAGTTTATGGTTCCTGGTTTCAACAGCCACGGGGCATTGTTGACCCGCAACTGTACTCGCATCCAGTAATGGAAGGAGCATCAAAATCAGGGGTCAATTCTAAGGAAATATTTCCGGATTGTAAAGCACTCTTTATAGCGTCCGTGTCAAGCTTATCCCAAAGGGGTCCCCTTGGGACTCACCGGGTTGATCCCGCCCAATAGGTTGAACAGCCTTGGATCGAGATGGCCGCTGATGCCGGCTTGCAGTTATGGGGAGCTAGTCGAGTCGCTCACCGATCATGTTGCCTCTCCAATGCCTGCCAACCGGCACGTGGGGGGTCCTCAGGAGATTGACTCGGGAACCGTCGCACTCCTGCCGTTAGGTGGCGCTTCGGCGGGTGGGCGGAGGGACTCCAGGGCGCTGATTTCAAGCAGGGACAATAGAAATGCCAGGGTAGACTCGGCCCCTTCATTCTGGTTGACCCCATTGGGCTCAAGCCCATCATGGCAACCGCCGGTACGCGGATTGTATATCGAGAGATTGAGGTCATTGCGGCCGAGAAACCATTCAAACGCCCGTTGAGCCTCACTGTGCCACTGGTCGTCGCCGGTGATGTGGTAGGCTTCGATACAGGCCGAGATCATGGCATGGGCCTCGACGGGCTGCTGGTCAAATCGGGCCCGCGCCTTTCCCCTGGGATAGTGGCCATTGGTGCCGATGGGCACAAAGTGTCCCTTTTCAGACCGTTGAATAGCAGCCAACCACTCCAGTGACTCCAGCCCAATCTGGGTCATACTATCCTCGGGCAGCGACTGCCCGCACAGCAGTAAAGCATGGGGCAGCTTGGCGTTGCTATAGGCGAGTATGTCCTCGAACCAGCGCCAATCATCTTTACGGGTGCGTGTGTAGCATTTTGCCAGGCGATTGGCCAGTACCTGCCGCGCATGCCTTGCCCGTTGATCGCCAGAAAAAGTGTTGAGGTATTCGTGGATGCCCAGCAGGGTGAAGGCAACGGCCCGGGGACTTTTGAATTTCAATGCAGTGGGCAGGCTCCATTCGATGAGCCGATCGGCAACGCCCCGCAGTTCTTTATGCCTCGAACGCCCCATGACGGTGCCCAGCGCCCAGATGGCCCGTCCGTGGCTATCTTCCGAGCCTATCTCCTTGACCCACTTGCGTTCATAGGTCAGGAAATTTCTGAAGCGGCCTGTTTTTTGATCGAAGGCGTGCCACAGGAACGCCAGGTAGCGATGGGCCAATTCATAGGCCTGGTGCTGAAAATCCTCCCGCTCCTCCAGCTGGATCGCGGTGATAAGGGCTCTGGCGTTGTCATCGGTGGTATGCCCTTCTTGGTAGCGGGGGACGGAAAAGAAGGCGTGTTGCAGGATCCCGGTGGAATCGGTGAGACGATGCAGCTGATCCAGTTTGAGGGTGGGCAGCTCGGCAATCTGCTTACTTGGCTTCTTTGAGCGGAGCAGGGGTTGGGGGTGTTCAAACCGTACCTCTTTGGCGTGGGAGAAACTGGCCATATACTGCCCGGCTACCTCGGTCCAGACCCATTTCCGGCTATCGATATAGGCCCGCTTGCGAATGGCATGGCGCTTGGTTTCGTTCTCAAGGAGATACAACACCTGTTTCTCGATGGCGCGGGCATCGCGAAAGGGAACCAGCACCCCGCGGTTCTCGGCCAGGAGCTCTTCAGCATGCCAATAGGGTGTCGATATCACCGGCTTCCCGGCGCCCACGGCGTAGCTCAGGGTGCCCGACACGACCTGTTCGACGTTCAGGTACGGGGTGATGTAAATATCGGCGGCGCTGATAAATTCGGTGAGCTTGTCCGAGCTGACAAACCGGTTCTGGAAAATGACATGATCGGTTACACCTAGTTCCTCCGCCAGACCGATCAGGGATTCACGGTAAGCCTCGCCCTCATGACGTAACACGTTGGGGTGGGTAGCGCCCACCACAAGGTAGACCACATTGGACTGTTTGGCCAGGATGGCAGGCAGGGCCTTTATGACGTATTCAAGGCCCTTGTTAGGGGAAAGGAGGCCAAAGGTCAACAGGACTGTCTTCCCTTCGACCCCGAATTGATCCTTATGGAAGTTGGGATCCATGAAGGGAACATTGGGAATCCCGTGGGGGATCAGGTCGATCTTTTGCCTGGCCACGTGGTAGATGTCTTTCAGGAATTCCTGACCGCGCTGGGTCATGGCCACGATCCGGTCCGACAGCTCGGCCAGCTCCTTGACGGTTTTGGTCTGTTCCGCTGTGGGTGATTTGAGCACGGTGTGCAGGGTGGTCACCACCGGCATGTGGAGATCGTGCAGCAGGGACAAAATGTGGCGACCCGAAGGTCCACCAAAAATCCCGAATTCATGTTGCAGGCAGACCAGGTCCACATTGTTCATATTGAGGAAGGACGCTGCCTGATGATAGCTCTCGATATTTTCCTTGTCCAGTACAAAGCGAACCCGTTCGGGGTAGCCGTGTTGAACCGTTCCGTCGTTGGATGGGAGGGCGAGAAAGGTGGTGTTGGAGTATTTAACGGCCAGGGACTCAACCAGATCGGTGGTAAATGTGGCGATGCCGCAGAGGGCCGGCAGATAATTTCCGATGAAAGCAATCCGTCTTAAATGTGCGGGCGGCTCTTGAACATTTGACAGTGCGGCGTCGGGAATGGTCATTGAGCGGGTTGGGGCAAGTTGGGTGATGGTCATGGTTCACTTTCCTCAATCGTGCATTCCAGAAGGTCGGCAATGCAGGTGGTGGCCACCGCGATGCACGTATCGGCGCCGCCATAATAGATTTTGATTTCGCCATCTGGTTCGACAATCGCCCCGCATGGGAAGACCACGTTGCCCACATCACCGATTCGTTCGTAATCCTCCCGGGGGGAGAGAATGGGCACATGGCAGCGCCTTAACACCTTGGAAGGGTCCTTCAGGTCCAGAAACGCCGCACCGGCTCGATAGATAGGGCCCGCTGAGGTCATCTTGGTCCCATGGTAGATTTCCAGCCACCCGTGGTCGGTACGGATGGGGGGCACGGATGCTCCTACGCGGAAGGAATCCCAATAGCCCCTCCGAGGTGAAAACAGGACCTTGGAATTTCCCCAGCTGTGGAGGTCATTCGATGAAGAGATCCAGATGCTTCCAACCCCCAGCCCGATGGGCCGATCCAACCGGACGTACTGCCCGTTGATCTTTTCAGGGAAGAGGACCCCATCCTTATTACCCGGTTCGGAGATGAAGGCGATCCGTTTGAAAGTACGGAAATCGTCGGTCTTGGCCAAGGCGATCCGGTAACCAAACTCCGAGACAGCTGTGTACATGAAATAGAACGTTCCGTCGATAAAAGTAGCCCGGGGGTCTTCGATGCCCCGGCTTTCATAGCGGCTGAAAGGCCCCTTGGTGGCCGGGAGGAGTGCGGGCTTATCCTCCACCCTGAAGTGCAACCCATCGTCACTTCGGGCCAGGGCGAAAAAGGAATACCCCTGTTGGCCCTCTACCCGCAAGAGCAGCAGGTATTCATCGCCCAGTTTGACGGGGGCGCCGTTGAAGACTGCATTGGCAGGAAAGGGAATATCATCCAGGGTGAGGATGGGATTATTCTCCCAGCGATGGAGCACATCGTGCCCAAATTTTCGCCGCGTGCTCAAAGGGCACCCGTCTGTTCCAGACAAGCAGCCATGATCGTTTCAACGGTGGTGGTACCTACAGCGATGCACGAATTGGAGGCTCCATAATAGAGTTTCACCTCATCGTTGTCTTCAATAATGATCCCGCAGGAGTAGACCAGGTTTGGCAGGTCACCGATGCGCTCGTAGTCTTCCCGTGGTGAGAGGATCGGGACGTTCGTGCGACCGACCACCTTGGCTGGATTGCGTGTATCCAGGATGGCCGCACCCAGGCGGAATAAGGGACCGGCGGAAGTCCGTTTCACCCCATAGTAAATAAACAGCCAGCCGGCCCTGGTAAGGGTGGGAGGTGAGGCCACCCCGATGCGATCGCAATCCCAAAACCCTCCCCTGGGCGTCATAACAACTTCCGACCAGCCCCAGTATTCAAGATCAGTGGAGTAGGATATCCAGATGCTGCCACCTTCCCAGGGACGTTCCAGGCGGGCGTACTTCCCCTTAATCTTTCTGGGAAAGAGGGCGCCACTCTTCGTATCAGGCTCCGAGACATGCGCCAGATGCTCAAATGTCCGGAAATCCTTGCTCCGGGCCAGGCCCAGCCGGTAGCCGTGGCGTCCCAGCACGTCGTAGGAAACATAGTAATGCCCATCCAGGGGAACAATACGGGGATCAAGAGTTCCCTGTCGATCGTAAACAGCCCTGGGTCCATCGGAAGTTGGGGCCAGGACCGGCTGATTCTCCACCGTAAAATGATAGCCATCCTGGCTGTGGGCCGGATAGATCGCGTAAAACCCTTCCAAACTCTGGATGGTGATCAACAGGAGGTATTCACCGTCGATCTTGATGGCCCCGGCGTTGCAAATATCGGCGCAGGGAAAGGAAAGGTCATCAATGGTGATTGTCGGGTTTCCCTCCCATCGATGGATGAGATCCCTACTGCGCCGGTTGTTCATCGGATAAGCCGGTACCCATTTAGATCGTGCATCCTAAAGCCTCCCCGTGTTTGGTCCAAACAGGACCACAAGATAAACTTAAGTTACACCCCAATGGGGAAGTTGTCATTATCGAGACCGTTAATTTTTGTGATGTTCGGTCATGGAGGCTCGCCTTCGGCAACCCGATGGCCTATGCTGGGGTTGCATCCTTGAAAGATTTGCATTCTACTCCCTTCATCTATGTCATTAAATTGAAGCGCTAAGCCTGGCGCATAAGGATCAAGAACTCCAACGACACCGCATCCGGACCCTTCTCATTACTCAGCTAAAAGAACAGCCCAAAGGCGGAGCCATGCATATGAATAGCCTTCAAGGTTCCCTATTTCGACGACATCCCGGCAATCCGATCCTAACGGCCGCCGATTGGCCCTACCCCATGAACACCGTGTTTAATGCTGCCGCGACTCTGCTCCACGATGGAACCACCCTGCTACTGTCCAGGGTGGAGGATCGGCGAGGCCATTCGCACCTGTGTGCCGCCCGTTCAAAGAATGGAATCGATGGTTGGCAAATCGACCCTCGGCCTACACTTGAGCCAGACCCGATCAACTATCCCGAGGAACTGTGGGGCATCGAAGATCCTCGCATTACCTTCTTACCGGAGCTGGAAAAATATGCGGTGGTCTATACATCATTCTCCCGCGGTGGGCCGGGCGTGTCGCTCGCCCTCACGGAGGACTTTCGGCAGTTCGAGCGGATTGGGGATATCATGCCGCCCTGGGATAAGGACGCCGCCATATTGCCTCGTCGTTTTAATGGCCTATGGGCGCTTATCCACCGACCCACGACCACTTCTATGGGGTCCCATATATGGATTTCCTACTCTCCGGACCTGCGGCATTGGGGCGGGCATAAGATCATTCTTGAAGCCAGAGAGGGTAGTTGGTGGGACGCCCATAAAATTGGTCTCTCGACACCGCCAGTCGAAACCGACCGGGGTTGGCTGATTTTGTATCATGGCGTTAAGGAAACGGCCAGCGGTTCCATTTACCGACTTGGCGCCGCCCTGTTCGACTTGGAAGATCCCTCCAGCTGCCTGCTGCGAGGTGACGAGTGGATATTTGGCCCCGAAGAAAGTTACGAGCTATCCGGGGATGTACACGATGTGGTTTTCCCCTGTGGGTATACGATAGGTTCCGACAAAGACACGATCAATATCTATTATGGAGCGGCGGATACCTCTCTGGCATTGATGTCGGGCAGTATCAGGGAAATACTGGACTGGCTTGAACAGCACGGAAAGATTGGTGATCATGAGACGTGAGAAATCAATCGACGAATAAGCCGCTGGTGAACCCTGGGGGGGCACGCCAGCGGGAAACGGCGCCTGCATACTCAGGCGACCATCGCCCGTTCCGGTATGGGCGAAATATCAAATAGCACCTGACACTTCAATCCGGTTAGCAATGCCGGTTTACCGCCGTGAGGGACCCTGCAAATGCCCACTTTTTGCGCTGCATGCCCACCGGTTGGCTACTTGGCAGGCTGAATCATTCCTCTGCCCGCAGTCCTTAATATTATGGAGCTTACTTTTGACCATTCCCCATATTGACCATTCCCCTAACCGGTAGGATTGATGGCATGGCACGACCGTCACTTTCCAGTGGCATTCATCAACAGTACGCTTTAAACTAATACGAGTCCCTGTGATTGTAGCGGTCAAGCTTACGGAGTTATCCGGCAATTTGGCCGGGAATTTTCGGCCACTCACACAGGGCTGATTCTATCCGATTTCCTAAAGTCAAACCACGAAACCCGAAAGATAACCATGAAAAATATACTGCTGTCAACTCTAATCCTTTTGGCTGGCCTTGCCATTTCAGGCTGTGAGAACACGACCCTCCAGAACCTGGAACCGGCTGCCCGCAGCGACGCAACCTCGAATGATCTCGGCGGGACGCTAGCCAAAGGTAACGGCGAAAATGACTATCGGAAAACGCGTGGAGAGGTGGATCTCATGATCGCCGAATACCAGGGAAATGGATCGGGCCATTATCTGGTGGAGCTTTTTGGTCCAGAGGCCATCGAGTCGGTTGTGGCCCAGGCTGGAGCTGCGGGTATCCACGTGTACGAAGTACCCATCAGTGACAGTGAAACGGAGGTAACGGTCGTGGGTACTGACGAAGCTGGAAACGATCTTGGTGGTGGCGTGGTCCTGTTCGCTGTAGCACCGTGTCCACCAGTTTGTTAAGAGTAGCCTTAAGTGTTTTCAACGGATCAAGCTGTTGTAACCATCCATGTTAGTGCTGTATTAGCAATCCTGTCAGGTCTACTTCCGCTTGGAGCGGGCTTAAAATGGTGGCGACTTTCCCCCAGTCCGATCAAGGTCCTGACAGGATTACTGATCTTTCAAGCAGTTGCTAATTCTATAGAGTTGGCATTGTCAGTGGGTGGGCATAGCAACATGGTCCTGTTCAAGGCCTATTGGCCCATTACCTATGGGATGCTGGCCTGGATGTTCTCTTATTTTTTTAAGGGCATTGGGGTGCAGGTAGCGAGGTACTCCATTCCTGTTTACGCCGCTATTTATGCGTTAATGATAATCCTCAGGATTGAGCCCATTGAGGGGCCTGACGTCAAATACTCCCTGGGTCTATTGAGCCTTCTGGTGGTGGTCTTTTCGCTCTACACCCTGTATCTCCTGCTTCGATCCAGATCCGCCGTGATTTCTCGCGATTATCGGTTTTGGATAGCATGTGGTTCTCTCGTTTACTTTGCGACCAATATCGTAATCTTTTCCATCATGTCGGATGAGATCATCCTGGCTATGTGGGGCATCCCCAATTCCTTCCTGGTCATCTCATATCTGTTCTATTTTAAAGGTTACCTGTGCTTGCGGTAGTACAGTTTTGGGCCGTCGTTACCGGGACCGCCGTGGTATTGGTTATGGTGGTCACGCTGGCGATCATCGTGATCTCCAGCAACAGGCGCGATCTGGCCATGAGAGGCAGACTTGAGGAGCAGGATGAGATCATCCGCCACACTCAGAAAATGGAGGCCATTGGCCTGCTGGCAGGCGGTGTGGCCCATGATTTTAATAATTTCATGGCCATCATTAATCTGAATGGCAGCCTCATACGACACAATCTGGATCCATCGGACCCGATGAATGAATATCTCGATGAGATCGATTTAACCTCCCAGCGAGCCGTGGATTTAACCCAGCAACTGTTGGCCTTCGGCTCGAAACAGAAATTATCTCCCCACGTGCTCAACCTTCACGAAATTTTCTTAAAAATGAACAAGATGCTTCACCAGCTCATCGGCGAACATATTGAAGTGATCACCCGTTTTGACCGTGAAATTGGACTGGTGAATGTGGACCCCGGACAGATTGAGCAGGTGATTATGAACCTGGCCATCAATGCCAGAGACGCCATGCCCTGGGGTGGAGTATTGATGATCGAAGTGAGGAATGCCGTGCTGGATGAGCAGTTGACCGGGAAAAAGACGGAGCTGGATCAAGGTCCATACGTCCGAATCAGGATGAAGGATAGCGGGAAGGGAATAGAGCCCGATGTTCTGGAACATATCTTTGAACCTTTTTATACAACCAAAGCTGATGGTAAAGGGACGGGGTTGGGTCTGTCCACGGTGTATGGCATCATACAACAAAGCAGTGGGGAGATCAGGGTCGAGAGCACGGTTGGGGTCGGCACCACCTTTGATATTTATCTACCCGAGGTAGAAGGGGGTCTATTCAAACCCAAATCGCCAGTCAGCAGTCAATCGAAATTGATGGGCGAGGAAACCATTTTGCTGGTGGAGGATGAGCCGTCGTTGCTTACGGCCACACGAGGTATTCTGGAGTTGCACGGCTATCATGTCCTGGAGGCCAATGGAGGTTCAACAGCCATTGAACTGTGCGAGAATTATGAAGGGCCCATTCATTTGATGGTTACCGACGTGGTTATGCCAAAAATGAGTGGGCCGAATCTGGCCGTGAAAGTTAGCCCCATCCGTCCGGATATGCGGACGTTGTTTGTGTCAGGGTTCGCCGCAAAGTTTGTCCATAAAGAAACTTCTCTCCTGGATACTCACCCCTTTTTGCAGAAGCCTTACGGACCTGATGTGTTGGTGGAAAAAGTTCGAGAAGTTCTGGAATCTTGATAGATACAGTGGTATCCGGTCCCCACAATCTCTACCGATAGCCCTCTGCCCCGCTCCTCTTCATTCCTCCCCTAGTACCTCGCCTCGACTCACCCATCGTGAAAAGCAAGCTTAAGAAGGGTGACTCGGCCTCGCCCGTTGGCCGGTCTATGGCCAGGGGGGGGGATTCGCGGCGTCCGGCCCGCGCCGGACTTCGCAGTTCTCCGCCCCGATGGGCCGGGACTCCGAATCGAACCTATTTCGCTGCTACGCAGTTCAGGTTCTCGTCCCCCAATCCATAACACATAAAAAGCCCATGACCCGGAGGCCATAGGTTTTTTTATGTGACTCGGGGGGGATTCGAACCCCCGGCCAATGGCTTAAAAGGCCACTGCTCTACCAACTGAGCTACCGAGTCGGATACTGTGCGCCATGAGGGAATCGAACCTTCAACCTTCGGATTAAGAGTTCAATGCGCACCCGTCGTGAATTTACAGCCCGTATCCTGCCCGTATCCGAATAAGTGGCGATGTTAATCGATTTCATGCCTCAAATGCTACCCCGTTTCCAGGTTGCTGAACGTCTCGCATCGCTTGGTCAATCGGACCTTGATGTGATCCACCAAACGCCTGCTCCAAGTACTTCTCAGGATAGCGGGCGTAGATTTCGGTCACGATGACACTGCTATGCCCGAGCAGTCCCTTGACGTAGTAGATGTCCCGCGTCCTGGCATATTCCCGTAATGCATAAGTATGTCTCAGGCTGTGTAGCGATCGACCGTTGAGACTGATTCCAGCACGTAGCCCGGCTTTGGTGAAGGCATGGGTGATGAAATCCGGGTGGTAAGGAATTTCGGTCGCCAAGAGGAAATCGGGGATCAGGTCGGGTGGTATCCTGACCAAGCGCTCACGCCTGCCCTTCGTCTCTCGAAGATGGAGGTAGCCCCCATCGAGTGTGCATTTGAAGAGTTCATTCCGCCGAAGTCCAGTCTCGGATAATACCTTGAAGGTGGCAAGGAGTTTCGGATCGGTCACAGTCGCAAAGATTCGATCAAGCTCATCGGGTGTGAAGAACTTTGGCAATCTGGAATCGATCTTAACCAGCCGAACCTTGCCAGGGATTCGCTCAATTCGTTCAGTCTGCACAATCCAGTTGAGAAACGCTCGGATGGCACGAAGACGGATATTGGTCGTAGTTGGATTCACACGGGACATTAGATATCCCCTGATTGATGAGAGGTGCGTAGGCGTGATAGACCGTATATCAATGTTTCCCCAACACGACTTCATATCAGCGAGTGCCAGCCGGTATGCATTGGTTGTGGAGACCCGGAGCCGGGTCCTGCAATCCTTCAGGTATTCGTCCACGGCATCAATCAGATTGAGAGAGGTCTCGGATAAGTCATCCGCTAGTTTTGCCTTCACAAGTGCCTCATTGGACTCAATCCGCCTTTTAAAGGCTTCCGCCTGTTTTTTATCTCCGGTTTTGGTGGGGAGCAGTTTCTCTTTGCCGCCCGGCATGAATACTCGCACGTAATATTTGCCTCTGAGCTTGCGAAGGCCAGCCATGTCTAGGCTCCCATCAAAAATGAATGGCCGTTCATCCAGGGCAGCAGGTAATCGGCTATGATGAACCTGATAGATGCCTCAGAATCCCGGCCAAAAGTGTTATGTCGTTGAAATGGGGTGTCCATCATAGCCTCTGCCGTACGTTACGCTACGGATTTTCCCGTATCAAGGTTTTCTAATATTTCTACCCGTATGTTCCTTATACGGTTATCGCAGGAATAAAAACGCCCCAGGATGCCCTGTACGGGCGTTTCTCTGGTTGGGGTATACCTGCCTATGGCTTTGATTGTGTCCTTCCAGTCGCCACCCGTACACGTTTGATTTTGGCCCATCACAGCAAAACTCCCTGAGCCGTTTCCACCGCCAGTCTGGATTTCGCTAGATCATAGTATTCCGGGGCCAGCTCAAAGCCTGTGCCCTGCCTGCCGGTGCGGTGACAGGCTACCAAGGTTGAGGCCGACCCGGTGAAGGGATCAAGTATAACGTCCCCTTCATTGCTCAGCAGCCGAATTAAGTACCCCAGCAGGTCCACGGGCTTTTGGGTTGGATGAGCGGTGCGTTCAGCTTTGAGCATGGAAGGCTTAGATGGGTAACGTAAGACGGTCCTGGGATAACGGCCTCCGTCCTCATTGCTAAACAGGGTCGCCTTCTCCCCCTGGCGGGTGGGGTTGACTTTGGTAAATGATGTTTTCCGGTAAGGCTGGCCGGGAGTCTTCACGTCTTCGGCATTGAACGTCACCTCAGATACCCTTGCACCTCGACGTTTGAATACCAGGATCAGCTCCACATCAGAAATAGGCCGCGACATATTCACCGGCTGGCCGGGGTACTTTTCCCAAATGAACGGAAAGCGGAAGTCAAAGCCACTCTCCCGGAAGGCCGTGTAGATGTCAACAGCGGTGGCAAAGTTGCAAAAGGTGACAATTTGTCCGGCAGGTTTCAGTAGCCGGGCAAGGGCTCTCCCCAGCCGGGCGAAATTGACGGGAACATCCCAGGGCTGCACCTGGGTAAGGGTACCGTATGGCGGATCAGCAATCACCAGGTCCACCGAACCCGGCTCCAGGTCCCCGGCCAGAGTAAAGAAATCTCCCTCGTAAAGGGTTTGATTCTCGAAGACAGCCTTCACGACAGCAGCTCTTCCACTTCTCGCTTCTCTGCTGGCGTGAGCCTTTGGGTTGTCGGGTTCCGCCCGGCCACCAAAAAGCCGGTCAGGTACTTTCGGTGGTAGAGCCGGGGAGACCGGGGACAAGTGGAGTCTTGCCGCTTATATGGGAGTAACCCCTCGGCAGTCAGGCTTTCAATTTGTCTGGGCGAGCAGCGGAGAAACGCCGCCGCTTCCCTTGTGGTCATCCAGGGGGAGACGTGCTGGCCATCAAGCCGCCGGGCCAGGTCATCTAGGCGGTTAATTATTAATTCGGCTTCTTTCACCAATTATGTACCTGCCTACTGCATTCCTCAAATCGAATATTCTTCCTTTTCATACCTTATTCCATCCCGATTCCAGCATTTTGACGTACCGCCCCCATTATCCCAATGCCCCCTCTTGGGGCAGGGCAATACAATGATGGCGATTTAATGTAAATTCGAGGGCAGAAAATACCGGCGGCCTCCCTTAATTTTGATAGCATTGGACCAGGTCGTCAGGGTTGGACGTTGCCTGGATTTCTTGAAGGTTGCCGATTATAACAAATCCTCATCCCGTTTCTAACCGGGTTATTTTTGCTCTTTTCCTATCCCTGGTAACACCATCAACGGCTACCCCTTTTCGTGTTGCGGTAAACACGAAAGTGTTCGCCCAATCCAGCACCACTGGACCACGGCCATTTGCCGTGTAGGGGATCACCGCTTGCACCAGACGGTCGAAACAACGCACTTAACAGAACCGTCAGCTCATTCAAAGAACCGACGGATACATATAAGAATCGCGTGCCGTTTGATTTTCGGGGAAATTTCCCGAAGATTCGGGATTTGGTGTGGCTGAAGTGTTAAGTAGCGCGAATAATCAGAGGGATGGTTGGTTAATGGTGGTTGCCAAGTGCATAAGGTAGAAGACCCAGTTTTTCTGCCCGCCTTTTCGCTGTCTCACCTCGTACATTGAGTTCTCTGCCTAACGCATCCCAATTGGGTTTGTTATTCTTTTTTCTTGTTTCATCTATCAGTTTTTTCATTTCATCACGAGGTAATGCCCCTTTATAAAGTTTTACCGCTCTTCTTAGTCTCTTGGTCTCATCTCTGAGTTCCCGGATCTTCTTGTCCCTGAGCTCGATCTCCTCGGTTGCAGACCAAGATTTCGGCTTGCTTTGTCTCGATAACTTTTCACGAGCCTCCTTTGTATCAGGCTTTGTTTTGAATTGATCACGTAGCCGAATATCCACCCTATTTTCATAATCCTGGTCAACCTCCTGTTTTTCTTCTTCCGACACAGACTCGGGAACTTCCCATTCGTCAGGCCAACCCCTCGTGGGATCAAGCAATCTTAATGCCTCATCGTCGAGGAGGAGTACAAGTTGATCCCTTTGCACACGAACGTCTCCGGCTCCACCCTGGTAGTGGTCTTTTGTGTCGTTACCAATGAAACGAAGGTAGTGTGAATTGTCATTACGGTCACCATCTGCGATATCCATAACATTTCCTCCGCTGAGTTGGCCCTTGATAAAATAGGCTGGTTGGTGGCCTTCCTCCTACGCGCGTACACGCGCAAGCGGCGTCATCGTCTCCGACCAGTTTGAAGTTCAAAATGAAGATCCCTGGAGATACTATTCGGAGTTTTCAGTAGACATCTGCATTTTTTCATATTATTAACTTTGATGTACTTACATAATGATCCTTGTATGAATAGCCATAATCAAATATATTAGTATACTCATATACTAGCAAGACATCGTTGTCAGCAGGATTTTTAATTCAGGAAAATAGAACCATAACTGACTCCTCTCCCGTCGATGAAACCTCCCGTAAAATAGCGTTGGTTCGCCCTGCAATAGTATTAAAAACAGTTAACGGCCCACAATAGTTATTTATGGTCTCTCGACGGGAAACGGATTTACAGATATATTAGTATGCTCATATACTAGCAAGGCATCATTGTCAGCTGGATTTTTAATTCAGGAAAATAGAACCCTGGCGGTGAAGGACGGGATGAGCAGATCCTGGATCAGCGTGAAATAATCAAGTGGAAGACGCTTCAGAGGAGGCGTGAATTAAACCTTGGAAACGCATAATATCTCTCTTAGTTTTTAGCCAGAGATGTCCAAAAGGCTTTGAACCGCTACAGGCGTCTGAAGCACTTCTACAGTATGAAACAGTTTGCAGATTTAAAAATCCCTCGGACTCTAAATACCTCTTCGGGAGATATCATTCAAGATTTTTTTATCCCTGTTCTTGAGCATTCGATGTACTACGACCGAGGCGTGGGCTTTTTTAGTTCTGGTTGGATTCGCTTAGCGGCGGAGGGCTTGGCAAAATTTGCTGCTAATGGTGGCAGAGCACGTTGGGTAACCAGTCCAATCCTATCCAAGGATGACTGGGAAGCACTTAGAAAGGGTAGCGAGGCTCAGAGTGGAAAAATTATCGATGATGCAATTCTTCGAGAAATCCCGAACCTTGAGAAAAGCCTTGCAGAGGATACCCTCAACGCGCTTGCATGGATGATAGGAGATGGAATTATTGAGTTCAAGCTCGCGTTACCCCGTAACAAATTGGATGGAGAGTTCCATGACAAGTTTGGTGTATTCCAAGATGGCACTGGCAGCAGGATCTCGTTTAATGGCTCATATAATGACAGTATTCAGGGTACACGCAACTATGAATCCATCAAGATTTTCACATCCTGGTTAGACTCAGATCTACCGCTTGTGGAAGATGACTATCAAAGGTTCAATAATCTCTGGGAGAATGATGATCCAAACATTCGGGTCTATGACCTTAAAGAAGCCACAAAGGAGAGAATAGTTCGGATACGTAGTAATGATCGGCCGTACACACACACCAAGCTTGTTCAAGTACGGGAACCTGGAGGAGAGTACGATACTTCACAAACTCCCCATAAACAAGAACCGCATATCCCAATCTGGATTACTCTAAGGGAATACCAAGAGGAAGCTATTCAAAATTGGATCGATGCTGGCTACCGCGGCATATTCAATATGGCCACGGGAACTGGGAAGACAATTACTGCTCTTTCTGGATTAATTGGACTCATTGAGAATAGAGAGCGGTTGGTGGTGCTAGTATCTTGTCCTAACACGCATCTTGTACTCCAGTGGGAAAAAGAAGCGCGTGATTTCGGATTTGTACCCTTGCTTGCTTATGCCACTAGAAGAAAATGGTCGGAGAAGGTCAACAGAGAGATCGCTCGATACAATAGAAAATCGCTCAATACGATAATGGTGATCACGACAAATGCGACACTGACAAGTAAGAATAATGCCCTTCAAAACATATTGGACAAGGTTGTACCTGAGGAAGTCTGCTTCATTGCGGATGAAGTTCACAATCTTGGCTCAGCTACAGCACGGCAAAGACTCCCCTCGAAATACAGATCTCGCTTGGGGCTCACAGCTACTCCGGTGAGGTATTTTGATGATGCAGGATCACAATTCCTATTAGAGTATTTTGGTGGATCAGTCATTGAAATATCCTTGGCTTTTGCGATAGAAAATGACTTTCTAAGTCGCTATCGATACTTCCCTCATGTGGTGTACTTGAATGATGAGGAGACAAGTGAATATGCGAAACTTTCAAAGGAGATCCAGAAACTATCCTATCTATTCAATGATAAAACTGCTGATGACACAAAATTGCAGCGCTTGCTGGAGAGGAGAATTGCCCTTCTAAATAACGCAGATGCAAAAACGGAAGTGCTTGAAGCGGTACTTAATGAATTCAATGTTCTCAATAAGAGTCTTTTTTATTGCTCCGATAAGCAGATTGATGATCTATGCAGTACACTGATTAGTAACGGCTATTTCGTCAAGCGTGTTACCTACAAGGACAAGGCCATCGACAGGCAGAAAATATTTCAAGAGTTTGACGATGGCCTTATTCAGGCCCTAGTTGCGATTGGGGTGCTAGATGAGGGCCTCGATATTCCTTCGATGGAATTTGCCTTCATATTGGCCAGTACAGGCAATCCAAAGCAGTTTATCCAGCGTCGGGGCCGCGTATTAAGAAAGCCAAAAAGCGGATCCAAGATCGCCACAATTCATGATTTTATCGCACTACCAAATGATTCGATTAGCGAGGATAAATTTATCAAACATGCTTTAACGAGAGAACTGAAGAGGTTTAGCGAGTTTGCCGGAACCTCGGAGAACAAAATAGAAGCTCAGGCTGTATTATGGGATATTGCCCTAAAACATGGTTTAGTTGCAGAGGTTTAATCTCAGTATGAAAGCATCCCTTAAAAAAATCATTAAACAGTTTGACGATTACCCCTTAGATATAAAGAATTTTATCACGGACGTAATCTTACTAGAGGATGAAAAGCTGAGTGTAGATCATCCACAGATGATTGATAAAATGAATCAACTACTTGAGAGGGTGCTAAAGAGTGAAGATAAATAGGATCGAAATAGAAAATTTCAAATCCTATTATGGGATTCACAAGCTTGAGTTTGCATCTTCATCGAAGAGGAATATTACCCTGATCCTAGGGGCGAACAATAGTGGCAAGACGGCACTCATGGAAGCAATAAAGTGGTGCCTTTACGATGAAGCCCCAGAGAAGGGTGAAAGAGGCACTTTTGTCAACTATGAAAAAGGGATTATCATAAAGGATGAAGGCGAGTTCAGGGTTGCAGTGACTATTACTATGGAACATGGTGGTAATACGTACCGTGTGATCCGGAAAGCCAATATATTTGATTCAGGGGATTGTGCCAATCCAAAGTCGAACCTTTATATCGCGGTAGTTTCCGCCAAAGGAACGTCTAAGAAAATGAGGGCGAATGATGATTACGCATTCCAGAAGATTATTGATGATATCCTCCCGCACAGTATTTCTCAATACTTCATCGTGGACGGAGATAAGATTGCCGAGTTCGTGAAACCAACCGCATCTCAAACAAGGGAGGCCATCGAGAATCTATTAAAATTTGAGCATCTTCGACGCGCATCGAAGCATCTGAGTGATCTAAAAAACCATCTGGTTAGACGTCTTGATTCCATGACCAAAGGCTCAAAAGGTGATCGCAACATAAGCGATAGGCATAAGGCACTAGAGCAAAGGATTACGGCTGATCAATTAATAGTAATCGGGTATCAAGATGATGAGAAAAGAGCGAGAGCGATGCTTCAGGACGCTGAGGATAGGATCGCAGCCGCTACAGAATCGCTAGAAAAAGTAAAAGAGATTTACCACGAAAGAGATTTAAACAAGGAGGCGAGTCAGAGACTGGACGGGCAATTACATGAACTTTCCAAAGTATTCAGCATTGCCTATCTGACAGCACTTCTCCCAACTCTGAAGGCTGTTTGGGTCGAGCTAAATAATAACCGCATAAAGGGGAAATTGCCCAAACCATATGAGGATGTATTCATCAAAGATATGCTGAAGCCTTGCGATGATCACGGAGCAGGCATTTGCATCTGTGGGACGAAATTCAAGTTGGATTCGAAACAGTATAAAGAGTTGAAAAAAGTTTTGGAATCCACTCCACCAAAATCCCTAACGGATCGAATTCTGCCTCTTCAAATATTACTAAAGGAGGCTCAGAAACGGGCAAATACCGTTGATCAGATCATAAATGAGTATCGCGATTCAATAGACGGTATTGAAGACCATATGACGGCGCGCCAGACGAAAATAGATTCGCTTAAAAAACAAATTGATGCCAAGGCACTTGAGACCGCCGCACCACTGCTGCGCCAGAAGGAAATACTCAGTAGTGAAGTGGAGGATTTAAAAGGAAAAATCTCGCTTCTCAACCATGACATAACACGACATACAAGAGAACTTCAGGAACTTGCAGACAGTATCGCAAAATCATCGAAATCAGATAAGAGAACCGCCAACCTTCGCAGCAGGATTGATTTGGTCATTCAGTCTAAGAAAGCAGTGGACGAGGTATACGAAAAGTATAAAGGCGTTCTACGACGAGAATTGATAGAAGAAATCAGCAAAATATTTATGAAGATAATTACTGCAGAAGAGAACTTTAGCAAGTTTAAAATTGATGAGGATTTTAATTATGACATTTTAAATAAGCAGGGCGCTTCTTGGAAACTTCATCTATCAAATGCACAGAGGAAAATATTTGCACTCTCATTTGTTGCTGGTCTACGGCTTGTTGCCGAGGAACAAGCGCCCTTTATTCTTGATAGTCCACTTGCCGTTATTGATCCGGCCCATCGTCGGAATTATGCCAAAGTAGTGCCCGACATATCTTCTCAATTAGTGCTATTGCTGACTGAGTCCGAAGGAACAGATGAATTCTTGGAAAGGATTGACAGCAAAGTTGGTGCATTCTGGCAGATAACCTATGATAGCTCCACGAATAGGTCAAGCTTGGTGAGGGTAAAATAGTATGGCACGTCGAACGCTTCGGATCAATTTCAAATTTCTGGGTGATTATGACCTCTTGGGCGCTGCCCATAGTGCCGACCCCAAAGATTCTCCGTTCCCAATCCGTAAAGATGTATTTATGATGGCAGCCACATGGGGCTTCTTGAAGAACCAGTATGAGGACCTTCCCTCAGGGAAGGGTGCAACCCATGACCTGTTTAAGGAAGAGCAGTTCACCGAAACCGATAAGGCGGCCATTACTGCTATGTATATCAGCCACAACAACATGCATATTGAAAAGGCACTTAGTGATGAGAGTGGTAAGTATGACCAAGCAGAGCGCTGGGCCGAGGCAGGCCTCAAATGGCTGAAGATTCACATACTCCATGATACTGATCAGGCGAACATTTACAGCTTGGCTGATTGGGTGACAGGGGAGGAATTCGCCTGATCTATATTATGCTGATTCTCAAGGAGCAATAGCCTCTAGATTCAACGGAAAATTCAATAGCATTGAATCTACAGGCAAGTTGTCAGGTTATTCGGATTGGGATTTGAGGATGAAATTATCAAGACGAAGGCGGGATTAGCCCAATGCAATGGCAAAATATAGTTGTTAGTTCAAAAATTTTGGGGCATATAAGTGCGGGTATATACCGCACAACTGCAGGCGCTCTTAAGGAACTTATCAGTAACGCGTATGACGCTGATTCAAGCCGCGTCGCTATAACTACTAATTCGCCAAGTTTTGATATCATTACTTGCTCTGATAATGGTAATGGAATCACCCCAGATGAGTTTTCTAGGATGATGGAAGGCGGTATTGGTGATAGCCAGAAAAGGGTAGAGGGAGATTCCACTGCTATTTATAATCGCCCCATTATTGGTCAGTTAGGAATTGGTATCCTAGGGATAGCACAAATATGCCACGAATTCAAAATTATATCTCATCATAAGGGAACAGAAACGGCGTTTGAGGCAAACATAGTATTAATGGATTATCTAAAAGAGAAAGTTTCTGGATTAGAACTGGATAAGGAAACTGACCAGGCAATTGATGTTGGGAAGTTCAATTATAATAGAATCGACTATGACGCTGAGTTGGGTGGGACACAAATAATTGCAGCCGATATGCGCACTGCTTTTGTTCGCAGGTTTAGGGAGAACGCAAATCTTTTACTGCCGTCGCTTTTTTCATCATTTCTTGAAAATATTCATGATAGCGGAGGGTCGATAAAGGAACTTGGTGCCTACTGGCAGATGGTTTGGGAGCTAACAGTTGCTAGTCCAGTGCCATATCCAGAATCAGGTCCGTTCAATTGGGATAATATCGATTTGGCGCATGAAGGGAATTTTAAAGATGACTTTGAACTCTTAAAGAAATCACATGTTGATTCGAAATTCGAGGTGATAGTTGATGGGCTATCACTAAAGAAACCAAACGTATTTCCCTATCCTACAAATAGGACGATATCCGAAAGTATTAAGGGAGTAATCTTTCCAATAAACAACTCATTTGAGGTTTACGGGAAGCCACTGAAGATCATGGGTTATATATACCTTCAGGATGGAAAGGCAATCGAACCTGCTGAGCTGAGAGGAATACTAATTAGGATTAAGAAAATAGCGATAGGCTACTATGATTCAACATTTCTAAAATACCCCAAAATTGAGGGCCCCCGTTTCAATTGGCTATCTGGAGAGTTATTTGTATTGGAGGGACTTGAGCATGCATTGAATATAGACAGAGACAGTTTCAATGAAATGCATCCCCATTATATTAAAATCCAACAGATTGTCCATGATTTGCTCCCAAGCGTATTTCGTAAAGCAAGTATTGGAGTGAACGAGAGATCGGCAAGAAAAAGGATAGCCGCAGAGAGTGCGCATTCCAAGAGAATAATATCGATTATCAATGAGTCACTCGGAGGGACATATGATGTCGTAGAAAAGAATGACGATGGGCTTCTCATCGAGATTGACAAGAAACAGCAACAAATAATCCTTAATACAGGTAGTGATTATTGGCCAAAGAAAAAGGCACAACGCGACTTAACAAAGATTGCTGCCATCGCATATGAAATTTCGGCAATTGCCGAGAAATCCGCTCGTCGAGATACTTTTTATAAGTTATTAAATAAACTCCTCAGCATTTAGTATTTCGAGAATCTACCTTGGCCGATATAGATTTTAAAACAGACCGATTAAAGCATTATATCCGCTCAAATGCGTGGCTGCCAGCTTGTGTCTCACAGCGGGAATCCGTGCTAAACCGCATTAAAGCTGTTCCACTTCGTCACTTTACATTTTGTGCAGCAGAGGCCTTAGAAGTATTTATGCTAGAAAAGGAAGGAATATTAGCTAGAGATGAAGACTCCGGAAGACTCGAGGGAGTTTATTATTGTGAGGAAGATCCCGTTTCCTTTAAAAGAATTGCAGGTTACATTGGCTCTCCGGAACAAGGATTTCTAGGTGATTTTGTAGAAATCGTATTATTTAAAGATGATGCTCAAACTGAAGGCAGAAGCCTTCTCGATAACCCGGATGAAAAATTAGATGAGATATTAAGACATAAACTTCAAACAAAGGATGCGAACGATCGATTTAATAAAGCATTCCCGTTTGACATAATAAATCTCGATGTGTTCGGAGTAATGTTCCCAACAAAAAAAGATGTAATTGCCCCACTGCTGGAATCCATATTAAAAATCATTGAACTCCAATCTAGCGCACAGTTTAGTACGGGTGCTCAGTGCGAGCAATTTACTCTATTTCTGACGACACACATTGATTCAGCGCGATTAAATCCGGATGCATTAAATCAGCTTGAAACTCGTATGGCCGAAAATATTTCATCAAACAAGGAGTTCGAACAGGTTTTTGTGAACCGATATGGCCAGGTTAGCGTGCATGATCTCAGATCTAGTAACTTTGCTGAATTTTTCTGTTATGCACTGCCGAAGTATATTATCCAAGTCGCTCTTTTTAATTATGGTTGGGAAGTGGAGTATAAACCAATTTATTTATATAACCGGGCAGATAAATATAAGCCAGGGCAGCAATATCAAATGATGCATTCCGTGGCTGTTTTCAGACGTATCAAGGGATTCACAAAACGAATGGACCGCCCATCGAGTGCACATTATGGGAAAATTGCGGTAGAAATATTAAAACAGGACATTGAATGGATTAACGAGAGGGTTGAGGAGGCTGCCCTAATAAATACACTAGATAACGACTTAAGAAGCATTGTTGAATTCAGAGATAAAGATAGACACAAAGACAGTGAATGATAAGAAGCATACTCATTAGCTTGGATGGATAGATCTTGTAAGACATTTAAGTGCATGGACAATATCAGCTGAGCTAATATTTCTTCCCAGACCGAACCGCACCGACTGATGTGCCCGATTATCCGAGTAGCCCATAGCTTTAATCACGTGCGAAGGCTCAACCAAGGCCGTTGTGCAGGCGGCCCCGGTTGAGATAGCTACATCGTTTTTAAGTTTTACTAATAAGTAGCGGCTCTCAATACCGGGGAGATAGACGTTGAGATTATGAGGCAGACGGAGTGTGGGATGGCCGTTCATTTCTAGTCCCTCGAAGATATCCTTGAGTCCCTCATATAGATAATCTCGCAAATCTTGCAGTCGCTTCGATTCCTTCTTCATCTCTTTTCGAGCAATCTCCAGCGCAGCGCCCATGCCCACAATGGCCGGCACGTTAAGTGTGCCAGAGCGCATGCCGCGTTCGTGTCCACCGCCGTGGATTTGCTCCGCCAGCTTCACACGAGGTGCTATCCGTCGAACATAGAGGGCGCCAATCCCCTTGGGGCCATAGATCTTGTGTGCTGACATGGATAGGAGATCAATATTCATTTTCTGAACATCAATGGGGATATGGCCAACTGCCTGTGCTGCATCGGTGTGAAAAAGAACTTCATGCTCCCTGGCAATCTTGCCGATCTCTCCTAGAGGATGAAGAACGCCTATCTCATTATTGGCCGCCATGAGAGAAATAAGAATAGTATCTGGGCGAATGTTCTGTTCTAATGCATCCAGATCGATCATACCTAGAGAGTCTACAGGTAGATAGGTGACCTCAAAACCTTGCTTCTCAAGGTAACCACAGGTATCCAGCACCGCCTTATGTTCAGTCGCACAGGTGATGATATGATTCCCCCTGGACCGATAATTCTCGGCAACACCGATCAGGGCTAGGTTGTCGGCCTCGGTAGCGCCAGATGTAAAGATGATCTCATCCGGGCGACTGCCTATGATAGTGCTGATTTGCTCACGGGCATGCTTTACTGCGACACTGGCTTCTGAGCCGTACAAATGGTCGACACTAGCTGCGTTACCATAAGTTTCAGAAAAGTAGGGAAGCATCGCCTCGACTACACGTGGATCAACAGGAGTTGTTGAGTGGTGATCTAAGTATATGGGGCGGCGACCACGAGGGCTCACTGTGATATTGCCTACTCTGTAGAATCTAGGAAATGGGTCTTACTTTTAGAGAGTAACTCGGTAAGATCCGCTACATTTTTTACTCGCTGGTGAAGAAGATAAATGCCGCGACTTAAATGAACCTTAAACTGATCTGCCAGATCAACCACGGGATCGAGGCCGTCTCTCAAAATGCGTTCCCTTAACAAGCATAGAAACAGCACATCCCAATCGCCAGTAAGCGTGTACCTGTTAAATTCCCTCACCTGGCCATCATCATAGAGGTGCTCATCTGGTATGCCAGGCTGCGAAAGTGAAAGACAAAAGCCAACTCTACACAGTAAGTTGGGGGCGATGCCGGTCTTTGCCTTCAGGACATTTAATTTGCGACTGGCCTGGTCCCCTATATAAAAGCGATTAGGAACCATTTGAACCCGATCCATTTTTAAACAAAGCAGGAGTGATCGGCTGCAGTAAAGAGGGATCGATTACATATTCGACTGGACCACCTTCCGCTGAGATGGCTACTGATCCATAACCCTCCTCTCTAAGGGATTGGTCCCATTTCTCATGCTTCCATGATTGAGCGATATCTCCACCATTTTTTATCTGGGTAATCAGCGAA
>CAZJBG010000001.1:52012-57090 GCA_964543925.1 uncultured bacterium
ATTCTTTGAAATTCAGCAATATCACTCCAGACCGGATCACCACCTATAGGATCAATCAGGAACAATCTCTTGGCTGAACTTGGTAGCAGCGTTTTGACAAGACCCTCAGTTGAGTGAACACTGGCAAGATTATTGAGCCAGATATGTTTATCACCAGAAAATGTATCTCCATCATCCTCATGGCGGTATAGTAAGGTTCCGGCCTTATTGGGACTCTCATCCAAATCAACTATTGTCTCACTACGGGACTCGTCATATCTGAGCTTATAGACTCTACCAATATTCTCTGATTCACTCACAATGGACATATCATTATACTCGTTATCAGTTAAATAAAGCACTACCTGGGACCCTAGATTTGGGATGAAATGATTAATGATTTTCCACCTGTGCAAATCATCAAGGCGGGCGAACGGAGCATCAATCGCTATTGGCATATCGAGCCCACTTGTCATTCGAAGCGCCCAAAATGATGCAAGTGCAAACAGATGGTGCTCACCCCGTGAGAACTCGCTCACTTGAATCCTTGTGCCATGTTGACCAATTAATTCCAACGCTAACGTAGAGTTATTTAGTTTCACCTCCTCTAAGAGGTGCTCTTTCCGGCATATCTTGTTGAAGGCCATCTGAAAATTAGTGCCAATCTCTGCTGCTTTTGTTTTTAGAAGTTTTCCCTTATACCTTTTGAGTACAGCGAGGCTTTTTTGTGCAAGCTCGATCTGCCTCTCATTTGAGTTTATAGTTTCGATCGATTCAAGCACGTTATTGACTTGCCGCTCCTCTGCCTCCTTTTCATAAATCAATGACGCAATTTTTCGATCCAATTTCTTCACAGCTTCATTGACCGTTTTTTGCTTTGAATGCAGAACCGCTATCTTCTTGATTATTCCTTTTAGGGACTGTTCATCTGGTACGCTACTCAGACCTTTCTCCACAACAACCCGTTGAGCCGCCAGATCGTATAGTCTCCGATTGATAGTCCCTATCTGATCGCCTAACTGATTTGAGATATCCTCTATCCAACCCTGCACTCTCACTGTCTCACGCGGAGACAGATCATGCATTACTCTGTTATGGCTTCGAATCTTCTTCTTGTTGTGCTTGTTCAGAAGAGAAATAAAATTATTCTTCAAACTCCTCACTTGTAAATCGTTGAGATCCATTTTTTCGAAAATCTTGTCATCATCTATCTCAACCTTCAACGCGCGCATTTTATCCCTAAAAACCCTATATCCTGCCACTTGCTCATGGACCTCTCGTTCACTTGATAAAGTCGAGTACAGCTTACGGTTAAGGCCTGGAAGCAAGATGAAAGGTACGAGACCTGAGAGAAGATCGTTAAGATCCTCGTTTAGAGAATTAGTCTCAAAGGATATCTGCACCAATTCAGCCTCATATTGGGAACGTTTCGTAGCGAAATCGCCTCCCTCCGATTCTAAGCGATCCTCAAGGGCTTCAAGCGCAGTAAGGAGATCATTCTCCTGCTCCTCAAGATCAGACATCCTCGCCTCGCAATCTTCTACCTCAGCATTGAGTTTCTTAAGTTTTTTCTGATGTCTATCAAGCAAATTTCCCTTCGACTTCAGCGTGCGTATTCCCGATTCCTTCAAGACAAATTGGGAGATATCTTTCCTAGCCCTATCAACAACATCAATCCCGAACAATCGTTGGAGCATATTTTGAAAGACTAGGTCATTTGATTTCGAGGATAGGACTCCATTAAGATTTTCCGAATCAAAAAATGATAAATCGGTGACGCCGGGTGGCAGTAGGCTATTCAACCAAGATTGATAGCTATCAGGATCGATGTCGAGTGGACTACCATTAGCCAAGAGGGCCAAATCTTCATTCAGATTTTTTTCGGATGGATGCCATGTCCTGGAAACAACCAACTCCGTGCTACTCCCCGATAGAATCATCTCAATTGAAAGCGAAACGGATGCTCCCTCCGATGTATCCATGTTTCGATGAACAAGACCACGAATGTACTGCTCATATTTCGCAACGGAGATTCTGAAACCTGTAGAGCGAATTCCATGTAGTGCTAATCTAGCCGCATTGAATATTGTGGATTTCCCAGAACCGTTATGACCTGTTATTAGAGTTACTGCAGGTCTGTTGTTGAGGGATTGATTTGAGGAGAGATCAAAGACGTGCTCCCCTTTAAATACACCAATGTTTTTCAGCGTAATGGACTTATATATCATGTGACTTAATTTTTATCGCCATAAGTAGCAATAATCTCAGATTCACTGCGCCACTCACGTGACAGGATGCTCTTAATCTCCATTTTAATTTGGGGTCTCCTAGCAATGCCAACCGCATCCCGCTCAGTTTCAAGTATTCTCGCAACCAACTCGAATGGAATGGATTCCTCCTCACATAGCGCCGATAAAATTTCCTTCCCTCTACTGTTGAAAGGAGTATTATCGTCATGATGCCATGATAAGTGTTGACCAAATACTTCAAAGTAGACTCTGGGTATATCATCATCCCAATCTTGTCTCTCGCTCCTCCATATTCGCCTTATTTCATGTATTTCTTCCTCACTGATCAATATGATGGATTCATCCTCGAACTCATCATTAATCACCTTCTGTGCCTGGAGTAGCATTTTCATCATGTCAACACTTACATCAAACTTATATGATCTTGCTGCTGCGGTACCATCCTTCTTCAATATCACCCTGCCATCACGCCCGCGAATATCCCGAAACCTTTTTTTCTGTTCGGGTATTGTTGTCTGAAACAACCAATCTCTGAATTCAAGTAATGGCTGCATCCATTCCTCGCCATTATCGATTAATGATTCCATAGTTTGATCTCTGGTCGCGACAGTACAAACCCAACAGCCAAATCGACTATTACCACATGATGGAGTTGAATCATCTATCACCAATGGACATTCCGACGCATCCGCACTCCGGTACAATGCTGCTAGATCCCGATTATTTCCACCCCAGGGGGAAGGTATTTGCAGTAAATAAGACCAGACATCATCGGTAGTGAATTTTGCAATCGGGGCATATACATATGCACCAGGAAGTGAGGAGTGTCGCCGCAGGAGGTGTCCTCGTACTTTGTAGGAGTTCATGAGCTGTGCGCGAGTCGAGCTTTCTGCTTCCCGAACTCCTAGCACCATTATTACTTCACCATGTTGATTTACCTTATCTTGGATGAATTTATCAGCTGGTTTGATTTTGAGTCGTTCCGTACACCATCTAAATCTGCTCGTCGGAGCAGGATATCCTCGACCTATCAAATTGACCCAGAAACTGTCATTCAAAGTTGGTCTGACTTTCTCAGCCTTAAATGGCATGTCCCGTAATTCCGCGGCCTCATTGATCTGCCGGAGAGTATTATCAATCTGGTCCACGATAGGAGGTGTCTCGACAAGAGTATCCGAACTGATCACGTAGACCAGCTTCTTCCTCTTAGTTTTGGGTAAGTCCTCTAATGCCTTCCAGACCAACTGAAGAACCGTAGTTGAATCCTTTCCTCCACTATATCCAATTACCCAAGGCTGCGGATATCTAAGATATAGGTCCCGTATTTCTTGGTATATGAGTTCTACGTTGGATTGATTTGGTTGGGAGGTCAAATTTCGCCCCTGGTTAGCCGAATTTTATCCGCACTATACAAAGATTCGATGGAATGTCCGAACACATGAGCGGGACAAGTCATCCAATCAATGGTGGTTCTTACCATTAATTGCTTTACAGAGCGACTCAAGTTAGGATGATTTTGCTGAAAATAGAACCCGTATGCGAAACCAACTCTGTGAATAGGCCATCAATCAATCAGCAATTAAATGCTAGAGTGCGACATTGTCTATGCGGGGCACAGTAACCATCGTCTACAAGTGATAAACCCATCAAAATCCAGGACATTTCATCCTAAACTGAGGAGAATAGCGGTATTGATGGAAAGGCAAGGGCAATGAGGTACTAATTGCCGAAATCTCAAATCTGCCCAACAATGTGCGTGCCCTATATAACACTGACCCCCTACCCCCCTTCCAGCTCTTCGGTTTGCGGAATTACGTTGAGATTTATCAAATGGTTTCCAGGTAGTGAGTAAGACTGGCCCGTATCCGGTTCCGTATCCGGTAATCGGTGCGGTTGTTTGCGGTTCATTGCGGGAGTTTGTAAGATTGTAGGAACACGATCTCAGGTGATGATATAGGGCTTCTCGACAAGGAAAAAGGCGTGCGCCATGAGGGAATCGAACCTTCAACCTTCGGATTAAGAGTCCGCTGCTCTACCAATTGAGCTAATGGCGCATATAGCAGGTAAAATTACGGTAGTTCGGGAGGTTCAGGGAAGGTGTAACCGCTAATAGAGGGCCAATAACGGCAGGACTTCTTCCTGGGTAGGATCGGTGGTGACCTCCACACCGCCAGCGCCGATATAAGCGTCGATCTCGCTACGGATGCCAAACTCACCCGGCAGATAGATGCCGGGCTCGATGCTGAACCCGACTCCGGGAATCAGCTGCCGGTCATCCCGCACCTCCAGATGGTCGATGTTCACCCCGGCGCCGTGGACCTCGGTGTCGATGCTGTGGCCGGTGCGGTGCGTGAAGTAGGGTCCGTACCCCGCCTCGATGATAACCCGGCGGCACGCCTCGTCCACTTCCCATCCTGCCACCGCCTCGCCAGCCGACAGACGCTCGGCGATAAAGGCCACAGCGGCGTCTCGGCCTCGTCTCACAATCTCAAATACCTGGGCGATTTTCTCGGGGACCGTCTCGCCTACGTAGCCGGTCCAGGTGATATCCACGTAGGGCGCTTCAGGGGCGTCCGCCTTTTTGGCCCACATATCGATGAGCACCAGGTTCCCTTTCCGGATAGGGGCGTGATCTTGCTCGGTAGGCGCGAAGTGGGGCAGGGCGGCGTGGGCATCCACGGCCACAATGGGGGGATGGTCAAACACCAGGCCTGCGGCCTTAAACTCAGCGACCATCTGCTGCTGAATGTCATATTCAGTCACCGGACGCCCCCCCATGATGGCCGCGGCAATGGCCTCAAATGCGTGCTCCCGGATGGTGTGCATGATGGGCACGGTCGCCATGTGCAG
>CAZJBG010000001.1:57100-62995 GCA_964543925.1 uncultured bacterium
CCATGTGGAGGGCGTAACCTTCATCGGTCCACCGGGAGTGGAAGTATTGAATGAGGTTGCCCGAGGAGACCACCTCCACCCCCGTCTTGCGCACCAGCTCGATAGTCCCGGCATCCACCTTGCTCACGTAGGGCAGGGCGCTTTCGGGAGAATATTCCATGGCTATCCGCTTAGAGCCGGTGAGCATGCCGGCCAGCAACTCCTCCAGTTCCTGCCAGCCGCTATAGGGAATCAGGTCACCGGGCAGGTGGGCGAAGAAATTCTCCTCGATGCGGTGGACCAGGATTTTTGGGGTTCCCTTACTGGGGAGAAAGTAGAACCACCGGCGGGTGAAACTGCCTTCACCCAGGGTCACAAACTGGCGGGCAAAGGGATTGATGCCGTGAAAATCATAGATAAGCCACCCGTCCAGCCCTTGTTCGGCAAGGAACCTTTGGAACTGGGGCAGCGTTTTCGATGTGATTCTAATCATTGAGGGGACCCTTGATGGTTGGTTGAAATTTAATATGCGCGAATGACGGTTAGTCTTGGGATTACGCTGAAGGCCAATTATATTCGTAGAGAGTTCAATGCACCTGGGTAGGTGCAGATCATGGCGCTATTTGACATGGGGGCGAAACGGTTTCGACGGATTGGACGATGATAGCGGTTGCGTGCCGAGGATGTCTGGTTACCTCGTGAATCATCCAGGTATCAAACACAAGTGCCGATAACTACGGTTACTTGGCTGCCGCTTAACTAAGTAGCAGCCCGTCGCCCTGAGAGGTGTCTGCCCTCCCAGGATCCGGCGTCAAATATGCAGACTGGTCCCGATCCCTGCCTGTGGGATAGGGACGAGACCTTACAGGCTGGCTGCTTCAGAGATCGTCCGTTGATGATGAAGCAGTGAGAACTTCCAGCGGACTACGCACGTAGAGACCTCTAGGGTCTCCCTTTCGGACGGGGGTTCGACTCCCCCCGCCTCCACAAACCAAAAAGCCCCTTGAGAGAGGGGCTTTTTCATTTCGGGACGAGGATATAATCCCAAGCACTTCAACCACCGCAATGCGGCTGCCAAGTTGAGGAGATAACCCAGCGTGGCCGGAGATGTAAGCGGTAAATCCTGCCCTAAATTGTTGGTAAATTGGTTCAAAGGAGGCGACAGCTAAATGCGTGGAATATCTAATAAACCCACAAGCCTGGATTTTTTTGCGGGTAGTGGCCTAGCAACTGAGGGTCTGAAAAAATTCTTTGATACTATCTGGGCCAATGACAATAGCATAAAAAAGGCTCAAGTGTTCCAAGCAAATCATGGATCAGGAGTTTTTCATTCGGGGCCGATTGAGCAAGTAGTTGGCAAAGAGGTGCCGAATGCTCTTTTGTCATGGGGCAGTTTTCCGTGCCAGGATCTTTCTCTTGCAGGTAATATGGGTGGGCTATCTAAATCAAGGAGTGGTCTATTCTGGCAATGGCTGAGGGTGATGGACGAACTTCGAGAAAAACCACCACTGGTGGTCGCTGAAAATGTAGTAGGGCTCGTATCAGCGGCAGGAGGAGAAAATTATCGGACTCTTCATAATGCGTTAGTTGAGCGGGGGTACAAGGTTGGTGCCGTAATTCTAGATGCCGCTCAGTGGTTGCCTCAGTCTCGCAAACGCGTTTTTGTAATTGCTATTGATGAACATATACAGGCAAGTAATTTGGAACTGGGTGGTCCAACCTGGTGTCACCCCTCGACAATTATCCGTGTAGCAAATGATCTCCGAAATTGGGTTTGGTGGAATCTTCCACCACCTCGTGCAAGCAGAGTCGATCTCGACGAAGTAATTAACTTTGGCATTCCGTGTGATGAGTCAGAGAAGCGCAGACAATTATTAAATCTGTTGCCACCGAAGCATCGAGAAAAAATGCGAATAGCCACCCGAAATGGCAGGAGTGTTTTCCCAGGGTATAGGAGGGTGAGGAATGGAAAGCAAGTTCTTGAATTGCGCTTCGATGGCATTGCTGGATGTCTAAGAACTCCTGAGGGAGGAAGTAGCAGACAATTTCTAGTAATTAAGGAGAATGGATTCGTCAATACTCGCTTGCTTGCTGTCGAAGAGGCTGCTGCTTTAATGGGAGCGCCCAAAGGTTACCAGATTCCTGGCTCCTATAATGACGGATATAGGGCAATGGGCGATGCTGTTGCGGTACCAGTGGTTCAATACCTTGCTGAGAAATTACTCAAACCAATAGCCGATATTATTTTGGAAGCGAAATAATATGACCCTCGATCAGCACCTAAGTGAATTCGCAGCCAGGTTTGATGTTAGGAACAAAGGGTCTCTTTGCGTTTCTCTGGTTGTAACTAGGCACGCAATTAAAAAGGGATTGCCTCTTGACCCCGAATCGTTACTTACAGCAGGGGGTGGGCAGGTATTGGGCCTCGGGAAGTCAGCAGTCCAATCTATTCTCAAAGATCACGGATTAGAGCGTGTTTTAGCTGAAGAAGGGGGAAGGACAAGCAGGGGTAGCGTAGGTAAAATGAGGGCCTATGTGGCTTTCTTAAACAAACTCCAAACCAATAGTTTAGATGACCTGCAGCAAATCGAAGGCTGGTGGATAAAACGCGTCAGAGAGTTCTTTGCAGGAAAGCCGTTTGCGCTCCATCTTGACGCCTCTAAATCCTTGCGGGCAGTAATTCGAGACCTCCTCCTCCAAGCAGAGCAACGACAAGCCCAAATGAAGGGAACCAGTATTGTTGGAACCATGTTACAGCACCTGGTTGGAGCCAAGCTGAATCTTCTTCTTGATACGCCGCCGAAGCACTATGGGGCAAATGTTGCCGATGATGTGTCGGGCCGTGAAGGTGATTTTATTATTGAGGATGTAGCAATACATGTCACCACTTCCCCATCCGAAGCTTTGGTTCAAAAATGCCAAAGAAATTTGGATAATGGGCAAAGGCCCCTTATAATCACTACCAATCGAGGCTTAGCGATTGCCGAGGGACTGGCTGATCAGGCTGAAATTGCGGATCGTCTGGATGTATTTGAAATTGAACAATTCTTAGCAGGGAATTTATATGAAATAGGGAAGTTTGCTCAGGTTGGCCGTCGGACAACTGCGGATCACTTGATTTCGGAATATAATGCCATCATACGGGAATGTGAAACAGACCCAGGTCTTTTAATTGAAGTTTTATGATGGCCGATATCTTTTCTGCCGAAAAGCGTAGCTGGATTATGAGTCAAATTCGGGGGAAAGATACGTCCCCCGAAATTGAAGTACGATCAATTGTACACCGCCTAGGGTTTCGTTTCCGACTTCACCAACGAAATCTCCCTGGTAATCCAGATATTGTTCTTCCTTCGCACAAGAAAATAATCTTCGTTCATGGCTGCTTTTGGCATGGTCATAGTTGTTCTCGTGGTGCCCGAAGCCCCAAGAGCAATAGGGAATATTGGGCCAAAAAAATAGGAGGCAACTTGATTAGAGATAAAAGAAATTTGTTAGCGCTGAGAACAATCGGATGGGATGTATTAGTGGTATGGGAGTGTGAACTAAGAGACAGAGATTCATTGCTGGCCAATATACAATTCTTTTTTCAGCAGGATACATGATTCAGTGAGTGCAGATCAAAATTAATCCCCCTCCCCCCGCCACACTCCTGACAGGACGGTGTCAGGAGACCCGACAGAAACTCAGACACTCATTCACCACAAAAAAAAGGAGTGTGTCATGAGCCGCACTCCTTGTGGCACCAGGCAACTGACTGTGGGTATCTTCGGCATCAATCAAACAGGATGCTTTTATGAACACGTCGCAATCACACTTTTCTACCGAGCTCTACCGGTTCCTGGGGGAATTGGAAGCCAACAACAACCGGCAGTGGTTCAACGCCAACAAGGACCGTTATATCGACCATGTCCGGGAGCCTATGAGCCGGTTCATCATTGACATGCAGGCGCCGCTGAGGGGCATCTCGGCGCACGTCGTGGCCGACCCCCGGCCGGTGGTGGGTGGGTCCATGTTCCGCATCTATCGCGACACCCGGTTCTCCAAGGATAAAACGCCCTACAAAACCCACGCGGCCATTCATTTCCGCCATAAGGTGGGCAAAGATGTTCACGGTCCCGGTCTGTATTTTCATATGGGACCTAAAGAAAATGGCGTGGGTGGCGGTATCTGGCACCCCGATTCGGCCGCCCTGCGGAAGATTCGCGACCGCATTGCCGACCATGCCGACGACTGGGGCAAGATTACACAGGACAAAGCCTTTGTGGAGGCCTTTGGCGGCGTCGGTGGCGAGCAACTCAAGCGGGTACCCAGGGATTTCGACGCCGAGCACCCCTTCGCCGACGACCTGCGCCGGAAGGATTTTTTCGTCATGTCCGACCTGACACGCAAGCAGGTCACCAGCGGCGGTTTGATCGATGAGGCGGAGCGTATTTACCGGATCATGACCCCCCTCATGGCGTTTCTGGCCCAGGCGGTGGGGCTGCCCTGGTAGACTCGTCCCTACGTTGGGGTAACCTTCCGGGACCCCTACATCCGCTCCGGGGCGGAAATACCGAGGATGGCCAGCCCGTTGGCCAGGGCTTGGCGACAGGCCAGGTGATCACAGGCCAATGGATACAGGGAGCATAAGTGGCGCAAACTAACTGTCCAAACAGTGCTGCAGTTTTTCCAGCGAAATATTCCCGCCACTCAGGATGAGGGCAATCGTTTTCCCCCGAACCCGCTTTTTGGCTTGCAGTGCCGCTGCCAAGGGAGCCGCCCCCGCCAACTCCGCCAGCGTACTGGCCTTTTCCAGATACAGACGCACCGCCTGCCGCATCTCGGCCTCCTTCACCAACAGGAAATCGTCCAGGAATTCCCGCATGATCCTTTGGGGCAGCATGAAAGGGGCTCCGGTGGCCAGTCCTTCAGCCTCAGTTTGCATATCTGCAGTAGTCGGTTCCCGGTTTTTCCAGGTCAAGTAAGCGGCGGGGGCTGCGGCCGCCTGCACGCCGATAACCTCGATATCGGCATTGACTGCCTTCGCTGCCAGGCAGGCGCCCGCCGCACCGCTGCCACCGCCCACCGGCACAAAAATCTGCTCCACGTCCGGCTGCCGTTCCAAAATCTCCAAGGTTGCGGTCCCCACTCCGGCTATCAGTTCGGGCTCATCACCAGAGGAAATAAAGCGCAGCCCCTGTTCTTGCGCCATTTGCTCACAACGCGTCCGTGCTGCATCAAAGTCATGGCCGTGGAATACAACCTTGGCCCCGTAACTTTGAATGGCCTCTACTTTCACCGGATTAGCCCCTTCAGGAGCAACCACCACGGCCTGCACGCCAAACAGCCGGGCAGCATAGGCGATGGATTGGCCGTGATTCCCGGTGGAGGCAGTGATGACACCCTGCTCCCGTTCCGTGGCTGTCAAGCGGGAGACGAGGTTGATGCCTCCCCGTACCTTGAAGGCCCCTATGGGCTGGTAGTTTTCGTGCTTCACCCAGACCTGTGCCTCCAGCAACCCATCCAGGGCCGGATAGTTGTACAGCGGCGTCTCCGGCAGATAGCCGCTGATAACGCTCCTGGCGCTCAATATATCAGCATAGGTCGGTCGCTGCTCAGATTGAGCCACGGATATCACTCGGGGAAAAATGATGGGTGATGGCACCGAAGGCCGGGGCAGTACCCACCGGACTCACCGATGAGAACAGGGCTGAGCAGATCAGGATAAAGCAGGGGATGTCCACCGGGTCCCCTACATCCGCTCCGGGGCGGAGATACCCAGAATAGCCAGCCCGTTGGCCAGCGTTTGGCGACAGGCTTCGGTGAGCACCAGTCGGGCGGCTGTGAGGGGTTGATCATCGGTGATCACCCGGGCTACCGTATAGTACCGGTGGTAGGCCGTAGCCAGTTCCTGTAGATAGGTCGCCACCGTTTGGG
>CAZJBG010000002.1:0-33817 GCA_964543925.1 uncultured bacterium
GCAACAGGTGACGGATCTGTCCAACGTGCAGCCCACCAAGGGTGACGTTGTTGAGATCCGGGGTGAAACTGCCGGTATAGCCGCTGGTCCCGCATTGAACCGGGGGAAGCCGGAACACAAGGTTTCCCTGATGACTGAGCGTCCGGAGATACAGATCGTGGAAGTACGATCTGCTGGACGTACGAATCGCTCGAAGCAAGTGAGAGGGTCATCGATCCGCCCGAGGACAACCCAAGCGCGGCCCGATAGTCAACGCCCGTCCGCTGGCATTTCGAGCGAGCAGGTCAAGGGAAACGGTTCCAATCCTGCCAACAGCCTCACCAACGAGAGCAGGTCGCAAGTTTTCTTCCAACTTATGGATGAAGATCATAGCGGCCTGACAAAACCGGTAACCGTTGGGGTTTCTGTCAATGGTGAGCATACGGGTGATCAGCCCCCTGCTCCCATGACCCTCCCTCTACCGACACCGACACCGACGACTGTTCTGGCACCGGTAAACCTGGCCTCCCTGGCCCGGTTGACGATGTTGCAGCACAATCGCTTTGTCAATGGCGATCAAAATAGCCAGGTGTTCAGTTTTGACGGCGGAGCGCTGGGGAACGTGCGCATGACGTTCACCGAAGGCGCCGCCGGCACCGCCCTGCACATCGCGGTGGATTCGCCTGTTATGCAGCACATGCTGCAGCGGGCGCTTCCCAACCTTGAGCAGGAGTGGACCCATCAGGGGCTGAACTTTACCAACGTGAACGTGGGGGTGGGAAATTCAGGTTCGGAAAATGGTTCCCTGGAGAAAGGGAATACCCGCCAGACCCCAACCTTACCTTCAGAGGTGTCCGACGAGGATCCCTCTGAGTTTGTTGAGGAACTCACCAAGGACTACGGTTATAATACCGTGGACCTTGTGGCTTAAGCTAGAAGGAGTGAATCAATGATAGACGTCGTACAGGGCGCAAACGGTTCCCAGCTTTACCTTGAGGGGGCACCTGCCCGCAATACGGGGACACTCGATCAGGAGGATTTTCTGACCCTCTTGGTCACCCAGCTGGAAAACCAGGATCCGCTCTCGCCCATGGAGAGCCAGGAGTTTGCCGCCCAGATGGCCCAGTTCAGCAGCTTGCAAAGCCTCCAGAGCATCGATCAGCAGATCGGTCAAAATCTGGATGCCTCGCTGTTGTCGACTCAGGCGGTTTCCAACGCTATGGCAGCTGGCCTCATTGGCAAAGAGGTCGTAGCCGTTGGTGAAGGCCTGATATTGAGTGATGGCGGTTCAACCCTGCGGTTTTCGCTGTCTGCTCCCACCCACCAGGTTATCATTACCATCACCGATGGCAATGGTAGTGAGGTGCGGACCATCCAGAAGGAAGGTCTTGACGGGGGAGAGCAGATTATCGCGTGGGACGGCACCGACGACTCCGGCAACCAGCTGACCGACGGCACCTATGGCTACCAAGTGGCCGCCTTCGATGGAGAAGGCAATGCTGTCGAGACCCTCACAACCACTTCGGGGATCATCACCGGTGTGAATTATGAGGGTGGTGTCGCCGTACTGATGGTGGGAGATATGTTGTTCCCCTTGAGCAACGTGATCTCCATCCGGATGCCGGAGCTGTAGACATGCGACCTGAAGAGCTGGAACTCAGTACACGATTACAACCGCTCAGGCCGCCGCAGCGGGGGGCAGGGTCGGGCACGAAAGGTGTCGACCGGGTTGAGAAAAAAACCACCTTCTCCAAGGTGCTGGCCGGAGAGCTGGACACCAAGAGTGAGGGAACCGGTCCGTCCAAAAAAACGGCCCAGGTTGCGTTCTCTGCCCACGCCCAGTCGCGGCTGGATGAGCGGAATATCACCCTATCACCACACCACCTGCAGCGCCTGGACCATGGGGTCCAGCTGGCTGACCGGAAAGGCAGTGTCAATACCTTGGTTCTCATGGATGACACGGCTTTTATCGTGAATGTGAAAAACAGGAAGGTGATCACTGCGATCACCCGGGATGGGGCTGTCGACAATGTGTTCACGCAGATCGACAGCGCGACGATAGTGTGATCTGAACATACACGGCAAGGCTGGCCCCGCATGGCCGGTCCCGTTCCAAGGTACCCCTTCGGGGGATGGTTCGGGCCTGGCGCTCAGGGAAGCCTTGATCCTGCTGAACGACTGAGGCAGGATCACAGCCATAACCTGATCTAGAAGGGGATAAATCAAATGCTGAAATCTCTTACTTCAGCAGTGTCGGGGTTGAAAAACTTCACGATCCAGTTGGACGTGTTGGGTAACAACCTCGCCAATGTGCGAACACTCGGCTTTAAAGGCAGCCGGGTTACTTTCGCCGATGCCCGCTCCCAAGCTCTCACGGGAATCTCCCGTGGTTTTGGGGGAGGCTTCGGTAACCAGAAGCAAATCGGTTTGGGGATGAGCATAAGCTCCACCGACCTGGATTTCACCCAGGGAAGTCTGGAGTTTACCGGAACGGCCACGGACATGGCCATCGAAGGTAACTCGTTCTTCGTGTTAAGCGACGGCGAGCGGAACCGCTATGCCCGGGCCGGGAACTTCTTCTTTAACAATCAGGGCATCCTGGTCAATCCCGATGGGTTGGCCGTCCAGGGTTGGCGAGCAGAAGATAACGGGTCCATCAGCATCTTCTCGCCGCTGCAGGAGATCTTCCTGGACACGAATCTGTCGTCGCCGGCGGCAGAGACCAGTCAGGTCTTTCTGTCCGGTAACCTGGATTCGACTCTGGCGCCCACCGCAAAGGAACTGACGGCAGGCATTGCTTTGACCCTGGCTGCCGATGGCAGTTTCGCCATCGGAACGACCGACCTGAACGATCTGACCCAGACGACCATTCCATTGGTGGCCGGGGACGTGATCGATATCAGTGGAACGCTGTCCGATGGCACCACTGATGTGGTGGCCACCTTCACCTATAGCACGGATGGAACCACCATCGATGATCTCATCGCGTCCATCGATATCGCTTATGCCGGTGAGGCAACAGCCTCAATCGTGGATGGGAAGATTGCGCTCACGGACGTTGTGGCGGGAGAATCGGGTACACGTATTACCTTGAGCAGCGCCGCCGCTATTGCCCTCTCAGCCTTCGAGGAAACGGTAGCGGGCTTTACCGGTACGGTAAGCACATCGGCGGCCATCTTCGACAGTCTGGGCGACGCTCATAACCTGATCGTTACCTTTACCAAGACGGAGGGGACGAACCAGTGGGTCTGGGCAGCCGGCTTCGCGGGTGGTAATGAAACCATCGTAGATGGCAGCACCGGCACGATCCAGTTCAACACGGCCGGAGAAGTCGTTGCCTTCGATGTCGATGGCGCTGCTACCGGTATCGTCGTTGATCCGGGTACCGGCGCAACCCAGTTCACGGTTGCATTGGATGTCCAAGGCGGCTTGGGGTTTTCCGGGGTGACTCAGTTCGCCTCTGATCCGACGCTCATCGTCCGCGACACGGATGGCCGGCCTACAGGAACACTCCTGCGGTTCGCCATCGATACCCAGGGCATCATCACGGGTATCTTCTCCAATGAGAAGAACATCACCCTGGCCCAGATCGCCCTGGCGGAGTTTCCCAACCCTGTCGGTCTGTTGCGCGCGGGTAATGGGATATTCGACTTGACGTCGAGTACCGGCAATCCCATCATCGGGGCGGCAGGGGAGCAGTTCTCCTCTTCACTCCTGTCGGGATCACTGGAATCGTCGAATGTGGATCTGGTCAAGCAGTTTACTGATATGATTATAACCCAGCGCGGCTTCCAGGCCAACGCCCGGGTGGTGACGACTGCTGACCAGATTCTTGAAGAAACCATGAGGTTGAAACGATAATCGTCGTTTAACCCTGTCGGTTTAGACCCGTCGTTGTGGCCATCCCGAAATTCGGGATGGCCACTTGGCGGGACTTAACTAAATTAGAGGAGGCACTCTAGGTTGGATATTGCCACCATCGCGGGGATTCTGGCAGGCTTTGGCTTGCTCATCGGAACCATTGCCACGGGTGAAGGCGCTCTCGCCTTTGTTAATCTACCCTCGATGATGATTGTTTTTGGGGGGTCCATAGCAGCTACCTTGGTGAATTTCCCAATGGATCAGGTCATTCCCACCATGAAGGTTGCCGCGAAAACGTTTACGACGCAAAAGACTGCCGGTCTCGAAATTGTTCAAAAATTTATCGAGCTGTCGCAATTGGCTCGCCGTGACGGGATACTGGCGTTGGATCGTGCATTAAAAGATGTAGACGAACCCTTTATGAAGGCTGGACTGGAAATGGCCGTAGATGGCACCGAGCCGGAGACGATCCGTGATATTATGGAAACCGAGGTACAATCTCTATTGGAGCGTCATAAAATCGGACAAGGCATTTTTACTGCACTGGGAGCTTATGCCCCCGCCTTCGGCATGATTGGAACCCTTATCGGGCTGGTGCAAATGCTTCAAAACCTTGACGATCCCAGCACCATAGGTCCATCCATGGCTATTGCCCTGATCACGACATTTTATGGTGCGGTTCTGGGTAATTTGGTTTACCTTCCCATGGCGGGAAAATTGAAGAACAAATCGACCCAGGAGGTATCTGCCAAACGCATGATCATTGAAGGCGTATTGTCGATTCAAAGAGGCGTCCACCCGAAAAATCTCGAGCGGAAGCTTATGAACTTTATGCCTCCTAAACACCGGGGCACGGCAGAGGAATCTGAAGGGGAAGAGGAAGAATAGTATGGCTTTTGAAGAGCCCGAAGAAGACGAGATGCCGAGCGCGCCCTTCTGGATGACGACTTACGGGGACATGGTTACCCTGCTCCTCACATTTTTTATCTTGATGTTTGCCATGTCAACCGTCAACGAGCAGAAGTTTCTGAAAGCTGCCGCTTCCCTGGCGGAAGCTTTGGGGGTCCTGGAGAAGAGTGTGTCCGTTATCGGGGAAAAATCCCCCGCCATCGGAGTTTCCGGCGCCGCTCAGGAGCAACTGGATATGCTCGAAAGTCTTGAACAGATCGCTGAAATATTTCAGGCCGAAGCCCTTCAGGATATAGCTTCGGTGGATATCGTAGGTCCTGGTGAGGCTGTCGTTCGTATGGGTGACGAACTGTTATTCGATGCTGGCGAGGCCCAGTTGAAACCGCAGGCGCTACGGGTTCTGGAAGGCATTGCCAATTCGATCCGGGGCAGGACCGAAAGGGTCTATGTGGAGGGTCATACTGACAACGTACCCATTAACACTATCCAATTTCCCTCAAATTGGGACTTATCCACCTCCAGGGCAGTGACTGTCGTGAGGCTATTCGAAGGGCGTGGGTTACCGCCGGGACAGCTTGCGGCTGTGGGTCATGGGGAGCACGCACCCCTGGAATCCAACGACACTCCGGAGGGCAGGCGAAAAAACCGAAGAGTAGAACTGTACATCACCTGGCGTAAGGAAACCAATGAGTGAAATTGAAGATCGCGGCGTACCTATTGAGGAGCCTGATGAACCCGAAGAGCAAGAATCGAAGCCGTTATCACCCCTTTATAAATGGGTGGGCCTGGTGATAGTGGTTATCGGGCTGGGCGTAGGGGCGTTCTTTCTGGCCACGAAGGTGATCCTACCCCTATTGAAGGCCACGCCTATTGGTGAAAAGATGTTGCAGGTTAAGCAAAAAATAAATCAGCCGAAAATAAAAGTGTGGAAGGGGGATATGGTTGACCACCCCATTCAAGGGGTAACGGTGAATGCAGTGGGCCCCAGAGGGCTACAGTTTGTGACTTTTGATCTTAATGTGGAACTTCCGGAAACAGCAAAAGAGGAGCTGATCAAGAAGGAAAACCAGATTCGGGGCGCCCTCATTACGTATTTCGTGGAACGCACGGTCCAGGAACTGAGTACCCGTGATTTTCACGTCGCTGTGCGGGACACCATGCGGGCGATTATCAATTCGGTCATCGAAGGTGAACCGGTCGATACGGCTTACTTCACTCGATTTCTGATTCAATAAGGGGTATGATGTGGCCAAGATACTCAGCCAGGACGAAATAGATGCGCTACTCTCCACTGTCGCGGAGGATACAGCCGAGGCGGGGGGGCCCGGGGGCGGACCAACCCGGCGAGCGGTGCTCTACGACTTCAAACATCCCAACCTTATTTCCAAGGAGCAGATGCGACTACTGGAGAATATCCATGAGACCTTCTCTAGAAACTTCGGTGTTTTCCTGTCTGCTCAGTTGCGCATGATCGTCGAGATCGAGCTCCTGGCCATCGACCAGTTGCTCTACTCTGAGTTCGTGATGTCCATCGCACCCCCAGGGTGCTTGTATGTGGTGAAGATGAACAATCCCGAGGGCGAGGCGATACTTGAACTCAGCCCCAGTCTGGTTATTTTCATCGTGGAGAAACTTTTTGGTGGCAAGGGCGGATTTTCGGCTGCCATTTCCCGCCCCATTTCCGCTATCGAGCAGCGTATTATGCGCAAGGTGATTGATCGAGCAGCCCTCGAGATGAATAATGTCTGGAGCCCGATAACCGATATTCAGGTTGATATCACTGGGTTCGAGAGTAATCCTGAATTCATTCAGATCGTTCCATCGGCGGAGCCGGTGGTGGTGGTCTCTTTGCAGGTCAAGATCCACGATAATAAAACCCTGATGAACTTCTGTTATCCCTATCGATGGCTATCTGAGATGGTCGGTCATCCCGATGTTCAGGATAAACTGCAATTCGGGATCAGTGAGGCATCCATGGAAGAACGTAGCTTGATGGAGGATCATTTAAGCAAGATTACCATCGATCTTCGCGCATCTCTGGGTAACGCGACCATGACGATCCAGGATTTCATCCACCTGCAGTTGGGCGATCTTCTTATTTTGGACTCAAAACCTAACCAAGAAAACACGGTGTACGTCCGTGAGACCCCGGCATTCAAGGGGATCGTGGGTCGCCAGGATAAAAATCGTGCTGTCCTTATCACTGACGTCTCTGAAAAGGATATGATACCATGGAATACGAACAGTTAAACCAGAAATACGGAGCGGCAGTCAATGCCCTGATGTCGGTCCTGAGTGAAGCGGCGAAACAGGCCGTTCAGGCCGAGGTCACCATCAAGGGGGATGAGCCCGGACCACTTACCGATGAGTTTGCGCCGGGCCATGAGTTTCCCTTGGTGAGAGTCGCTCTGGGTAGTACGACCGATAGCGCTTACGAACATCAGTTCCTCCTTGACAAGTCCTTGGCTGGATTAATTTTCAGCTGGATGGTGGGTGAGGAACCACCGGAAGAGGTGGGCGCCGAACACCTGGATGCGGTAAAGGAGGTGGTGGCCCAGGTACTGGGGCAGCTCCAGGCCGCTTTAGATGGCGAAGAGCATGCCTTCACTGCGGGGGAGGTGGAGGTGACCGAGGTAACCGGGCAGGAAGATCTGGGATTGCCGGACGGAGCGCTCGTAGCGAGCTACCACTTTACCCGGGGTGAGGAGGAACAGGAGTATTTGGTCACCCACGTGATGAAGGGGGACGTTCTGGCCACTGCTGAGGGTGAAACGCCTGCCGAAGAGACTTCAGGTGAGGAAGTTGTGGGCGAAGAGGCACCCGGTGAGGAGACACCCGAAGCGGATACTCCCGGCGACGAGACCGTTGATATTGGCGAGGATATTGCTGCCGACCTGGTCGGCGATGAAGCGGACCTCGGCGCCGCCGGTGATATGGATGATCTCTTTGGCGATGCCGGGGATTCGGAAGCCGTCATTGAGGCCAGTCCGGCCGAGTTCGAGGGATTTGAGGAAACGGGTCCCAGCAACGGTAAGGGACGCAAGATCGACCTGCTGCTCGATGTGGAATTGGATGTGACCGTTGAACTGGGTCGAAAAATTATGTACGTGGAGGAAATCCTGAAGCTCGGTAAAGGGTCAGTGGTCGAACTGGACAAACTGGCCGGTGAGCCCGTGGACATTCTCGTCAATGGCAAAAAACTGGCCGAGGGCGAGGTGGTGGTCATTGAGGACCACTTTGGCGTCCGCCTGACCCATCTGCTTGAGGCTCGAGACCGGATCAAAAGCCTGGGAAGGTGATGCAGTCCCCAGTAAAACGCAGAGGGACCAACCTGCTCGCCATTGTGGCCTTCAGCGTGATCGCCATCATCGGCATCAGCCTGAATAATCGGAGTATCAGATCTAAGGCGGCCCCCGCACCGCCTGCTGCCGAGGCGCCCGTTCCCGAACTGGCACCAGAATCGTCTGATCGGATGCCCATGGAGGATGACCTGGCGTCCGCCCTGTGGAAGACGGTGCTCATAACGGGCCTGATCCTCGCCACGATCGTGGCCGGGGCCTGGGGACTTAAACATTTTGGGGCCAATCGGCTGCGGCAGACTTCGTCGCCGGAGATGCGCGTCTTGGGGCGCAAATACCTCAGTGCCAAGCAGTCCATCGCAATTGTAAAAGTGCGAGAAAAGGAACTGCTGCTGGGTATAACTGATCATTCCATCCAACTTTTAATTGAATTGACAACCGAAGAGGAGGACCCGTTTGGCTCGGAGTTTGCAAAGACTCCGGTAGAAGCCAAAACATGAACAGACGATACCTGCCACAGATCATCATTTTCCTTGTCCTCTTCGGGGGACCCGTGGTTGCCCTCGGCCAGAGTGGCATTCCCGCATTAAGTCTATCCATCGATTCCGTTTCGAGCCCGGAGCAGCTCAGCACCACGATCCAGATCGTCATCCTGATCACCATCCTGTCCCTGGCGCCCTCGATCCTCATCATGACCACGGCCTTCACCCGCATCGTGGTCATTTTTCATTTTCTCCGCCAGGCCATCGGCACCCAAAATACCCCCTCCAACCAGATTTTGATCAGCCTGGCACTCTTTCTGACCTACTTCATCATGAGTCCGGTCCTGGATACGGTCAACACCCATGCCTTACAGCCCTATCTGGATGATGAAATCGAGCAGCAGGAGGCCCTCGACCGGGCCGTTACACCGATCAAGGCCTTCATGCTCAATCATACCCGGGAGAAAGACCTGGCCCTGTTTGCCAATTATTTCGCCCAGGGGCAGCCCCAATCTCCTGAAGACCTGTCCCTTGCGGTGGTGATTCCCGGTTTTATGATCAACGAGCTGCGCATCGCCTTTCAAATCGGATTCATGCTTTATCTCCCCATGCTCCTGATCGATATGGTCGTGGCGGCCGTACTGATGTCCATGGGCATGATGATGCTGCCCCCGGTCATGATTTCCATGCCGTTTAAAGTGCTCCTTTTTGTCCTGGTTGACGGCTGGTATTTGGTGGTGGAATCGATCATCAACGGGTTACAATAGCATGACCACCGACTTCGTTGTATTTATCAGCCACCGGATGTTGTTTACGGTCCTCTATATTCTGCTGCCCATTCTCGGGAGCGCGCTGCTGGTAGGTATTCTGGTGGGACTCTTTCAAGCCGTTACATCGATCCAGGAGGTCACGTTAACCTTCATTCCAAAGATCGCAGCGGTCGGATTGGTCATCCTGGTGCTCATACCATGGATGTTGGACCTGTCCATGCAGTTCAGCCTGCTGGTTTTTGACCAGATCACCCAACTCGGCAAATGAATCTCGCGCTTCTGGATCTGCTCTCCGGATGGGGAGTATCGTTCATGCTGGTACTGACCCGTTTGTCGGCCATGATCTATGCCTTCCCCTTTTTTGGCTCACCCGCGATTACAAGTCGGGTAAAAATCATGATTACGCTGGTTCTAAGTTTCATGGTTCTGCCCCTGGCAGGCATTGACGGCCTCGGTCTTGACTGGGGTTTGGGGCAGTTAAGCCTGTCCCTTGGCCGTGAACTTGGGGTGGGGCTTTTGGTAGGATTCGGGTCCAAATTCATGTTCGAGGCCTTTGCGCTTGCCGGCACCTTTGCCGGACGCCAGATGGGTTTTGCCATGGCCGATTTGATTGATCCGATGACCAGTGCGCCCCAGTCGATGGTCGGGCAGTTTTGGGCTCTGGTAGCCATCCTGCTGTTCTTGGCTGTGGACGGTCACCATTTTTTGATTCGCCTGATGATCCAGAACTTCCAGATCATTCCCCTGGGGGCTGGCCTGCTGCGTCCGGCCGCGGGTCGTCTCTTGATCACCGGCTCATCCGATATGTTTCAGCTGGCGCTTCGTCTGGCGGCCCCGGCCCTTATGCTCACGCTCATGATGGATGTGGGTATGGCCATCTTATCCCGGGCCATGCCCCGCTTGCAGATTTTTTTTGTAGCCCTGCCGCTCAAATTATATGTCGGGATTTTTTCCCTGGTGGTGTCACTCCAACTTTTCCAGGCCCTGTTCTCCACCATGTTTGCTGATTTCCAGGAATACCTGGTGGACCTGCTAGCCACGATGAGGTAAAAATATGGCTGAGCAGCCGGCACAAGATCGCACTGAAGAAGCTACACCGAAGCACCTCCAGGAATCTCGGGACAAGGGGGATGTGGTCAAGAGTATCGAGCTGACCTCCGCTGTCCTGTTACTTTCGTCAGTCATCCTGTTCTATTTTACCGGCGGGGCCTTCCTCAACGGTTTGGCGGGCGTTCTGGTGGATGTATATCGTTCGCTGGCGACCGTTAACATTACTCCCCAAAGTATGCCCACTCTCACAGGTTGGCTGGCAGGCCGCAGTCTGGCCATCCTGGGTCCCATCCTGCTGTTGGTGTTGGTCATGGCCCTGCTCGTGAATTATTTACAGGTGGGGGTAATTTTTGCCACCAAAGCCTTGGAACCGAAATGGGAACGGGTAAATCCGTTGGCCGGGCTGAAAAGAATTTTCTCGACGAAAGGCCTGGTGGAATTAATTAAGGGCATCCTCAAGATGTTCTTTATTGGCACGATTATTTATATCTATATGTCGGGACGAGTAAAAGACTATCCATTTTTAACCTATATGACACCCTTGCAAATCATCGGAAGCCTCGCCACAGACCTTTTCAAGGTCGGTACGTATGTAGGGATTGCATTCATGATCATGGCGGTCGCTGATTTCGTTTACCAGCGCTGGGAGTACAAGAAGAAGCTGCGCATGACCAAGCAGCAGATAAAAGAAGAGACCCGGCAAACCGAGGGTAATCCGGAGATGCGCGCCCGCATAAGGTCCATGCAGCGGGAATTGAGCCGCAACCGGATGGTGCATGCCGTAGCTGATGCTACGGTGGTGATTACCAACCCGGTGCATGTGGCGGTGGCCTTGAAATATGATGATGAAGGGGACAACGAGGCGCCGTTGATGGTCGCCAAGGGCCAGCGGAAGGTGGCTGAGCGCATCAAGGAGGTAGCCCGGGAGCATGGCGTGCCCATTAAGGAAAGTCCGCCCCTGGCTCGCGCCCTGTTCGACAGTTGCGAACCGGGTGATGAAATACCCTATCTCTACTACAAAGCCGTGGCGGAGATTTTGGCCGAAATCTTCTGGGAACAGTACGGCCGTGCTTAGGATGCAATCAGCAAAGTCGCCGGGGCTTAAGCGGAGCCACGAGGGGGAATATTTATGGGCGGCATAAGAATGGCGGATCTCGGGCTGGGCTCGGTCGTCATCATGATTTTAGGGGTGATGCTCATCCCCCTGCCCACCTTCTTCATGGACTTTTTCCTGGCGATGAGCATCCTGGGGGGGTTGGTCATTCTCTTCGTCGCCCTCTACACCCTCAGGCCGTTGGACTTTTCCGTATTTCCCAGCCTGCTGCTGATGGTGACCCTTTTCCGTCTGGCGCTGAATGTCGCCACGACCCGGTTGATCCTCGGCAAGGGCTACGCCGGTGAGATTATCCAGGGCTTTGGCTCCTTTGTGGTGGCGGGAAACTACGTAGTGGGCTTTATCATCTTCATTATCCTGGTGATCGTCAACTTCATGGTGATCACCAAGGGCGCTACCCGTATCGCCGAAGTGACGGCCCGTTTCACCTTGGATGCCATGCCCGGCAAGCAGATGGCCATCGATGCCGACCTCAGCGCCGGTATTCTCGATGAGAAGGAAGCCCGGCAGCGGCGCTCCCAGATTGCTGAGGAGGCGGACTTTTACGGCGCCATGGACGGCGCCAGTAAATTTGTTCGGGGTGATGCCATCGCGGGTCTGCTCATTACCGGTATCAACATTGTGGGCGGTCTCATCATCGGTACCTTGCAGCTGGGTATGCCGTTGGCGGATGCCGCCAGGAAATACACCCTCCTGACGGTGGGTGACGGTCTGGTCGCCCAAATTCCGGCCCTGATCGTTTCCACCGCCGCCGGACTGATCGTCACCCGATCTACGGCAGAAGCCGATCTGGGAAGAGAGGTTGTCAACCAGGTCTCCGATCAACCCAGGGCGCTCTATATTGCCAGTGGCGCTCTCACGTTGGTGGGGTTCATCCCGGCCATGCCCTTTTTCCCCTTTCTCATTCTGGCCGCCCTGCTGTCTGCCGGCGGGTACGCCAAGTCCCGGTCCAAGGTACTTGAAGCACATAAGCTGGAAGAGGCTGAGGAAGCGCGGGTGGAGGTGCCTGAAGAAAAAATTGAATCCTTTCTACATCCTGACCCCTTCGAGATTGAGATCGGCTATGGGCTGATCAGCCTGGTGGATGTCAACCAGGGGGGCGACCTGCTGGGGCGCATCACCTCGATCCGTAAGAGTATTGCCCTGGAATTGGGCGTCATGATCCCCCCCATCCGCCTCCGGGACAATATTAACCTGAAAGCCAACGAGTACCTCTTCAAGGTCTATGGGATTGTTGTGGCCCGAGGGGAGGTGATGGTGGGTTATAACCTGGTGCTGAATCCCGACCCGGAGATCGGTTTGGTCGGGATCGAGACGGTAGAGCCGACTTTTAACCTGCCTGCTCTGTGGGTTTCTGAGGAGCAGAAAGGCAAGGCCGAGGCGGCAGGTTTTACGGTGGTTGACCCGCCGGTGGTTGTGGCGACACACCTGATGGAGATCCTCAAAGCCTACGCCTATAAGCTGCTCGACCGACAAGAACTACAGAAGATGCTGGACGATCTGAAGGAGGACAAGAGTGCCGTGGTGGAGGGACTCGTGCCCGATCTGTTGTCCTTGGGCGTGGTTCAACAGGTTATCCGAAACCTGCTGCGCGAAGGGATTCCCGTCCGAAATATGGTCACGATCTTGGAGACCCTGGCTGATTATGCTCCGACCATCAAGGATGCTGATACACTTACCGAACACGTGCGGACCGGGTTAGCCGACACAATCACCGACATGTTCAGGCAGGCGGAGCAGGCCATTGCAGTGGTCACACTGGACCCCCGCCTGGAGGACCATATACTCCAAGCCACCCAGAAAGGGGAAACCTACCTGGGCAATTTGGGCCTGACGCCTCAGCAGGTGAAGAGTGTCTTGACATCCATCAGTGAGCAGGTGGAAAAGATCGTTCGTGAAGGAGGGCGGCCGGCCATACTGGTATCACCATCCATCCGGCGCAGTGTCCGGTCATTCGTCGCGACGGTTCTGCCCAATGTAGCGGTTTTATCATTCAGTGAGTTGTTACCGATTGTGCAACTGAGATCAGTGGGAACAGTGGGGTATCCTGATGCTGATTAAAACTTACGCTGGCAGCAGCGAACGTGAAGCAATAACTCTGGCCAAGGAAGAGCTTGGCAATGAAATTATGATCGTGGATATGCGCCGTATTCAGCAGGTTGCTTCCGAAAACGACACCGGCCGTCAGGTTATTCTGACTGTGGCACTGGACCCTGAAAAAAAGGGCCGCTCGAACCCGCAGCCGCCGAGGACTCACCACCAGCCGAGTCCGGCCCCGCCTCAGGTGAACAGGTCGCGTCTTGGGCCTACCCGGAGCACACTGGACGAGACCGAGGTGGCGGAGCTCTTTCTTCTTCGCAAACAGTTACGCAGTATGAAGGCGTACCTGCGGGCGTCCAGAAGCGTTCCCTTCCAGGTACCCTTTGATTTTTGCTACGGTCTACTGGCGGAAGCGGGCGTGCCGGACCATGTGGCCGAAGCTCTGGTCCAGCGCAGTGAAGAGCAGTTGGCAGCCCGGGGCGGCCCACGCCCTAGCCGTCCGGCAGCCCTTGAGGAACTTCAGCGGCAGATTGCTTACCTTTTTCTCGCCCATGCCCCTGAAAAAAGGCGCAACCGCCAAGAGGTGGTGGTGTTTGTAGGACCCTCCGGCGCGGGCAAAACCTCCCTGATCGCCAAGTTGGCCTCTCACAAGGCGGTCTATCGGGACCGGCGCGTCGGGGTAATATCCACCGACATTTATCGGGCGGGCGCCAATGCCGGACTCAAAACCATGGGTAACATTCTCTCCGTCCCCATTATCGAAGTGAAGCAGATCAGCGATATTCCCCGGGCGAAAAAGAACCTGGCTGACTATGACGTTCTCCTGGTGGATACTCCCGGACGAAGCCCCCTCTCCAAAGGCTGTCTGCCGGAGCTGCAGACGCAACTGGCCCTGTTCAAACCCACCGAAACCCTGCTGGTCCTCAGCGCCAACATGGGCATCGAAGAGTTATGGCTCTATACGGCGCTATACGGTGGGCTTAAACCGTCAGGTCTGGTGGTGACGAAGTTGGATGAGACGAACAAGCCGGGCAAGCTTCTCGGCCTGGTTGATGATGCGAAACTACCCCTAAAGTATGTCTCCACGGGTCAAGCGGTACCGCAAAGTCTGGAAGTGGATGTCGCCCAGGCGGTGATCAAGCGGCTGCCTATCGCCACCGGGAAGGCCTGAGAATGATCAAGCCGATCCAGAATTTGGAGAAAGCGGCGAAGGGCAAACAACCTCAGGTGGCCCGCAGGCAAATTCTCCCGGAGATCATTACCATCACCAGTGGGAAGGGCGGCGTGGGCAAGACGAACATCGCCGTGAACCTGGGGATATTGTTCAGACAGCGAAGGCAGCGGGTTTTAATCATGGATGCCGACCTCCATTTGGGGAAACTGGACGTGATTCTCGGGGTCACGCCCCGCTATACCTTGGCCGATCTCATCGACGGCAGTCGCAGCATGGAGGAAATTATTCTTCATCACCCCTCCGGAATTGATATATTGCCGGCAACGTCCGGTGATTTGACACTCCTGGAGGCCGATACACACATGCTTAAGGTCTTGGCTGATTCTTTTGCTTCCATTCAGGCGCAATATGATTACCTTTTCGTGGATACTGGGGCCGGGGTATCCCCAACAGTTCTTACTATGGCTTTGGGCGCTGATAAAGTAATTTTAGTCATTACACCTGAACCGGCTTCCATTGCCGATGTATATGCTATGGTTAAGGTTATCCGCAGCAAATCCCCGGAATTGCCACTGATACTGTTGCCCAACCGGGTGAGGTCAATGGAAGACGGTTTGGAGCTGCATAAGAAATTCAATCTGGTGACTCAAAAATTTTTAAAGACCACTGTTCATTATGGAGGCTCCGTCGTCGAGGACTCGGCAGTGAGCCAAGCTGTCATCCGGCAACGGCCCTTCGTGATCGAGTACCCCCGGAGCCAGTCGGCCAACAATCTCCAACTTGTTTGCCACCGTCTGTTGAAACTGCCGCCTCGGGAATTCGAGCATCGGTCAAATATTTTCAGTCGGCTCCGAATTAATCGAAAAGTAGTGGATTCCCTTTAACATGATATCGGCGATTTATCAACTCTCCCTGGTGATTTCAATGGCGGTCCTGGCGGTGTTGCTTCTGAGGGGCTATACGCTGCTCACCGCCCTATACCGCAGCGGCCTGGTGTTAGTTGCCGTATTGTTTCTGCTGATTATTGCGGGTAATATTCTACAATGGAGCATTCAAGCCAGGCAGATGGGATTGGAGAACCAGAGGCAACCCCCGGAACCGGTGAAGGAAAATGAGACCAGCAGCAACGACAGTGAAAGTTAAACAACCTGACGGCGAAGCGCTGCTCCGGGAGTACTATATTTCGAAGGACCCCCTCATCAAAGAGCGGGCGGTCATGGAATTTCTCCCCCTGGTGTATTATGTCGTCAACCGGGTGACCCTACCGGTAACCGATGCCATAACCCGGGAAGACCTGGAGCAGAGCGCCATCCACGGACTCCTGGAAGCTATTGATCGCTTTGATGCAGAGCGACAGGTTAAATTTAAAACCTTTGCCTATAAGCGCATCTACGGCGCGGTCATTGACGCCGTCCGCCAGGTGCGGGTTTTGAGCAGAACGAAGCTAGAGCGGCTGATGATGGTCCAGAGGGTAACCGAACGACTGACGCAGGAATTGCACCGGGAACCCACAGCCGATGAGGTCTGTGAGGCCGCGCATATTTCCCTGAGTGAGCACGCCAGTTTGATGGTTGCCGGTCAACTCAGCTATGCCACCTTCTCTCTCGATGATCCTATTTCGTTAGAGCGTGATGTTTCGGCAAAGCAGATTGACCTCCTTGCCGATGTGGAATCCGAAGATCCGGAGAGCACCTATATGATCGATAATCTCAAGTCACGGTTAGTCAAATTACTCAAAGATCTACCCGAGCGGGAGCGGCTGGTATTGGCCCTCTATTACTATGAAAACCTCACCTTGATGGAAATCGGGCAGGTTCTGAATGTCTCCGAATCACGTGTGTCCCAGATCATGAGCAAGTCCCTGGACGAGTTACGGAGTAAAATAAAATGATCGATATCATCGATCCGAACCTCAATCCACCGCCGCCCCCGCCGGCGGCTGACGTCCAGCCGGTGGAGCCCATCAAAGCCGAAACGGTGAAGGTTCAGGAAGACCGTTTGGAGGATCGAAAATCCCAGGAGGAAGATCTCCGCAAGAAAAGGGAAAAGGCGCGTAAGGATAAGGTAGAGCTCTCCAGCCTGCCCGAGGCAGAGCAACCGGAATCGGAAGCGGGAACGGGTGAGGCCGGTTTGGGTGAGGGGGAACAGGATGAACATAAGATTGACCTCCTCGTCTAGCTGGCTAGCTCTATTCCTGGGGACTTGTCTGGCGGGCTCCAACCTGTTCGGGGCGGAGAGCCGCTATATCGCTTTCTTTTCGGCTGAACAGGAGCACTATCGGCGCATCATCATCGACGGCGTGGGCAAGCGTCGCGTCCAGGTTGGATTGGACAGTCTCGGCGCGGTAGAGGTGAAGGTTTGGGGCGTCACCATCGATTCGTACGTGGGGCGACGCGAGTATGAACGTGGCTACCTCGTCCCCGTGAATATCAGAGTAAACTTTCCCAGGAAAAATTTGATGTCGATCAAGATCACCGGCAGTCGCTTTGTGGAGGTCGTCAGGTACCAGGTGGTGGGCTCGGACCTTTATATTGTCGATCTATACACACAGCCGTTGCCGCAGGAGAGTTTTTTCAGGGAGCAGACGATCTCCGCTCTCTGGCCCACCGGACCGTTCGAGCCCGATATTATGCCCATGGGAGAGCCCGCCGGACTGGCTGAAGCGACCATCGCGTCCCGGTTGAGGATTCCACAGAAGTTGGTCAGGAGAATTTCCCCTTACCGCAGTGTTATCCGTCGGGCGGTTGTCTGGGCGGGTTCTATTTCGGGGGTGTTGTTCATCACCGGTTTGCCGCTGATTTGGCTTACTCAACGACGCAAAGCCATCCGCGCCAGGGCCAACGCTCAACCGGTACCTGCATCCCGCGGCGCCCATCAACCGGTAAGGCCCGAGATTCGGGCGCAAGATATGATGAAGCAGGACAGCACCCTGAGCTACGATGAGGCAACCTTACTGACCGAGTTGGAACGGGCTAATTCCCCGGAGGGGATGGGCCGGTAATCATGTCGGGATTTCCAATGACGGACGGATCATGATCGGCCTCGAATTTCTACAGAAGGTTGGCGGTATTCTCCAGAAAACCCTCTCCAGTGAAGAGATCTACGCCACTATTTTCGATATCCTTGATGGCGTTATTGAATACGATTCGGCGACCTTGTTTGTCTGTGATTCTGATTCGGGAGTATTACAGGTGGCTGAAACCCGCGGCCCTAAAATCGTTGATCTGGCATCAGGTGTCGCATTCGATCATGGGGCGGGACTCAGCGGCTGGGTAGCCTCCCGGCAGGCCCCGGTCATCCTCTCCACGGTGAGCGAGGGCGAAAACGCCCGCAGCTTCCGGTCCATGGTAGCCGTTCCCCTGTGGTTGGATGAAAAGTTGTGCGGGGTACTGAACCTGGGGCACAACCAGGCCGGTTTCTATCGTCAGGAGAGCCAGGCTGAATTCGAGGAGCTGGGGATTCACCTGTCCATCATTGTGGAGCGACTGCGACTTCGATCCGAACTGCATGAAAAGAATCTCCTACTCGAAAACCTGCTAAAAGAGTTGCGCGAAACGCAGAGCGAACTGGTAGAGAAGGAGCGATTGGCAGCCATCGGTGAAGTGGTGGTGAAACTCAAGCATGAGATTAATAACCCCTTGTCCATTATCATCAGTTTCACGGACCTGCTGGCTATGCAATGCAAATCGAACAATCCCGAAATGCTCGGACCGCTCAATAAAATGAAGACGGCCGCCTACCGCATCAGCAAGATCACCAAAGCCCTTGAACAACTGGATACCAGCGAATCCGAGGAGTATATGGAGGGGGTGAAGATGCTCAAAACCGACTAGCCATTATCTACCTTGGAGGGAAATTATTACCATCACCCTCTTCGCCGTTCTGATTGCCTCCTCTCCTCGTATCCCGCATTCTCAACTTAGCCTGTGCTCCCCCTTTAATGTTCCATCCTCGACGATAAATGATGTCCTCATTGATCGATACAGTGCCTGTACGAGGTGCTTTGGCACGGCATTTGAACCAACTATTCATAGCAAGAAAACAGCATAGGATTACTATGGATTTCGATCTTATACGCGTAGCCAGAAACATGACCAGGAATCTTTTCGGTACCGATATCGTGGCCAATAACCTGGCGAACATCAGTACCACGGGATTCAAGCGCGATTCCTCCTTTACCGACTGGTTCATCGAGGCCGTCAAGGTGGGGGGTGCCCGGCGCTATACGGATTATTCCCAGGGGGAGTTGCGTAAAACCGACAACCCCTATGACCTGGCCCTGGCCTCCCAGGGGTTTTTCCTGGTCAATACCAGCTCCGGCCCCGCTTTTACGAGGAATGGTCACTTTACCGTCAATGATGATGGCTTCATCATGACGGGCCAGGGGTACCGGTTGATGGGTGATCAGGGGCCCGTTTCGATTTTGAATGCCACCGGGACTCCCGGAAAATTGCGGATCACACGCGATGGCGAGATCTACGTGGACGATATCCTTTTGGATCGCCTCACCGTCGTCAATATTCCCAATCTTAACTCCCTGGAGAAGATCGGCGCCAACATGTTTCGCGTCGCTGATGATGGTCTGGTGACCCAGCTCGAACCGGAACAGATCGAAGTGCGTCAAGGCATGCTGGAAGGTTCCAACGTGCAACCCATCGTGGAGATGGTGAACCTCATTGAAATGCAACGAAACTTTGAATCAACCCAACGGGTGGCACGGGCCATGGATCACATCATGGGCCGGGCGACCCAACTCGGTGATTACCGTTAAGGAGCGATTATGATTCGATCATTACGTACGGCGGCATTGGGAATGGGAGCCCAGCAACTCCAGCTGGACGTCATTGCCAACAATCTTGCCAACGTCAACACGACAGGCTTCAAGCGCAGCAGCGTTGAATTTCAGGACATCCTGTATGAGACCATTGTCACCGGTGCCGGTGAAGGTGGGCTGGGCCAGGAGAAGCCGTCGGAGATACAGATTGGTCATGGTAACCGAGCCGTATCAACTTTCAGAAGTTTCTCTCAGGGAGCCATCGCCGATACCGGTAATTCCCTCGATCTCGCCATTGATGGTGACGGGTTCTTCCAGCTGTTAAGGGTCGATGGCACGTTTGCCTATACCCGAGACGGTTCCTTCCGGATCAGCAGTGATGGCTTCATCGTAACGTCTTCCGGTTTGAGACTTGCCTCTGAAATCAGTCTCCCGCCGGATACGGAGTCCATCCGCATTGGCGAGGACGGAACGATCGCTGTCGTCCTGTCCGGTGAGTCCACACCGGTGGAACTTGGTCAGATCGAGATGGCGAAGTTTATTAATCCTGCCGGTCTGAATGCCGTAGGCGGCAACCTGTACGATGAAACGTCCGCTTCAGGACCACCGATCATAGGCTTTGCTTCCGATGAGGAATTCGGGGCCGTGCTTCAGGGCTACCTGGAAAAATCGAACGTGGACGTTGTGCAGGAGATGATCAACATGATCGTGGCCCAGCGGGCTTACGAAATAAATTCCAAGGCGGTCAAAGCGGCAGATGAGATGTTGGCCGTGGCGAACAATATCCGGCGATAATGCATAGGCGAGCGATCCATCCAGCCTTTACCAGGGGGATCGGGCCAGCCGCCCTACGGGGAGGAGTGTTTATCTTCCTCATGGTCAATTTATCGGCCGATAGCCATCCAGAGAAAGGGCTGGAGGCCCGTCTTGAGCGGGCTGTTCGCCATCAAGTGATGCAAGGGTTTAGTCAGGCGAATCTGGCTGGGGAGCTGGTGGCCATTCATTTGCCGCCCAACATAAGAGGTCTTGATCCGCGCTCGGACATCGAGCCGCTGCGGACGTTCGTGCCGAAGAAGGCCGCCGGCCGGTCTGTCGTTCCCATGGCGGTCACGCCAGCTGGGGGCCAGCCGGTTAAGATAAATATTACGATCGAGACGGTGGCCGTGGTGAAAGGCTGGACAACTAATCTACCCCTCAAACGGGGCAGCCGGCTCAGGCCGCAGCAGTTCGAGCGAAGGACTATCCGCGTCACCCGGCGCGAGCAGGATTATATCACCTCGGAATCCCTCCCGGAAGGGTACCAGTTGAGTACCAGTCTTTCACCGGGACAACTGCTCCAGTTTCATCATCTGGAATTGGTGCCGGACGTCCAGCGGGGGGAGCAGGTGATGATCTATTTTCGCCGGAAGCACGTCACACTGATGAGTCCGGGGAAGGTGCGCAGGTCGGGACACATCGGTGATATCATTCCCGTGGTGGCTGCCGTCACGGGTAAACGTCTGTACGGTCGCCTGGAATCACCGGGGATCGTAGTGGTGGAGATGAAAGATGACCAACCATAACCGTTATCGCATGCATTGGCTCCTGCCGGTCCTGGTCCTGCTGACCACGGACCTCGGCCTCTATGGACAAGAAGTGCCCCCCTCCCTCTATTCGGACCGCAAGGCCCGCATCGTGGGTGATATGGTCACGATACTGGTCACGGAAACGGCCAATGCCAAACGGGAATCCCGGTCACAGCGCAACAGTGACAACGCCGTAAGCGCCTCCGGAACCGTGGACGGTAACCTGTTGCAGTTCTTGCCGGTTTGGGGCCTGAATTCCAATCTGAAGTCCGACTCCCAGATGCGGGAAGGGACGGCTCAGAAAGATCAGCTCACCGGGCGGATAGCCGCCGTGATTACCGATATAACGGATAACGGTCAGTTCAGGCTCACGGGATCGAAAGTGATCAACATCAACGGGGAGCGCAACCTCATGACGGTTAAGGGGATCATTCGACCCAGGGACATCCGGTCGGACAATACGGTTTTTTCTTATAACATCGCCAACGCCAAGATATTCTACAGCCAGGCGGGCCTACCTGGTAAATTGATCAAACGTGGTTCGCTCCCGCGCCTGGCCAACGTCCTCATGGGCGGCGCGGGTCTGCTGATCATCGGCTATGTCGGCGGTTTGAGCGCACTCGCGATTATCAGGAGTTTCACGATCTAATGAGACGAAGCCTCGTTTACCTGTCGGTATTACTTTTAGGTATGGGTGCCGGCCCGTTGTCGGCCCAAGGACTCAGCCGCATCAAAGATATTACTTCCTACCGCAACGTGCGGCGGGTGCCCCTGGTGGGGTACGGCCTGGTGGTGGGTCTCAACGGAACCGGAGATCGGGCCATCGGCAACCGGGGGACGGTATTCACGGTCCAGAGTATTGCCAATATGCTCGAGGAATTCGGCATCACGATCGACAGTGATCAGCTGCGTACCCGAAACGTGGCAGCCGTGATGGTCACGGCCTCGTCGCCGCCCTATGGAAAACCAGGCACAATCTTCGATGTGAACGTTGCTTCCCTGGGTGATGCCAGCAGTTTGGAAAACGGTGTGCTGCTGATGACGCCTCTGCAGGATCCCCGCCGCGGCTATTACGGGATGGCGCAGGGACCCGTCTCGGTGGGTGGATTTAATGTCACCACCCTGGGTGGTGAACGACTGCGCCAAAATTACGCGCTGGTGGGGCGGGTACCCAACGGGGCTGTTCTTGAAAGAACCATCCTGGGTGTGACCCTGCAACCCGATCAGCCGGTGGGATTGTTGCTCAAGGAACCGAATTATACGACGGCCACCCGGATCGCGGAGGTTATCAATACACAATATCCTGCGCCCCAGCCCCTCGCCCAGACCATGGATGCCGGCGTTGTGCAGGTTACCTATCCGCCGGGCCTGGCGGAAGTGTGGGAACTGGCGCAATTTGTGGCCAGTATCGAGGTCCTTGAGATCGTCAAGGATGTGGAGGCCCGGGTGGTCATCAACGAGCGTACCGGCACGGTAGTAGCCGGGGGCCGCGTCACCATCGGTGAGGTGCTCGTCTCCCACGGTTCCCTCCAGATTCATACCACAACGGCGCCCTATGTGGCTCAACCCTCGGCCTTCAGCATGGGCCAGACGATTACGGTTCCCATCACGCGGACCACGGTGACCGAGCAGGCGGGAGAGGCGGCGGTTCTTTCGGCCGCCACGGTGGCCGAACTGGCGGCGGCGTTGAATGACATGGGCTTCAAGCCGAGGGACATCATCGCCGTTTTCCAGGCTATTAAGGAAGCGGGCGCGTTGAATGCAAAACTTATCATTATGTAGCAGATACGATGAAAATCCCCGGTATTGAACAACCAGCCATCCCGATCCAGCGAACCGGCCCATCGGCCCGGGTTACCCAGCCGGCTGTAGCAAAGGAAAACAAAGCGCTATGGAAGGCAGCCCAGAACTTCGAAGCGCTGTTCATGGGCCAACTGATCAAGACCATGCGAAAGACGCTGCCCGAGGGCTCCCTCGCGGGCAAGGGGCTACCCGAAATCATGTTTGACCAAGTTATGGGGTCGGCCTTGAGTGAGGGAAGCGGGATTGGCCTGGCCGAGTTGCTCTACCGGGACTTGCAATCTAAAGTTATCGAGGGTTCTTCCGAGAAGGGGGAGGTCACCTCTTTGCAGAACCGTATCATATCCCGCGACAGGGAGGAAAATGATGTCGAATCGTCCAGCCGCTGATCGCCTGATCGCGAAACTTATCACCGTCCTTTCCGAAGAAATGCAGATGTACAATGAGCTGCTCCTGGTGCTCCGGAAAAAGCAGTCGAGTATTATCGAGGGGAAAATCGAGGAGCTCAACCGGGCCAGTCAAAAGGAACAGGCTCTTTTAAGGCGGTCCGAGGCCGTCGCCAAAACCAGGGAAGCGTCCTTCAAGAAAGTCGGTGAGGCCCTGGAGCAGGGAGGGGAAATCCGGACCATAGGCCAGCTGATTGAGCTCGTGGAGTCCACCTATGCCGAGCGACTGTCCGATATCCATGGCAGTCTCCAGCGCATCCTTCAGGAAGTGATGTTGGTCAATGAGGAGAATCGTTATCTCTTAAACTTTTCCATCAAATTTGTCCGGGAAGCTGCCCGGGAACTCATCAAGTCTTCGGAGCAGTTTCCCGTTTACTCTGCTGCGGGCAAAGGGCAGGAAGCGCCCATGCCCAACCGCCTGATTGGAGGGAAAATCTAATGGCTGGCCTGGCCAACCTGACGGAGATGGGCAAGCAGGGGATGCTGTATGCCCAGTCGAGCATCCAGACGACGGGTAAGAATATTGCCAATGTGAACACGATTGGTTACAGCCGTCAACGCCTGGACGTCAATCCCGTTCTGCCGGAGATATTTTCCGGTTTTAGTTTAGGCAGCGCGATCAGTGGCGATACGCTCCGGCGCATCCGCGAGGACTTTAACGATCGCCAATTCTGGGGGCAGAACTCCCTGAAGTCTCAATATTCCTCTGAAGAGACACTGCTGCGACAGATGGAAGGGATTTTCCCGGCCAGTAATGACGCCGGTTTGCGGGCGATGCTTGATGAATTCTGGGTTGCCTGGAACAATCTGGCCAACGATCCGGAAGGTACGACGGTCAGGACCGGAGTCAGGGATACGGCCGAAATCTTGACGCAGACCTTCAACCGGATACACCGGGAGTATCGCAATCTCCAATTCAACATCGGCAGCGATATAAATGGCGCCGTCGATGATATCAATAACCTGACCAAACAGATCGCCGAGCTGAACCGGCTCAATCCAGGTAACAACTTTGATCTTGATGATCAACGGGACCGGCTCATCGACCGGCTATCCACCCTGGCCGATATAACGGTACGTAAAGAGGGCGATAGTGTATCGATCAATGTGGGCGGTCTGCTGTTGGTTGCCGGGAGAACTTTCTACAAGCTGGGGGTGGTCAAGACCTTGGATGACCAGGGCATCGGACATATTCAGATCAATCTGGCCGGTAGTGACCAGCAGGTGAATATCATCGCTGGAGAGTTGGGCGCCATGTTGAAGGTCTACAACGAGGATATTCCAAACGCTTTGAATCACTTAGATCTCCTGGCTCTGACCCTTACTGAACAGGTGAATGCTGTGCACCAAACGGGTTTTAACCTTGACGGCATCACCGGCATGAACTTTTTTGATGATAGCGCCACCGGGGCGGCTAATATGAGGGTAGATAGTGCCATCGTTTCCAATCCCTTTTTCATTGCCAGCAGCGATACCCTGGGGGAATCTGGCAACAGTGAAATCGCGAAGACCATTTCCGCATTGAGCGATGTGGCACTTATTGGCAATCAGACCATTGACGAGAATTATCGCTCCCTGATCAGCACGGTGGGTAACCGCGTTCGGGAGGCCAACTTCCTGAGAAGCAGCCAGGATAAGGTCGTTGATCATCTGGCCCTGCAGCGACAGGCGGTCTCGGGGGTTAGTATTGAGGAAGAGATGACCCGGTTGGTGAAGTTGGAGCAGGCCTTTGCGGCGGCATCGAAACTGGTGGCTACCGCTGATGAACTAACCCGAACCTTGCTACAAATGATTTAAGGGAGGTAAAGTCAGACCATGCGCGTTACAGACGCTATGATTCAAGATCAGATTATCAATTCACTGGCGAATAGTCAGGAGCGACTGTTCACCGTGCAAAAGCAGATCAGCAGCACCAAGGAAGTGGCAACCTCTTCGGATGACCCGACGAGATTCGACCGGGCATCCAGATTTAAGACCCTGGCCGTGAAAAACGCACAGTATCTTGAGGACATTGAAGATGGACTGGGCTGGAACAAAACCGGTACCCAGGCGATGGATACCCTGTACGATGCACTCCAGCAGGTTCAGCAGGAAGCCCTGCGCGCCCGGTCCGATACCGATACCCTCAATCGGCCCCGGATTGCTCTCACAGTAGAGGCTCTGCTTGAGGAGATGCTGCTCATGGGCAACACCAAGTTTATGGGAAAATTCATCTTTGGAGGCACGATCACCAAGGGTACCCCTCCTTTTTCTTTTGATGGTACCACCGTTACCTACAATGGGAATGACAAGGCGATCTCACGAAAAGTGGGGGAGGATACTTTCCTGCCGATCAACTCGGTAGGGTCGGAGTTTAGTGAAGTATATGCGGCCACCATCGCCCTCCGCGATGCCATTGCAGCCAATGACGGTCCGGCCATGGACGCAGCCATGGGGCAGATCGAGACAGTTTCCGATACGCTCTTGAACGCCATCTCCAGGGGCGGGTCCCAGCAGCGCAAGCTGGAGCTGACCCGGGCTAATTTGGAGACGGCAAGGATCAATATTCAGTCGTATATTTCCCAGGCTGAGGACGTAGATCTGACCGATGCTATCTTAAGATTCAATGCCCAGGAGTTGGGCTTTCGTGCGGCCCTGGAATCAAGCGCGCGCATCATGAACATCAGCATTCTTAATTTCATCCAGTAAATATGGGCGATCCGTCCCAGGACACCTCCACCGAACCGGAGTGGATTGAGGCCGCCGGGCCAGCGCATTTCCCGGCCGGACTCCCAGGGTTCGAGGATCACAAGCAGTATATGCTCGTCGGTCGCAATGACATGCGGCCGTTCCTCTGGTTACGCTCGATGGACGATCCTGAAGTGGCACTGCCCATCATCAGCTGCTTGCTGTTGAAAAAGCAGGTTGTGCCTCATATTACCAAGGAACAGTTGAGTCTGGTTGGCAACCCCTCCCCGGAGGAAATCGCACCTTATTATGTTCTACGGGTTGATGCCAATGAGGGCATCATCACCGCCAACACCAAGGCACCGATCATCATCAATTCCATAACCAAGCAGGGGCACCAAATCTTTATGGACCTTGAAAACTTGCGGGTCGATGAGCCCCTGGTCAATCTGGTACCCTTTTCGGAAGATACTTAGACGCCATGCTGGTTTTAACCCGGAAAAATGGTGAGAGCATTCGAGTGGCCGACGGGATCATTTTCACTATCCTGGAGTGTGGCAACAACCAGGTGAAGGTCGGTATTTCGGCCCCAACCCACCTGCCTATTCATCGGGAAGAGATTTACCTGCGGATACGGGAGGAAAACCTCGCCGCTGCCCAGGGCAGTGGCGCCGTGCAGACCCTGGGTGTGCCGGATTCGCTGCTGAAAATGGTCCAGGCGAAGGGTCACGACGAGAGCGAAAGTGGCGAAACGGGGCAGTGACGGTACAATTATAGGATCATGACGACCGGGGATGGCTGCCCTGCAGGCTGTCGGATCGGCCAGATATTGGCCGCACGCAGTTGCCGGGGAGGTCCCGATTACCGCCGCCAAGTATTTCATGCCGATAAACTGTCACACTCCGCGACCGTTCAAGGGGAGAGTCCACCCTTGTCATACGCGCAATAGATTCATCGTGCAGAATTGGCTGGCAATATGACCATCTGCATCACGGGGATGCACCGCTCGGGCACGTCCATGGTGACGCGGCTCCTGCAACAGTGCGGTCTTTATCTGGGGCCCGAGGAGCGGATCATGCCGCCCCATCCGGACAATCCCGCCGGCTATTGGGAGAATCTTGATGTCATGGAGATCAATGATCTCATTCTGGAACGGCTGGGTGGGGGTTGGGATTTTCTGCCACCTGAGATCGAGCCGGGCTGGGAGCAGCGACCCGAATTGGACCACCTGCGCGATAGAGCATTGAAGCTGATCGAAGGTTTTGGCGTGCAGGAGATCTGGGGCTGGAAGGACCCCCGCTTCTGTTTCACACTCCCGTTCTGGCTCGCCCTGCTCCCGGATGTGAAGGTCGTCGTCTGTTTGCGGCATCCTCTGGACGTAGCCGCTTCCCTTAAGCGGCGGAACGGCTTTTCACCAGCCTTCGGCGCCCACTTGTGGATGGAGCATTACCGCCAGCTCCTGGAGCCAACCGGTTCCCGGCAACGACTGATCACCCACTACGACGCCTATTTCACCCATCCCCAGGGTGAATTGCGGCGGTTGGTGGATTGGCTGGGTTGGTCCGTATCCGAGGAACGCCTCCAGGCAGCGTGTGAGACGGTGTCCTCGGATTTACGCCATTATCACGCCTCGGTCTCCCCGGTCCCGTCAGCTGAAATCTCCCCAGCGGTCCGCCGGCTGTACGGCGAGTTGGAAAAGGAAGCCGGTCCGATTTACGGTCGGTCCCGTGTATCCGGCCAGGAACGACCGGTCGCCGGCTGGAGTCCGGCAAGTTCGACGCAAGGGCCCACGACCAATGATTGGGCGGCGGACCTTCCCGAAGAAGCCCATACGAAATTTAAGGAGGCGCGCAAGCTGCTCGAGGATCACCAGGTGGAAGCGTCGATTACGGCGTTTGAGTCGCTGCTCGAGGCGCATCCCGCCCACGCCGATGCCCATAACGATCTGGCTGCTGCCTACGTTCAGGTCGGGAGGCACGACCAGGCCCTCCAGCACCTGGAGCGCGCCGTCCAGTTGAATCCTCATGATGCGGACACGCTGCGTAATTTGGGCCAGGTCTACGTGGCCCTGGGACGCCTGGAACTGGGGCTTAAGGCCTTTGAACAGGTGGTGGAGCAGGAACCCAGCGATGCGGATACTCTTTTTGCCCTGGGCGCCCTCAACTATCAGTTGGGCCACCTGGACCAGGCCAGGGAACATATGGCCCGGACCCTGAAAGCCGATCCAAACCATCCATCGGCCGAGGAGATGTTGGCGGCTTTAACCGATCAGACGACGGCCAAAGGGGCGGGGCGACGACCGTAACATGGCCAAAAGTCGTTCCCCTCAGATCGATCCGGTCCGCGTACTGGTCACCGTCATTATCCCGGTAAAGAACCGGGTGGAGCTGACCCGTCAATGCTTGAGAGGCATTCGGGAGACCGTCATCGACATCCCTTACGAGATCATCATGGTGGATAACGGGTCCACGGATGGGACCGCCGAGTTCGCCAGGGAACTGGGGGATGATATTCGGTATATCTATAACGAACAGGGGGCGAATTTTTCCGCCTCCAACAACCAGGCGGCAGCGGTAGCCAGGGGCGAATATTTGGTCTTTCTCAACAACGACACCCTGCCTCGGCCCGGCTGGTTAGCTGCGATGCTGGAAACCCATCAACGACATCCCGATGCGGGTTCCGTGAGCGCGAAACTGCTCTATCCCGAGACCGATACGATTCAGCATGCCGGCGTGCTGATCCGCAACTATCCCAACCCCGTCAGTCCCTACCATGTGCATCACCATTTCGCTCAGGATGCGCCGGCCGTGAATACGGAACGAGCGTACCCCTGTGTCACGGCGGCCTGCATGCTCATCGGAAAGGAGCTGTTCGACCAGCTCGGTGGTTTTGATGAGGGCTTCGTTTTCGGTTATGAAGATGTCGACCTTTGTTTGCGCATATTGGAGCGGCGATTAAAAAATATCTACACCCCCCAGGCCGTCCTTTATCACTATGAGTCGCAGAGTCCCGGCAGGCACCGGCACGGTGCGGCGAACATCGAGCGCCTGCAGGACAAATGGGAGGGGAAATTGGAGGGCCTCCTGTCCCGGACCGGTGAGACCCTGGACCAGCATGATGTGTCCATCATCATGCTCACCTTCAACGCACTGACCTATACGAAATACACGGTCCAGTCGCTCATCCATCATACCCAATGCCCCCACGAGGTGATCTTCGTGGACAACGGATCCACCGATGGTACCAAAGAGTATCTTCAGCGACAGGTGGCCAAGCACCCCAACTTCCGCTTGATTGATAATGCCACCAATCTGGGGTTTTCGGCGGGGAATAACCAGGGCGTACGAGCCGCCCGGGGGCAGTATGTCCTTTTGCTGAACAATGATGTCCTGGTGGGTGACGGCTGGCTTGAAAACCTGGTGGCGGCCCTTGAATGCGACGCCCGCATTGGCCTGGTAGGCCCGATCACCAATTACGTGTCCGGCCGCCAGCGACTGGCCAAGGTGCCTTACCAAGGCGACCAGGAGTTCTACGGCTTCGCCCAAAAAGTCAGGAATGCGAATCGCGGCAAGCTCACCCCCCGTCGGCGCATAGCCGGGTTTGCCATGCTCCTGCGCAAGGCCCTTTATGATGAACTCGGGGGGCTGGACGAACGCTTCGGATCAGGTAACTATGAAGATGACGACCTCTGTCTGCGGGTCCGGGAAAAGGGTTATGCCATTATGGTGGACGAAGGCACGTTCATCCATCACTTTGGCAGTCGCACCTTTGTGGATAATAAGGTTGATTACACGGCCTCCCTGAGAAAAAACAAGCAGATATTCCGCGTGAAATGGCCCCGAATCAACCTCGACTGGCTACTGGAGAAGCATGAACCCCTCACGAAGGAGCTCGAACAAAGATCAAAGGCTGCCCTTAAGTCGATCGACCAGGGGGATGTGGACGACGGACGCCTGCAATGTGAGGAGATCCTGACCGAAAACCCCCTCATGGTGGCGGCCGTGTATGGTTTGGGCCGCGTCGCGCAGGTGGCTGGGGAAACTCGTGAAGCTAGGAATCACTATGAGCGGGCCTTAAGCTTGAATCGCGGTTGGGCTCCGGCTCAACAGAGCCTGGCTCTCATCGACCTGTCTGAAGGCCAGGTGAGCAGCGCCCAGGATCGGCTCGTGGAAATCCTGGAGAAGAACCCGCGGGACCTGGACGCCAGGCGTCTGCTGGGGCAAGTCTTGATCGAGCAGGATCGGTTTGAGGAAGGGATTGGCACCCTCATGGGAATTTTGAAAGATGACCCCGGCAACTGGCCCACACACTTTGTACTGGCCACGCTCTATGCCGAGATTGATGAGGTTGAACAGGTCACACACCATCTTGAGGCCGTCCTGGCCGCCAATCCCACCCATACGCAGGCCCGTGCGCTCTTACGGCAGTTCGCGAGTAGCCAGTAGGTCCACCGGCCGGGCGTTGCATTTAGCCCGAAGGCATAGCATGCGATTTATTAGGAAGGCTTGATCCCATGACTTTCATCAAGGAGCAGCTGAAACGGCAGTACCACGCTGGTGATGTGATCTTCAAGGATGGCGTCCCCGGCCAATCCATGTATATCCTCTTGGAAGGCCAGGTAGAAATTTCCAAGATACTCGGCGATCACAAAACGATCCTGGCAAATATCACGCCTGGCTCCATCTTCGGCGAAATGGCCATCCTCGACCGGCACAACCGCTCGGCAACCGCCAAGGCGGTGACCGATAGCGTAGCCCTGGAAATCAGTCGTGAGCTGTTCCATCACCGCCTGGAAGAGGTCCCCAAGTGGATGCAGAGTTTCTTCACAATCCTGGCCAGTCGCTTAAGAGATGCCACCCGCAATCAAAGTATCCTGCTGACCCAGGGCCCCGGCCGCCAGGTGGTCAATCTGCTGGCCATGCTGGCCAAGCAGGAAGAACCCGATACCATGGATCAAATTATCGTCCCGTGGACCAAGGCCGTGGCGACGATTGCATTCCTGCTGGCCTTTAATCAGGAACGAGTGAATGACATTCTGAACGCCCTGGTTTCATCCAAGGTTGCCAAAAGTGATCGTCGGGAAAATATCGGCCGGGTATTCATACTCGAGTTCCCGGATAAGTTTTACCAATTCGCCGATTATTGCCGGGAGCGTTACCTGCTTGAAGGGGGCCATACCAAGGAGATGTCGGAGCAGTTCAGGTTCTCCAGCCGGTATGAGCTGGAACTGATCCAGGTGATTGAGGAAATGAGGAAGGAACAAGGGGCCATGGACGACTATGAGGCGGCCGCCGTAGCCAAACGCCTCAAGGAAAAATTTGATCAACCACTCGAGACCTATCAGTCTGTCATCGATGATTACGCGAGTAAAGGTGTGCTGGAGACCTTTCATCCAGAAGGAAGTGAGCCTGCCTATCGGATCAACAACAAGGAACTATTCAATAAAAAACTAGACAAATGGCAACGGCTGGAGGAGATGATGAGAATCGAGAAAAAGATAATGGCGTGAGCAACCCTCTGGAGCCGATATCAGGGGACATTACTCTTTGTCTGGTGGTACACGATCGACTTGGGAATCTCGCGAACGTCTTGCATTCCATGAACCGTCTCACAACCGAAATAGTGGTCGTGGATGCCGGTCGTGCGGGTGGACAAACTGTCCGGCATCTATCCTCGGAGTACGATGCCCAGTATTACCAGGTGCCGGCTGATCCCGATGAAAGCGCCCTGCTTAACACGGCTCTGACGAAAGTGTCGACTCCCTGGGCCTTATTCCTGAACCAGCAGGAGGTGCTCCATGCGGAAGATCCACAGCCTATCCTCGACCGCCTTCGGGACACCTCTGCCATTGCCTTTGATTTCCCCATCATCAGGTTTAACGAACCCAGCAATCACCACTTCGAAACGCGCCTTATCCGCACGGATCGAGGTTTCTATTGGTCCCATGTCATTTTCCCGTCCCTTATGGTCAGTTCGGACCAGGCGAGTGCGGGGGACCAACTGAAATGGCCGGTAAATTTTATGACCGGTGCGGCCATTGTCAGCCTGGGAGATCCCGAGCTGGAGGAATGGGAGCTCCGTGATGCCCTGGTCCGCATTGAGCAGGAACTGGACCGTAATCCGGATTCGGTGGGCTATTGGTATCATCTTGCCGAGACCGCCACCAGGTTGAAGGAATGGGAACGGGCTCATTCGGCCGTGGAAGCGGGGCTGAGCGTACTGAGTAAAAAATCAGACGCCTCTGGTTACGAGCCCTTTGGCGTGAACGGATTAATCGGCATGTTTTGCGAAGACCTCCTGATCGGCAACTACTATCCCGAGAAAACCGTCAATTCCTTATGGACCATCCATGACCACATGGAAGCGGATGGGCGTTTCTCGGTACCCCTGGGACACTTGCTCCTGGCCATCAATCGGGAGGAAGACGCCGTTGCCGCCCAGTATAAGGCTCTGGACACTTTCTTCAATGAACGCCAGTACTACATTTCACTGGAAAAAGGACTGTTTAAGCCGGCTCTCCTGGTATGGAAGATCGCATCCCAACATTCCAATGAACGCCTGTTAAGGAGTGTCATCGAGATTCAAAACAAGCTGAATCGGCATCAGTACAAGATGCAAACCGTCCTGGAATATGTTTACAAACACAATCAGCCACTCTTTTTCACCATTCAAACAGTCCTTCAAGAAAACCTGAAGAACCCGGAGTAACCATGGCTCGTGGAAAGTTGTCGGTCTGCATGATTGTGCGCGACGAAGCGCTCATGTTGCCCGACTGCCTCGCCAGCATCAAGGAAGTGGCCCATCAAGTCGTGGTGGTGGATACGGGCTCAACTGATGATACTGTGGCGATCGCCAAGTCCTTTGGGGCCCAGGTGCACCATTTTAAGTGGGTCGATGATTTCGCCGCCGCCCGCAACGAATCGATCCGCCACGCTACCGGCGATTGGATCCTGTGGCTGGATGCCGACGAACGGTTGACGCCTGATTCCGTGGACCGCCTCCGTAAACTGCTGACCCCGGCCCGCCGGCCCACCATTTACCAGGTGATGATCAGAAATCTTCAGAAGGACCGGCTGAACTTTACGCTTTCCATGGCCCACCGGCTGATTTCCAATCATGGGGGCATCCGGTTCAGCGGTCGCATTCACGAGCAGGTTCATCCCAGTCTGAAGGCTGCCGGGGGGCGTGAGAAGCCCTCTGACATCGTCCTGTATCACCTCGGTTATGCCCAGGATAGCGACGATCTGCTGGCCAAGCGCAAGGGCTACCAGGTCCTGCTGAAATTGATGGCTAAGGAGCAACCTGATTCGGCGTATGCCCACTTTACTTTGGGGCAAAACTGGGCTCTGTCGGGCGACTATGAGGCAGCCCTGCGGGCCTATCTACGTGCGCTGGAGATCGGCGAGTTCACCGGCATGGCGGCCGTACCCCTCCTCAATGCCACCGCGGAGGCCTGCTGGGAACTGGAACGGATCGAAGACGCGGAAAAGTACGCTCAACAGTCCCTGGCCGTCACCGAGAGCCAGTCCGATGCACATTTCAGGCTGTACAAGGTCATGCGATCCCGTGGGGATGTCCCGGGGCAGATTCAATGCCTCGAAAAGGTGTTGGCGGTCACCGTGAAGGTAAAGGGTGGCATCCAAAGTGGCATCCTGCAGGATATCCTCCTCCCCGAACAGCACGTCCTGTTCAGCCTGGGGGAACTTTACCTGTCGGTCGAAGACTTTGCCGGGGCGGAGCAAGTTCTGCGAAGGTGCCTGGTTCTGGAACCCGGCAGCCGAGAGACGCGCGAACGGTTGGCCTCGGCTATGGCTCATCTGGGTCGGTGGGAGGATTTGCTGGTCATCCTGAATGAACTGCCCCGGCCCCTGCCCGATCAGTTTCGTG
>CAZJBG010000002.1:33827-45819 GCA_964543925.1 uncultured bacterium
TGGGCGGGCATGCGCTGATTAAGTTGCGGAGATTCGAAGAAGCGATCGTTTATTACGGGGCCTGGCTGAAGGACCATCCCTCCCATGAGGGGATTCGCAGGCGACTGGCTGGTCTCCATGCCAAGGTCGGCAATGTAGCCGCCGCCGAGCGCATACTAGGTGAAGCTCCCCGCTCATGAAACCTCGGACGCGGGAGGCAGGCGCCGGTCAGGGATCAAGTCGACCGTGCTGCAGACCTACCCCAACAATTTCATGGACGCCTGGGCCACCTGGGGGCCGTAGAGCTTGTTCATGTTCTTGCGGATATGATTGACCACGTAGGTTCGACCATAGATCGATTCGGAACCGCTCTCTTTGGACCTTAAGAAGAGAATCTGGTAGGCGTCATGGGCGAGATTCAGTATTTGCGAGGGGAGGGGGATATCATCACCGGCGATTGCTCTGGGGCCCGTGCCGTCAAAGCGCTCCAGTTGGTAGCTGATAATGGTCCCGACCTTGCCGAATCCGGGCATTTTCTTGAGGACCTGTTCACCCAGGATGGGGAAACGATAATATCGCCGCAATTCGTCGTTGCTGAACATGCCTGCGCTCTTCTCGGAATACAGGTCCGGGAGGAGCAGGAGACCCAAATTTTTTAGGTAGCCGGCCAATTGCAGCGGGTGCAGATCGCGATCGGTCATATTGAGTGCCTGGCCCAGTTTGACGGAAAAGGTCGCGACCCATTGGCCATTCTTTACCAGGGCCTGATTTTTGATTTGAATCATACTCACCAGTGCGGCGAGAGTCGCCTTGAATGTCTCCCGCTGCTTCGATGCCACTCGCTCACCTTCCAACACCAGCATTTGCGCCTCAGCGTCTCGCTCCTCCAGCTGTACCTGGAGAATTTCCAAATCTGAGCTGGCATCTACATAATGATTGCGTGCGTTGATTAACTTGTCCATCCGACCCATCTGCTTGGCGTAATCGATGGCGTCCACCACCGAATCGATGAACACCTGGGGGTCGCACGGCTTGAGGAGAAAGCGGAATACCTGTCCCACGTTGATCGCCTCGAGCATGGCGTCCTGGTCAGCGTGTGCGGTCAGGATCAGGCGGATGGTATCGGGCGATATTTCCCTGGCCTTCTGCACCAACTCAAGGCCGGTCATGGCAGGCATGCGTTGGTCAGTGACCAGCACCGTTATTGACTGGTCAGCGAGTAGCCCAATGGCTTTCTGGGGATCGCTGGCTGTCAGAACCTCAAAGGGCTGACTGCCAAATAATCCTCCATACTCCTCCAGGATAGGCTTTTCATCATCCACGATGAGGACTTTAGTTTCGTTCATGCCAGCTCCGTTAAGACCGTTTCGTTCGAGCTGGATGGGCTCGATGACTTTTTGACCGGTTGGGGCAGGATCAGCTCAATGCAGGTGCCGATATTATCCTTGACGTGCAGCCGAATCTCCCCGCCATGCTCCGAGATAATCTGCCTGACGATATGCAGCCCCATTCCGATATTCTTGACGGCATCCTTGGTGGAGACAAAGGGTTCGAAGACCCGCTCGCGCATCGCCGCCGGAATCCCACCTGCTTTGTCCTGCACATAAATGTGCTGTGTGCTATCGTCTGATTTGACCGATAGGGTAATGAGACGGGGCGTCCCGGGTAACCGACTCTGAGTCAAATAGGCGTCCCGAGCGTTGGTCAACAGGTTGAGCAATACCTGTGTCATGGCACTGCGTCGACACCTGAGCCGAAGATCCTGGGGGATATCTACCTCCACGGTAATGTCTGCGCTCTTCAGCTGCGCCCCGACAATCGAAAGCGTTGAGTCAATGATTTCCACCAGGGGATAATGACCGTATTCGTCGTCAGGGCTGGCATAGCCTTCCAAGTTGGTGATGACGGACGACATTTCGTCCACCAGGTGCATCATCTTGTCCATCTTCTGTGAAAGGGTTTCAGGTTCCAAGCTGCCGTTGTCGTTTTTTATCGTGAGATTATGCAGGACCAGCTTAAAACTTTGCAAGGGCTGATTCATTTCGTGGGCGATACCGCAGGCCATTTCACCGATGGAGCTCAGTTTACGTGACTCGATAGCGTTCAGCAGTGCATCTTCCCGTTCCTTCTCAAGGCGCTTCCGTTCGGTGATGTCTCTGAGCAGGGTCAGGATCATCGACTGCCCGCCCAGAAGCAGCCGGGACGCGGAGATTTCCACCTGGATATCATGTCCTTGCTTATGCCGGCATAGGCTCTCAACCGTCTGACCCGGTCCACCGTCGTTATTCTGCCCTGCGAGTTGGACGAGTTCTTCCAACTTTTCGGGAAAAACGATGTCGGCGCTACATTTTTCCAGCTCCGAGGTGGAATAACCGAGCAGGTCTGTAGCCTGCGGATTGGCTTGCACGATTTGGGAGGCGGTAGGATCTATGACAATAATGGCGTCATTGGCGGTTGCAAAAATAGATCGGAAGTTGGCTTCCCTTTCCCGAAGGGCCTGTTCGGCTTGGCGATACTGCTCCTCTGAATGTCGTAGCGAAACGGCGTTGCGGACGCTTCTGCCGAGGACATCTGGGGTGAGGGTCGACTTGGGCAGATAATCGGTGGCCCCGGCCTTCAACAGTTCTACGGCAATGCGTTCATCGCCATACCCCGTCATCATGATGATAGGTGTATTATCGCCCCTTTCCCTGAGTTGTTTGAGCACCTCCAGGCCGTCACTGCCCGGGCCCAGACGATAATCAAGGAATGCACAATCGAAGGTGATGAGTTTGAGAATGTCGATGGCCTGCGCGCCGTCACGGGCTTCCTCGATCTCCACCTGAAGCCCGGAATTGGCCAGTCCCCGGCTAACGGCCCGCCGATCGACCTCGTCATCATCGACAACCAGAATGTGATAGCGATTTTCCTGATCCATCTATGCGAATCTCCCAATAATCTCAGGGGGTGGCGTCTCGTCTCCTGCACGAGTATTCCACGACCGTTCCAGTGTGGCGATCATGGCGATCAGTTGATCGAAGTTCACCGGCTTGGAGAGATAATTGGCCACGTTCAATTCGAAAGCCGTCGCCCAGGCCAGTTCGTCGTCCGAACTGGTGATCACAATGATCATGGTGGAACGTATTTTGGGATCGTTGCGCACGGCCTTCAAAAACTCCAGGCCGTCCATCCTGGGCAGATTGAGATCCAGCAAGACGAGGTATGGATAGGGGACAACCGCTCCGCCATCCTCACCAGTGCCCAGGAGCATGGCCAGTGCCTCGATGCCATCTCTGGCTATATAAAGCGGATTGGGAACCTTGTGCAGTTGCATGGACCGTTGGATATCCAAAATATCGGCTTCGTCATCCTCCACCAAAAGAAGACTGATCGGTTTACTCTCCAACGTTTTCCTCCTTACGTGAATCCTTGGGCCAGGTGAAACGGACGGTGGTCCCTGCTCCTTCCTTCGAATGCAGTTCAATCTCACAATCGTTGTCCTCAACAATTTTTTTAACCAGGGCCAGGCCAATGCCGGTGCTCTCGACCTGATCCGGTGGCTGTAGGGTCTGGAATAATTCGAAAACCTTGCCGTGGTAGGCAGGATCAATGCCTGGACCATCGTCGATTACACTGAACCGGCAGGTATGGTTCAGGTCCTCTACCGCAATTTCCACCCGTCCCCGCTTTTTATCATGGTGCATTAAGGCGTTGCTGATCAGGTTGGTAAACACCTGGGTCAGTTGCAATGAGCTGGTGAACAGTTGAGGCATACCCGGTTGAATGACCACCTCAAAGCCGGCCGGCGGCGCCAGGGAATCGATAATCTCTTTCAGCAGATCGTCCACCTTCACGGCGGTAAATGTTTCCTGCCTGCGGCCAATCCGTGAAAACTGCAACAGGCCTTCGATGAGGGCGTTCATCCTGAGCACCCGCTTGTTCAGCAGGTTCATGTGCTCCCGCGATTCCCCGGGGAGGCTGTCACCCAGGTCCTCTTCGATCCACCGCGCCAAATTGGCAATGGCGCGCAGGGGAGCCTTGAGGTCATGGGAGATCACATAGCTGAACTGGTCCAGTTCCTGGTTGCGCTTTTCCAGGTAGGCGGCATGCTGTTGGACTTCCTCCTTACTTGTACGCAATCTATCTTCAGCCTGCTTGCGTTCGGTAATGTTCCGAATAATGCTGAGGCAGGCGAGGGTGGTCCCGCTGTCATCGGTGATCAGCGACCGCGAGAGAGCAATGGTCAGGAGGCTGCCGTCCTTGCGTCTGCTGATAAATTCACCGTCGACCTTCTTTTGCCGGGGCGAAGTTCCCTGGCTAGGATGGTCAGTTGTATTATCGGTCCAAAGCAGGTCGATCGATTGTCCGAGGATTTCATCCTCCTGGTAACCATAGGTATTACAAAAAGCCCGGTTGGTTAAAATGATGTCATCATCATCATTGGTGATCACGACACTATCGCTGATGCTCATAATGGCGTGGGACATCATCTGATGCCGATCGGCGGCCCATTTGCGTTGGAGGGCGTTCTCCACGGTCAGGGGTAACATTTTGAGATAGTTTCGCAACGGGTCTTTGATCAAGTAGTCGTAGGCGCCCTTTTTCATGGCCCGCACGGCGATCTCCTCGTCACCTGTGCCCGTGGCAATGATCATGGGGATTTCCTGGGTGGCATCCATCAAGTCGAAGGCTGTCCCATCACCGAGCATGTAATCGGCGATCACGATTTCGCACCAGTCACGACTTAGGAACTCCCGGGCCGCGGCCACGGAGTCGGCGATGGTGTAGTCGTAGGGCAGACCGTCTTGCTCGACGAGTCGTTTAAAGGCCAGTTGGTCTACCGCATCATCCTCCACGACCAGGACTTTATACCGGTCAGCGTGCGCCTTCGGATTGAGACGGAGATGGTTTTGACGATCATCCATCTCGTGCATGAGAGTTTGTTCATTTCTGGCGGTCAAGGCGGCAGCTCAATTCTTTTCCATGGCGAAATAGAGGGCGCTAGTCGGGCAATTCATTGAGGGCCCAATAGGTATGGATAGCTCGAATTTTCTCGATGAACCGGTTATGTTCGGCAGGCTTGGCCATGTAGCCCGCGATGCACAGGTCATAGGTAGCGAGCTTGTCGGGTTGCTCCTTCGAGGAGGTGAAGACGACGACCGGAATACGCTTAAGGACATGGTCCTGTTTGATCGTCCGCAGGAATTCAACTCCATTCATGATCGGCAGGTTCAGGTCCAGAATGATAATACCGGGTCTTTCGTTGTTTTTATCTTCCAGGAATTGGAGGGCTTCTTTGCCGTTGGCGACGATATTGATTAATCTCGGGCAGCGCACCTCTTTAAACGCCCGTTGTATCGACATAGCGTCCACCACATCATCTTCAACCACGAGTATTGACCGGAGCGGCATTAGACGGGATCTACCCTTATCCCGCTCCGTGAAGCAAGATCGCCGAACGGGGGTGGCATGGATCGAAATTCGGGGGATTTTGACTTGGGTGGTTGTTGGGTTGGAGACGAATCACCTGATGGAAAAGTTGGCCCCGAATAAGGTTCAATCTGAAAACGGCAGACAAATTTGTTTGTTAGGAGCCACGGTGCTCGGAGTAGGAGCATAACCCCGCTCCTGCACTCGCCGCTTTCCCAGCTACCGATAAGAACGTTGTCGCTTGGCGAAAGGTTGCCTGCACACTGACGATGACCCCAGGACAGCCGGCTTGCAGTGGCTTTACTCACATATGTAAGTCCAGCTGGCCGTCTAGTAGCAGATATAAAACCCATTTCGTCACTATCGTATTCTCCATAACATACGAACAATACACACCTTATCTATCCACTTCGCATCGAGCCAACAGCTCTTTATCTTCCTCTAGCCTTTCACCTGCCCCTAGCGGCCAGCCGTCAGATGATAAGAAATACTATATATATTGTATATCAAGCCCATAAAATCTATCTGTTTAACTAGATTATGGACACAAAAACCCTTACATTCCAAAGAGCTCACTACCACTCAGGGGACTCAATCGAATATAAGTAATATATAAACTATGGAGAAATGTAATCAATGGTTTCACACAATGTCAATAAATTTATGACGACGGCATGAACGAGTTTACATGGCAGTTCGGGGAGCGATTCCGCCAAATCCGAAAATTGATCAGCCTTAGCCAACAGGAATTTGGTGAGCTGTTGGGAGTTAGCCGACAGACCATCAACGCGTATGAAAGGAATCGCCAAAGACCCACGATGGATATGATGGAAAAGGTCTGCCGGCAGCAGGAAATCTCGCCCCTTTGGCTTCTGACCGGAAGAGGCAATTTGAAGGCCGAGATGATTTACTTGTCGACCGAGGAGACCGGTCCTACGCATGCCGTGGCGGAAGACCGCCTCTATCCGGAGCAGCGCGCACTGATAAGTTTTATTATCGAAAATCCCAACAAAGCGAAGAAAATGACCCAGATTCTCCTGGATGGGGGGTTGAAGAGTCTCACCCCATGAAAGGGTTTCAGCACATTGGCGGTCAATAGAACCCCATAGCCCCGCATCCTGACCCTCCAGTTCGCCACTTCGCCCCTGCGCTGCAATGATCTCAACCGTCGTCCGCACTATTGCGGATCTCAGGAATGGCCACTGAGGGTGGACGGGTTTCGCCTGCCCCTCTAATCTGACGCTCCGTAACCGCTGCCTTCGGTAGGGGTGAGCAGGGCTGCTTCCGGAGCGGACTGACCACGGGCCTGAACTCGCTAAGCTGCATCGGCGGCACTTCATAGGATGGAGCTCAGGCAAATGTTTTTCCAAATGGTTGCCGGGGTGTCATCACGTGTTAAATTCCGGTTGCCACCCGAAACGGAGAAAGCTTTGTGTAACCTGCACGACGGTGTAAGAGGGCCGATCTGCTTAAGCTTGGTTATCTAAATTGTTGGGAATAACGATATGGGAACATAGGGCGCACCGAGTGGTAAGAACGACTTAAGGGATGATTGTCACCCGGGAAGAGGAAAGGATTCATGACGACGTTAGTATTCGATAAGGAATTGGACTGCACGGGGCTGAATTGCCCACTGCCGATTTTTAAGACCAAGCAAGCCATCGATACCCTGGAAGTTGGCCAGGTGCTGCGTATGGTGGCCACGGACCCAGGCTCGGTTAAAGACATGGAAGCCTGGGGCCACCAGACAGGTAATAAGATCATCGACCAAAACGTGGAAGAGGACCGGTTCATCTTCTACGTGGAAAAAACATAACTAAGCGTTGTTATTGAGGGAGCACGTCATGGCTGAGAACAAACCGAAGCGTCTGGCACTCGTTGCCTCACAAGGAACGCTGGACTGGGCCTATCCGCCCTTTATACTGGCCTCGACGGGAGCGGCGATGGGGATGGAAGTGGCGGTGTTCTTCACATTTTACGGCTTAGCGCTCCTGCAAAAAAACATAACCGCCAAGGTCGCACCCCAGGCCAATCCGGCCATGCCGTTGAAACTGCCCTTTGGACCCGAGGCCCTGCAAAAAGTGCCCTTGCCCCTGCCGAACCTGCTCATGGGCAACCTCCCCGGCTTCGAGACGGCGGCCACTTCCCTGATGAAAAAGACCTTTGCCAAGGAGGGCGTGGCCACCATCGAACAGCTGCGGGATATGTGCTTGGAGTCGGGTGTTCGGCTCATCGGTTGTACAATGACCATGGGCGTATTCGGCTTTACACCCGACACTTTCATCGACGGCATCGAGATGGGCGGAGCAGCCACATTCCTGGACTTTGCCGCCGACGCCGACATATCCCTGTTCATTTGATCCACGCATGACGGTCAGTCTGAAGACACGTGCAGCGCATCCGCAGGAGGCGCATGATACGCATGAGACGTATGCGGCGCAAAGCATGAGGGTCGATATGCATCTGGAACTGGGACACTGCGGGATGGGCATGCCGGTGATTCGTTCCTGGCAGGCCATTCGGCAATTACCGGTGGGCGGCATCCTGCGCATGTCGAGCTCCCATCCCTGCGCGGAGCCGGACATCATTGCCTGGTGCAACCGGAGCGGGCAAAAGCTGCTTTCGATTGTGGCGGACGGTCAGGCCCGGCAGTTCACTATTCAGCGGCTACGGTAACCGCAGTAAACCTTCTGTCGACATCATTCCGATCGACCTGGGTGGGCGCACACCGCTCTACCCATCTATCCATGATGAATAAGCTACTGTTTATTATGCTGCTGGCCCAGCTGTCTGCCGGTCTGTTCGCTGGAAGCGGCCCAGCGCCGGTCCGGCAAACCAGCCCTGAGGACACCCGGCCGCTACAGCCGTATTTTCTCATCGGCGAAAGTGGTAAGAGCGTCGAGCTGACCGCCAAGGAGCTGATCGGCCGGCTGTTCATGGGCAATATCGAGATCCTGGGCAAGTACCATCCGGCGGACGATCCCAACCGCTACGTCATCGTGGTAACCGGCCCCAATCTCCTGGCTGTGGCGGGCAGCGGCAAGGAGACGGCCGGCTATCTCGCCGCCATGCGCATCGCCATTACCAGGGTGGGGGAGTTGACCTACGTCTCGTGCCAGGAGCCGGAATATTGGGCCCATGCGTATCTTCAGGAGGACTATCCCGCCGTGGCCGATCAGCTGGCAATCTTCCGGCGGAAGCTGCTCAGCGCCATGCCGAAGATGCGCGGTCGGTTCATGCGTCCCTACGGCGGCAGCGCTACCCGCCCCTTGACGCCGGTGAAGCTGCGGACCTACCACTACGGTCGCCGGACGGAGTCTCTTGAGGACGTGATCACCCTGGCGACCTTCGGCTCCTTCGAGGAGGCGGTGGCCGCCATGAAATCGGGCCTGGAGGCTTCCTCAACCGTTGGGTCGGTGTTCGAAGTGGCCGTTCCTGGGAAACAGGTGCGGCTCTACGGCATCTCCCTGGAAGGTGATGACGGGGAACAAGGGATTTTAGACCTACTGGAGATCGACCCATTCAGGCATACCGGTGCACTGCCCTACGAGCTCCTTGTAACGGGCAATCAAGTGGTGATGCTACCGGTCCGTTATCGCTTACCGCTCCATTCCCCAAGTATGGCCAAAAAAACCTTCCGCCAGCTCAAAACCTATCACGAGGAAGTCACCCGCAAAATGGCGGCCCTGGTGCAATAATCGATTGTGGCGCTGCCCGGTCTAAGGTGAGGGCGTCATAAGCGTCTGTGAGGCCGGGTCTGGGAAGGCTAGGCGAACTGATCGAGAATCGGTTCGCCGGTTTGAGGCTGATTGGTCTGGCTGCCCAGGGCGTACCCCTCGGCTGCCGCTCGGGCTTCCTGAGCCTCCTGGACTTTCTCCCGGGCCAGGTCCGCCCGGGCTTCAAACTCCATCTGAGACGCTCTGGCGGCTACCGATCGGTCTTGTTGGGATGGCTGGTGCGGCGCCAGCGCCGCCCGTCTGATGTTTTGGGCCTGTCGAATTGTCGCTTCGGGATCGTCGGGCACTTCTGAGGTATCGATCTGTACCTCGCCACCTACGGCGTAGCGATTACCATCGGGGCCCGTAACGAAAGTGAATTGGGCGCCGCTCCGAATGAGGATCCCGGCGGCGGCTACATGAGCTCGTTCGTGCTGCCTGACTTCCGCATCGATCAGCTTGAGTTCCCGGATGCGTTGCTTTTCACCGGCTGTGAGATCATTTATATCGAGGGTAGCTCCATCGATGCTGGCTGCTAACGAGCTTTCGAGAGGACGAGACGCGGCCGAACTGACTCTACTTTCAGGTAGCCGGCCGCGCTCAGGAGCACCCGTGTCGGGTTGCGTTTCGGTGGGGACTTGGCTGGTCGTAGCCGATGAGCGGTCGAAAACAGCCTGCCGCGGCTCAGTTTCGGCGTCGCTTGTGGTGTCTTCGTCATCGGCCGAGATAAAATTTTTGTTCGCATGAGCTGCGGCCAAGCCACGCCCGATTTGGATGAAAGGGTCACTAAACTCGGGAGCACCTGTAGGGAGCTCGACGTCAGCAGATGACCGCTCAAAAATGTCGGGTGAGGAGCGCGCTGTGGCTACGCCCCGGGCAGACTCAGCCGCATCGGTCGGCTGCTGGATAGGCGCTCGGGCCGGTCTGGAACCGGGCTGGAAGGTCGGATATACAGACGGGGCCAATGTTATGGACGATAATGCCATTGCCCGCTCTAAAAATTTCCTTCGGAAGAATTGTGGCATTCCTCAGTCATCTTAAACGCCTTTCTCTGGTTGGGTCGGTGCCCTCCAACTAGCTATTATCGGACAAAACCAGCCAAACTTTACCATCTTTTTTGTCGTCGGCCCTATTGCTCTACGTTAAAACAAACCGCGACGGGTAAGGTCACCCCGTTAGTGGTAGGAACAGTTGTGATGATTCGCAGTTAGACTTATGCTTGCATTACCATATCTATATATGTATACTTGTATGGTAAATGATGGAAACAGCGGAATTTGAGTGGAATGAGACGAAAAATCGAGAGAATCAAATTAAGCATGGCGTATCATTCGAGACGGCGCAATTTGCTTTTGGTGACCCCAACAGGGTTATATCTGAAGACACAGAGCACAGCTATGCTGAGCAACGGTATCATTGTATAGGACGGGTCGGCTATGGTATCCTAACCGTCAGTTTTACTTATAGGGCTGACAAGATTAGAATAATAAACGCCGGACACTGGAGAAAAGGAAAGAAGCTCTATGAAGAACGAAATAAAATACAGTGATGGACCCCTGGGGAAGCTGCGGGTTGTAGAGGATTTTCTGCCAGCACCCGAAAATCTGATTTTTAAAGAAGATACTGCCAAGGTTACACTTAACCTGAGCAGATCCAGTATTGACTTCTTTAAAGGTGAAGCAAAAAAGAATAATGCCAGCTATCAGAGAATGATCCGCAATCTTTTAGATTTCTATGTCATGCAACAGAAGATCAATCCTTCACAAAAACTTGGTGCCTAGCTCTTTGTCCGTCATTCGGACACAGTGACTTACTTGTCTTCATTGAAATCCCTGGAACCGGCCGAGATCCAAAGACTTTCGGCCGTTTTTTATTTATGAAAAGGAACGAATTCGGACAGTACCCCCTGGCCGAAGGTTATGGTTTTAGCCGGTTACCGTTGTTAAAATCCGCGACGGGTAAGGTCACTGACAGGGCAGCTATTCACGACTGGGGGCAGGTAGGGCGGGCCGGGGGTCCGCAATCATTGCAGATTATTCGGATGATGGACAGGGTATGCCAATGACGACGATTCCTCAAATTGGACAGGAACTGGATACGCGTGCACCGGCCGCGGCAGGGGGCCTGGTGGATCAATTTGGCCGGGTGTTCGACTACCTGCGCATCGCCGTTACCGACCGGTGCAACCTGCGGTGCATCTACTGTATGCCTGAGGAGGGTGTCGATTTTGCGCGTAACGAACAGCTCCTGTCGCGGGGGGAAATCCTGCGGGTGATTCGCATTGCCGCCCGTCTGGGGGTGCGGAAGATACGCTATACCGGTGGCGAACCGCTCCTGCGCAAGGATATCCTCGAACTGATCCGGGGCGCTGCACAGACGCCCGGTATCGATTCAGTCCAGCTCACTACCAACGGCATATTTCTCACCGACCGGGCCGCTCAGTTGCGTCAGGCGGGGCTGGACGGGGTCAACATCAGTCTCGATACCCTCGATGCGGCCAAATTCCTGAAAATCACGCGCCGCACGGGTGTGGCTCAGGTCCTGGCGGGCATGGGCGCCGCCCTGGAGGCCGGATTTTCATCGGTAAAAATCAATGTGGTGGCCATGCGCGGCTTTAACGATGATGAGCTGGGCGATTTCGTGGCCCTGACCAGGGATGCGCCCATCACCGTCCGTTTTATCGAGCTCATGCCGTTTGACGCCCACCAGATTTGGAAAACCGGCCGCTATTTCGGGTTCGACCTGATCCGTAAAAGCCTGGCGAGCCTGTTCCCCGACCTCAACGCCGCTACCGGCTCGGCCACTGAGGGCCTCGTATTCCAGGCACCGGGCCATGCCGGTAAAGTGGCCCTCATTCCGGCCTATACCCGGTCCATCTGTTCCACCTG
>CAZJBG010000002.1:45829-48445 GCA_964543925.1 uncultured bacterium
GTAACCGGGTGCGTCTCACGGCCGATGGACAGATCCGCAACTGCCTCTATTCCACCACCGAACACGACCTGCGAGCCGTACTGCGGGACGGCGGCACCGATGAGGACGTGGCCCAGCTGCTCAAATCCGCCATGTGGCTCAAACTCAAGGATGGCTGGGATGCCCAGAACGAGCATGAGATTGGCGTTTCCCATCACGAGCGAGAGAGCATGACCCAGATTGGGGGGTAGCGGGGAGTGGGGAATGCAAAATGTAAAATTCAAAGTGCAAAGTGGGAAGTGGAAAATTAAGCGGTGGGTTTAATGACCTCACAGGGCATGACTGAGGCCTTCGGGTCACTTTTTCGAGCCCGGCCCGCCAAGGATTGAGCCGCGGTGAGCCGGGATAAATCCGACGGCGACTTTTCCCACCTGGATGAACAGGGCCAGGTGCGCATGGTCGATGTGACCGAAAAACCGAGCATGCGGCGCACCGCCCGGGCCCAGGGGCGCATTCGCATGAACCCGGCCACTGTCCAGGCGATCCTCTCCCGGGAACTCCCCAAGGGCAATGTACTGACCACGGCTAAGCTGGCCGGTATCTCGGCGGCCAAAAAGACCGCCGAGCTGATCCCTCTATGCCACCCCCTGAACCTGACCTGGGTGGATATCGATTTTGAACCGGGGGACGACCACGTGGCCATCGAGGCGGTGGTCAAGGCGACGGAGACCACCGGTCTGGAGATGGAGGCCCTCTCCGCCGTGGCAGTGGCCGCCCTCACCATCTACGATATGTGCAAAGCGGTGGACAGGGCCATGGTGATCGAGGACATTCACCTGGTGGAGAAGACCGGTGGCAAGTCGTCGGAGCGCGCAGGGTATCGTCCCCGGACGGCGGTGGTGGTGGTGTCCGACTCCACCGCAGCGGGCCAACGGGAGGATGAATCGGGAAAAGTCCTGGCTGACGGCTTCGGGCAGGCCGGATGCCGGGTAGAGCCGCTGGTGGTGGTCCCCGACGATGCCGACCAGCTCCGCAGCGCCGTCAACGCCTTGATCGAGGAAGGGGTCGAGCTGCTGATCACTACCGGCGGCACAGGCCTGGGGCCCCGGGACGTAACCATATCAACCATCGAGCAACTGCTTGACGAACGCCTGCCGGGCGTCGAGCAGGCCCTGCATGCCTATGGGCGGACCAAACTGAAGACGGCCATGCTGTCCCGTTTGGCGGTCGGCACCATCGGGAACAGCCTGGTGGTGTGTCTCCCCGGCAGCCGGGGCGCGGCAAGTGACGCGTTGCGGGTGCTGGTGCCGGCGATATTTCACGCCTTCGAGGTCCAGCAGGGCGCTGGCCATGAGGCGTAGCCCGTCCGGTTGACCGTGATTTAATGTTCACGGAGCTGCTCCCGGTCCTGTTCTTCTTCGTGGCCCTGCTGTATGCTTCGGTGGGGCTGGGGGGCGGCTCATCCTACACGGCGCTCATGGCCATTGCCGGTCTGAACTACCAATTCATTCCCACCACCTCCCTGACCCTGAACCTGCTGGTGACCCTGGTCGGCATGGTTACTTTCTGGCGGGGCGGACATGTCAAATGGTCCCTGATCTGGCCCTTCCTGGTGACCTCCATCCCCCTGGCGTACCTGGGGGGCGCGTTGCACCTGTCCCGGGAGGTCTTCCTCTGGCTCCTGGTCACGACCCTGGCAGCGGTGGCAACGCGAATTTATCTGTGGCCCAGCCTGGCCGTGTCTCTGGAGCTTTCCCCGCGCAGCCGGCTGGGGGTGGCCCTGCTGTTGGGGTCGCTGCTGGGATTCGTGGCCGGGACCGTGGGCATCGGCGGGGGCATATTCCTGGTCCCGATCATGATCCTCCTGGGCCTGGCCTCCGAGAAGGATGCCGCCGGGACGGGGGCTGTGTTTATCTGGGTGAATTCACTGGCGGGCCTGGTTTCCCGGTACCAACGGGGCGCCTATGACATGGACATCATCCTGCCGCTGGCCGCAGCCGTGATCGTGGGAGGACTCATCGGCTCGCACCTGGGGGCCTTCCGCCTGGCGCCCCGGACGGTCCAGCGGATTATCGGCGTTGTGGTCCTCATCGCCATCGGTTTTATCGGTGGGAGACTGCTATGATTTCGGTTGCTGAAGCCCACGACCTGATTGAGGTGGCCGTGCCGACGCCCACCGCACTATCGGCGCCTTTCACCGAACTGACCGGGAAGGTCCTGGCTCAGGATATCGTGGCGCCCCACCCTCAACCCCGCTTTACCAACTCGGCCATGGACGGGTTCGCGGTGCGTGCCGTGGATGTGCAGGGCGCCAGCCGCGAGGGGCCGGTGGTCCTCGACTGCGTGGATGTGGTGGCGGCCGGAAGGGAGGCCAAGGTCGCCGTCGGTCCCAGGGAGTGCGCCCAGGTCATGACCGGCGCGCCCCTGCCTGCGGGGGCCGATGCGGTGGTGATGGTGGAGCAGACCAGCGGCTACGATGAGACCCCCGTGGAGGTCTATCACGCCTCTCAGGCGGGCGATAATCTCCGGCGGGCCGGTGAGGAGGTGGAGACGGGGCAGGTTTTGATCACGGCCGGGGCGAAGATAGGCCCGGGGGAGTTGGGGGTCATCGCCTCCTGTGGCCTCGAGCAGGTTCAG
>CAZJBG010000003.1:0-45813 GCA_964543925.1 uncultured bacterium
TCGCCAACGAGGTGCCCAAGGCTAAACTGGCCAATCCCCTGTTCTACCTGAAGCTGCTGTTCAGCTGACCGCGCCTGGCCCGCTTTGCGCCCAAATACTCTTGTCGGCAAATACATTACCCTGATTTCCGCGCCATGGAAATTAGAATTTATGGACAGTCTGAAAGCCAAGGGTTTAAGCCATCAAGATTATCAGAAATGGTTTAGGATGGAGCACATATTCTGACGAAATTGTACCGACGACTGTGCTCTGTGTACATTTATAATTGCTGGCAGTCATAGGAACTCATGGAACATCATACGGGATCGTATTGTTAGTGTAATCGGATTCATGATTGATATCAGTTTTAAATTGGAGTAAGCAACAGGGTGGGCGAACCAGTTAGTAGCAAATTAAATACGCCATCGATTCCCTGGCTTGCGGAATCACTACGTTATACCTCATTTATTCCAGGTAGGGTGGAAACAGATCTAAGATCATGGTGGGATTCGACAACTGGCGTGGATCCAGATAAGATTCAGACCGAACCCAAATCGGATTCTCAGACTGTCGAGGGTACAGTAGAGGGAAAAAAAATAATCTTGCAATTTACTCAATCTCGAGTGAATTGGATCTGGGCTCCCAGCGAGATAGAATTATTGGGCGAATTTCCGCTTAGACATATTGGTGAATTTAAAAACGTCCTGCCTGAGTATCTCGATCTGTTGGATCGCTGGTTTAGCATTAAGGATTTACCCGAATTCCACCGTATTGCCTTCGGTGCTGTATTGATTTACCCCGTAGCGTCGCTTGAGGAGGGATACACTAGGCTACAAGATCAAATACCGTCACTATCATTAGATCCTTCAGTCTCAACGGAAGTTGAGTATAGCATCAATCGGCCAATCACATTAACTGTAAACGATGATCCGTTTGAGATAAATCGGCTTACTAAATGGTCTATGAAGAATTACAAAGTAATCGCGATTGAGCCTCAAGGTACTCAACATGAAGCCCAACAACACTTATGCCGCTTGGAATTAGACATCAATTCCACTCAAGACCGTGCTTCTCCTGTTCCGGAAAAGGAGATTCCTGCATTATTCCATGGACTCGTTGATTTAGGTGTACAAATATCAGACGACGGGGAGTCTGTATGAATTATTCAATTTGGTCGAGTTCAGAATCTGTTGTACCAAAACAAATACCCGCACTCAATCCAATCAGTACAGATATAGATGCTGATTCCGCAGAAAACCGAAATGAACCATATTATGCTCTAAGTCCTTCAGACCAAGCAATTACAACTCTGGCAGCAAATTCTTGGATGGGCCGGGCTGAACGGATAAATGAAATACTACTGCAGTCCCTCACCTCTTCGAGAATTCCCATCGATGACTATGTCGATTTAATTATTGAACTGTTCGCTGAACTGAGTAATGAAGATTATGAGTATTATACTGACAATCCTGCATATTATCAGATAGTAATTGCGATTTCGGCTTTTCAAGATCAGGCATTGAACTTATTATCTAATGAAGTTTTCAAGGATTCGCGCGATGAGGATGGGGCAGCGATTTTAATAGATTTGCTTGGAAAACTCAGGGATAATAACACATTGGCATTGAGGAAGGATTTAATTCTAAGAGCACTTCGAGACGACTCCAATGTAATCAGGCATGCCTCGATATCAGCATTGGGACATCTTTGCGAGAAGGATTTGGCAGAGGATGTTGATCTCGCATTTGATCGAGAAGACTCGCCCCTACTTAGAAGCGGTTTAGAAAGGCTAAGGGCTAGGTTGATCAAGTTTGGAGCGTAGTATTTGCGCATGGAATTTGTAAGAACGGTAGAATATATAAGGGCACCACGTTGGGAGAAGACGACTTACAATCGTGATAAGTATAGATGGTTACCGAAGGGTGACTATCCTCTTGATCTGATTGTTAAGGATTGCAGGAATATTGGGGACGAGAACGATCCTGTGATATCCATATTCAAATTAGAGGATCGTGCCTACTTGGATCGTATTCTTGCAGGATGGGCCGTCATCAGGTCTAAAAATCAGGGTGTTGGGTTTATTATCTTCGATGAAAACATTCCGGGGAGTCATAATATTAGAATCTCTGATGATCTTGGTACTACAGCAGACCCGGAAATTAATGAACTCCATCGCAATCTTAAGGAGCTCACTACTTCACGGACTGCGAATCTAGTTAACGACGTTGTACTTACCGGAACGGTTGACTCACGCTCCGAAGAAGATCTTGTGGAGATAGTAATAGATGCACACGCCCATGGCTATCTTAGCCTAAGGAATCGCATACAGCCCTACTGGAAAACAATTTTAGGGCTCTGATTGTCGTTGAGAAGGTGGGGTCAATAAGAGGTACTGTGTCACGTAACCTCACTAGAACATCCCGCTCTTGATCCCAAATATATTCTCCGGATTTGCGCCCAATAACAATTATCAGCAATCCTGGTACTTCGAGAGTGGTCCTGATAGTTGGCCGGCTGGCAGCTGCCAATGCCCCAGTTATCTTTCGCCCCATACGTTATCTGCGCGTCCTGCGTCAGGGAGGTGTTATGTAAAGTGGGAGTTACCGATCTATTGATCAAGCATGCGGGTGATGGTATACCCGGGCAGGTCGAAATTGTAGTAGAAGCCCAGCTGGATGGAGGTTTTGGCCACGTCCTCCGTCGGTGCAGGCTTGGCCGGATTAAAGCCGGCGTTGTCCCACCGGATGCGGCTGATGCCCGCCTCAAGCCACAGTTTCCGATAGACGTTCCGCACCATGGTGAGTTCCAGGCTGCCCACGGTTTCCGTCTCTCCCGAGAAGCGATCATAAGGCACCGTTGCGTATTGCTCTTCTAGCATCCCAGTCGTGAGCTCCCCGCGCTGGGCGTAGAGATAAGCCACCGACCAGCGGGAGTCTTGCCAGGGCAGCTGATAAGAGACCTGGAGGGATTGGGCATGGGGACCGATCCAATTTCCCAGGGGGTAGCCGTGGCTGGCGGCGTCGTTGACGGGGAACCGGTGCCGGTACACCCGGTGGTCGGTCCAGGTGGCTTCCACCAGCAGCCGATCCTGTTCCAGGATGATGGATCGTCCATCCAACCCGCCCTGCCAGGCAAACCAGTTCCGGTTGCCCGTCTTGAAGGTATCCTGGGGGCGCCATTCATCCATCAGGAAGACGCCGTATAGGCTCAGACCGGGCAGCAGGTCGACGGTGATGTCGGCGCTCATCTGCACGTTGTCGATGTCCCCGAGGTAATGCTGAACGTGCCAGTAGGGGATGAACGGCAGCAGGTAGGCCAGCTCCAGCCCCCGTGACCCGTAGATGACCAGTTCGGTGAATCCCACCGTCAGCCGGTCGACGGGGGCAATTTCCAGGCGGTGGGCGGCGACATGGCGGCTTACCTGGATCCGTCCCTGACCTATCGGTCCGCTGTAGATGCTGGTGCGGGAGGAATCGGGCACCCTGCTCACCAGGTCGCCATGGCGGTAAATGACCCGTACCTTGGCATTCAGCTGCCAGTCAAACCCGAACTGGGGATAGGTGGGTGGCTTCTCCGACAGCGTGAGGGAATGGAGTCCCGGTCCCCACTGCTCGGCAAATTTCCCCACTACGGCCTGGAACGATCCCCCGTCGTAAGTCATCACCAGCTCGCCATAGTCCGTGTCGAACTCATCAGGTTCTCCCGAAGCGAACTCCTGCCATGAAAAGCCCTGCTCCGGTGAGAACGGGTTTGGGAGGGTCGTCAGGCCAAAAAAGCGCATGTTGATAAAGTCGGCCGCCAGGGACCATTTCCCCTGATGGACAACGCCTCGCGCACCCCAGCCTGCAAAGGAGATCGGTTCCTCGCCGGCTCGCCACAGTCCCCCGGTGGTACGGTGCATACCAAAGAAGATCGGTTCCACAGTGACGGTCTGCGCCTGGAGCGTGGTCCCAACGGCGGCGGCAATCAGAACAATTTGGATCGGTTTCGAGAAGATTGGGGCTATCATGTGCTGGTCGCTGCCGTTTCGGTGAGTCGTTGGGTGTATAAAGCGCCGCAATTTAGACCGGGTAACCCGGCCAGGTGAACACATATTACAGCTTTGGCGTCGGATATAAGCCCTGCCTGCCCGTGGCCGCCGGCCGTAAATTGCACGGTCACTTGAGAATGCTATCATGGTTAATAAGTCACCGGTAAGTATGAGGTTGCTCCCGATGGAATCCCTGGGGTCTATGATGAGGTGGACGATTTGCACATCCTGGTAACCGGAGGAGCCGGGTTTATCGGCTCCCATGTAGCGGAAAAATTTATTGCGCTGGGGCATGAGGTCGTCATCCTGGACAATCTCTCCACAGGCGCCAAGGACAATATCCCCCCCGGGGCGGTCTTTGTTGAAGGCGATATTACCGACAGCAGCACGGTGACCGAATTATTCAGCCGAAAGCGGTTCGATGTGGTTGTCCACCATGCGGCCCAGATGAATGTGCGCCATTCCGTCGAAAATCCGGCCTTCGATGCCCAGGTGAACATCTTGGGCACCCTCAATCTTCTCCAGGAGGCGGTGCATACGGGGGTGGCGAAGTTCATGTTCGCCTCCACGGGCGGCGCGGTCTATGGTGAGCAGGAGAATTTCCCCGCCGATGAGCAACATCCCACCGACCCGGTTTCTCCCTATGGCATCAGCAAGTTGGCCTGCGAAAAATATCTAGCCTATTACCAGGTTCAGTTTGGTTTGAAAACCGTCATCATGCGTTACGCCAATGTTTACGGTCCCCGGCAGAACCCCCATGGTGAGGCGGGGGTGGTGGCGATCTTTGCAGAAAGGCTGGTGAGGGGCGAACCGGTCACCATCAACGGCGATGGCTTGCAGACCCGGGATTATGTCTATGTGGGGGATGTGGTGGAGGCCAACGCCTTGGCCCTGGAGCATAACAGTCCCCTCACTTTCAACGTAGGGACCGGTATCGAAACCGATGTGGTCACCCTCTACCGGCATCTGGCCCAGGCCGCCGGTACTGATTTGCAGCCCAAACATGGCCCGGCCAAGCCGGGTGAGCAGCGGCGCAGCGTGATCTCGCCGGAGTGGGGCGGCAAAAATCTGGGTTGGGCGCCCAAGGTGGCCCTTAATGAGGGATTGGAACGGACCTTTCGGTCATTTGAGTAACTTGCCCGGATGAATAATGGCGTGCGAAAATTGATGACCATATCTGCCCATTGGAGGCCAGGCATCGTCCTTTTATTGGGGTTGGCTGCCCTCCCATTTAGCGTTCATGGGGGTGAATTGCTGACCCAGCCCTGGCGATTTGATGCCGGGCCGGCAGGATCGGTGCCCGAAACCCGGTTCCTAGTACTGACCCCTGAAACAGGCTACACGGCCGCGTCAGGATATGGCTGGCTGGCGGCCCCGGAGGCTGCCGTCCACCACGACGCGCGCAGTCGGTCGAGGGATACGTTCACCATCGATGGCGTTACCGGGAAGCAATATGCCTTTAAGGCTGACCTCCCCGGAGGCAAGCGGGGGCTAACCCTTTGGATTGAGGCGGGTATGGAAGACTCCAGCACCCTAATTATTTCCACGAATGGAAAGAATATTGCACCCGCGTGGCAGGACTTTAACCCCCCGGCTGAAGGACGCACATCCCCACAGATTATTTATCGTGTCCACCATCAGATTGTCGATGTGGGCGAGTCGGGCCTGGAGCTGGCTTTCAAATCTGACGCGGATGAAATCACGCTGCTTGGATTAACCTTGCTCCCCATGGGTGCGCCTGAAAACGAGCTGGATCAGTCGATCTTCGAAGAGCTGCAGCGGCTCGGCACCTATGGCGGCCACCTGGCTCTTGAGAATATCTTGGCGGACGGTGGTGGTCCCGATGCATTGCGTGATCTTCAGATAAAACTTGAGAGGCGTTTGGCCGCGGATGAGACCGATGGGTTTGCCGCTTATTGGCACGAGCAGTTATCGGTGTTGATTCAGGCCGAGGATATGCTGCGGTTGCTGGGGTGGGAGTGGGCCAATACCGAATATGGCCTTGGGCTGTTTGACCGGTATTTTCAGATCGTCATGTATTTGGACGGCTTACTGGGTTACCCGGAGGCCGGCGATAGCCCCTTGTACGAGCGGGCCCTTTTTCAGCGTGCGCGAATGCTGTACTGGTTGAACCTCGAACGTGGCGGCGATCAGGAGGAGGCAGCAGCGTTGCGGGACGTTGGGGCCATCCACAACCTGTATCCGAACGATGAACTGCTGCGCATGTATCACGGGGATGAAGTGGTTACCGCGGGTCCTTGTGAGGCATTGACGCCAAACCCGAACGCACCCGAATGGTCCCAGGTTCAGCAGCAGATCCTTTGCCGATTGAAGCAGGAGATCAATTGGTGGGTGGATGAACGCCAGGCAGAAAACGGTGAGTTCGGCGGCAAAATTGGTGACGATGTAGAGTTGTTGCGGGTCTGGCCGGCACTGGCTGCCAGCGGCCATAAAAATACTTTGACCGGCTGGTCGAAACTGGCCGATGCCGCCTGGAACAGCCGCAAGGTGCACGAGGGCTATTCGAAGCGGCCCCTCGATGTTGAGCATGCGTCCGAATACATCGCCGATACCGCGCCTGAGTTGGCGCTCTTCCTCGATGAGCAGGTATATGTGGATCGTCTCCGCTATTCTGTCGACTACTTCCTCGATTTCTGGACAGTCCGTACCGGCAACGATGAGCGTTATTTTAAGTCGGCCTGGTTCAGCTCCACAGAAATTGATGCCGAGCCGCCCCGTGACCGGGACCTGGAGATGAACACGCGGGCTACCAAGGCCGTGCGCTATTCCGCGTTTCTCACCGGCGATGAGCAGGTCATCAACGGGCTGGAAGAGTGGTCATTGGGCTGGTTACGCGTAGCCAGGAGCCGTGACAAAGGCAAGCCCAAGGGCATCATGCCCGCTTCAGTGCGGGCCAGCGATGGCGCCATCAATGGAGACGAGCCCACCTGGTATCAAGCCAACATGTTCTGGGACTATTTTGAATGGCAGCATAATGCCGGTACCATGTTGCTCGATCAACTTCTGTTCACCTCCATACTCACCGGGAATCAGGCCCTGCTCGAGCCCATTACCGAATCACTCAAATTGGTCAGTGAATTTGAAGCCAGGCACGGCCTGATGCAGGCCCATGAGTTTGCGCCCGGATCGACGGAATGGGCCGCCGCAATCCTGCGTGACGAGCTGAAATTTTGGGACGTGATCGAGCAGTGGCGGATGGTCACGAACGATGATACGTACGATGATTTGATCCTGTTGCGAGGCACGCCCTATAGCCGATTCAGGTTAACGGGCGATGAGCAGGCGCTCGTGGCCGGGATGACGTCGCTGCTTCGTACGACACGGACAAACAGACCCCTGAGAACGACAGAGGTGCTCCATACCGATCGGGTCTACCTGCCGGGGGCAGACCACGTGAAGGCCATGCTTACCGGATCGGGCATGTCCGAGGGATCATCACCCTATTACCTGGTGACCTGGGAGAACACAGGCGATGGGTTCACGGCCCTGGTCAGATCAGGGGACGCACAAACTCTGGAAGTGGACATTTTTGACCATGGGCGCAAAAGCAGCAAACTGTCGGCGCGGCTCTGGCGTTTATTACCGGGAAAGTATACCTTAACGGTTACACGCGACGGCAAGCGCCCCAAAACAAGGACCGTACGGGTGAAAGGGCGAGGCGATCGTGTGGCTATGACCATACCGGCAGGTGAACGGGTCCACATATCGCTGAAGGCTAAGTAGAACTTGATCCGAAGAGTGGATGGCAATCATGCCATCCCGAACGACCGCTTCAACACCACGCATCAATGGGGAGACCAGGAGTGATATCCTTGCAGAAAGTGAAACTGTTTCTGGCTTCCATCGCACCCGGCATATTTTTGCTGGGGTACAATATCGGGACCGGCAGCATCACCACCATGGCTGCCACGGGCGCCAAATACGGCATGTCCCTGGTATGGGCACTTCTGCTGTCGGCCATATTCACCTATTACCTGGTTATCGCCTTCGGTCGCTACACGGCGGTTACCGGGGAGACCGCCATCGCCAGCTACAGGAAGCATTTTGGCAAGGGGCTGGCCCTCGTGGTGTTGATTTCCATTTGGGTGAGTGAATGGATTGCCTCGGCCGGCGTGATGGGTGTGGTGGCGGAGGCCATCAAGGAATGGTCCCGGCCCTTTACATCATCCGGCGAGGGGATTAGCACGGTCATCGTAGCAGGAGGACTGGGTGGCCTCCTGTATTACCTGTTCTGGAACGGGTCCCATCGATTTTTTGAGAAGATATTGGGCGTTTTCGTTGGGCTGATGGGACTCAGTTTCGTGCTTTCCATGCTCATGGTCATTCCCGAACCTGCCGAAATCCTGAAAGGGATGGTGCCCAAAATTCCCCAGGAAACCAACGCGGCCCTGCTCATCGCCGGCATGGTAGGGACCACCATGGGCGGCGTCCTTTATGTGGTGCGCTCGATCTTGGTGCAGGAACGGGGGTGGAAGATTCAAGACACACCCACCATGCGGCGCGATGCACTGGTTTCGGTCTCACTGATGTTTCTGCTGAGTGTCGCCGTTATGGCCACCGCCGCCGGAACGATGTTTCCACGGGGACTGGAGGTCGGCAATGCCATCGATATGGTGCTGCTGCTTGAGCCCATTGCAGGGCGATTTGCCGTGTCTGTCTTTGTGGCCGGAATCGTGGCTGCGGGCCTTTCGTCCCTGTTTCCCCACTACCTCCTGGCGGCATGGATTCTCGCAGATTACCGCAATGAGCCTCGAGATATGCGCTCCACAACCACTCGGCTGCTGGCATTGACCGTCGTTCTGTTGGGACTGGTTGTGCCGATATTTGGAGGCCGGCCTGTCATGGTCATGGTCGTCTCTCAGGCGATGGCCGCGATTGCGACTCCGGTGACCATCATACTCATGTTATTGATTTTAAATAAGTCCGGAATTATGGGCGAGCATAGAGCCACCCCCGGCAGCAATATCATTCTTGGGGTCATCTTTATATTCTCAATTTTAGTGGCCGTCATTGGCATTGTAGGCATTAAGGGGATGTTTTAGCCCGGTGAATGGATGGATACCAGCATGATCAATGACGCCATCGCGTGCGGCTATCTCTACATCATTTCAAAGTATGGCTATCCGCCGCCTGCCGAGCATACCCTCAAGCATCTCGCTGAATTCCGGGAGATGGGTTTCCGCAGCATTGAACTTGAAGGTATTCATGAGGCGCATTTGAAAGCCGTCTATGCCCAACGCGCTGAAATAAAATCCGCGCTGATCGAACATGACCTTCAGGTGCCCTATTTCTGCGTGGTCCTGCCCGGATTATCATCCCCTGACGCCGCCGTGCGAGACGCGAATTTGGGCCTGTTTGAGCTGGGCTGCGAACTCGCGGCTGACCTGGACGCCAAGGGGGTGCTTGACAACGGGCCGTTGCCGCCCTATCAATTTCCCGACGGCCTGCCGATTGTGCGGCATTACGAGGAGGACGTCCTCAGGGCGGCCCGTCTGCCCAGCGATCTGGACTGGCCCCGATACTGGGACGCCCTGGTGGATACCTATTCGACAGCCTGCGACATTGCAGCCACCCGAAACCTGACCTACCAAATCCATCCGTGCATGGGTGTGCTCACGTCCACGACCGATGGATTCCTGCAACTCTATGACGCGGTGAAACGGGACAATCTCAGGTTCAACTTTGACGTTGCAAATCTGTTTGTGATGAAGGAGAACCTGACTTTATCCCTGCGCCGACTGGCCGGCCTGATGGATTATATTCACCTCTCGGATAACAATGGACGGCGCGTGGAGCACCTGATGCCTGGCGATGGGGCCATCGAGTGGGATCCATTTTTTGAGACGTTGGCGGTGATCGGCTTTCAAGGACATATTGGCCTGGATATTGGGGGTGCTGAGTCCGGTGTTGCCGACCTGCCCGCCGCCTATGCCAAAGCCGCCCAGTGGCTTGAGGGCCGCTGGAGATGATGCCCCGCCGTATCATGGTTGCCGCGCTGGTTTTCCTGGCGCCGCTGGAAAGCCATATCAGTGCCCAAACCGTGTTGCCGATTGTTCCCAAACCGCAGCAAGTGATACTCGGCAGAGGGATGTTTCGCCTCGCCGGCTCGCAGATCAACATTAGGCTATCGGCCGGCAATGCGGCTGATCACCGGACAGCCCGAAGCAGCTTGGACTCGGCCCTGGACGAACTGGGCCTGTGGACGGCCGATTGGACGGGGTCAGGGAACCCGCACATCTGGATCGGTATTCCTGCCGAGGATGCGGCCTTCGCCGATCATGCACGAAAAACCGGGATTTGGCCGGATGATCATTTAGGTGAGGAAGGCTACGCGCTCTCGGTCGGTCGAAAGCAGATAACGATTGCCGCCACCACCCCGGCCGGTCTGTTCTACGGCGTCCAGTCACTCGTTCAGCTGCTCCGCGGCGCAGAATCGCAGGGACAGCTTCCGGTGGTGACGATCAAGGACTGGCCGGATTTTAAGTACCGGGCTCTGATGGACGATATCAGTCGCGGCCCGATTCCCACGATGGACTTTTTTAAGCAGCAAATCCGGCGTTCGGCCGAACTGAAAATGAATCTGCTGAGCCATTATGTTGAAAATGTTGTGGTCACCAAAGGCCACCCCGATCTGACACCCCCGGGCACCGGGCTTACCCTGGATCAATGGGCTGAATTGCGCGACTATGCCGCCGACTACCACATGGATTTGCTGGGGAATTTTCAATCTTTCGGCCATTTCGCCAGCATTCTCAAGCATCCTGCGTACAGCTCGTTGGGTGAAGGCGGGCGGATGATTTCCCCGGTGAATGAGGACAGCTATGTCTTTCTGGAAAGTATCTATGATGAATTCGTCCCGATATTTGACACACCGTGGTTCAATATCAACGCTGATGAGACCTGGGATCTCGGTGTTGGCGAATCAAAGGCCCTCGTCGATAGCATCGGTATAGCCGCCGTATTCGCCGGGCACATCAACCGGTTGGACGCCATGATGAAAAGTCACGGCAAGCGAACCATGCTGTGGGGGGATTTTATCCTGGCCCACTCCGAATCCATCGATATGCTGCCTAAAGACGCCATCCTGGCTACCTGGGAATATGACAATCTGAGCAGCTATGAACATCTGCTGCGGCCGTTAGCCGAATCGGGCCGGGAACTTTTCATCAGCCCCGGTGTGCTCAACTCAAACCGCATTATGCCCGACTACATCCAAACCCGTGGCAACATCAGTGGATTCATCAAGGAAGCCGCTCAATTTGGCGTGCAGGGGATCATCTTGACGGTATGGGATGATGGCGGCCAGGCCCTGTTCACGAAAGACTGGTACGGCGTGGCTTATTCGGCGGAGCTCAGCTGGAATGTTGCGGCCGGCAACCAGGCCGATTTTGATTCCCGCCTGGACCGAGCCATGTATGGTGACTTGGAGGGAACGCTAGCGAAAGCGATCAATTTGCTGAGCCGGCTCACTGATCTGGGACCGACCCAGAGAATGAATGAGCAGGTTTTCATGAGCCATCTGGTGCCGTCCCGGGGAGCGACCGTTGGGCTGATCAATTTGGATGAGTGGGATCAAGTCCTTGAAATCACCACGGCGATTGATGACCTGATTGCCGGGGCAACTCCCCGAAGCAGGGCCGGCGACCTGGATTATGTCCAATTTACGGCAGATCAATACCGCTATATGGCCGAGGCTCGCCACGATATATTGCAGGCGGCCGATCATTACCGCGTCGCCAGTGACGAGGGGGCAACAGATGGCGATGCCAGGCGGCAAAATATTGTGAAGGCGCTGGGCCTGATCGTGTCAGTGGGCAATCGGTTAGCTGATTTACGAGGGCGAAACACCCAGCTTTGGCTGAGGGAAAATCGCGTCCATGCCCTCGATCTTGTCCAGGCATCCTATGATGGGCATCTGGCCGACCTTGAGGAAACGACTTTACTGCTGCAGTCTGCTCTGGCCGAGTTTGATAAGGGATCACCACTGCTTCGGCCCGCTGCCGTGCGCCTGCAGGTCGAGCAAACCCGGAGCCGGTATTTCCAGGGTTGGCTCATGGCTGGACCGTTTGAGAATGACGATAACTCGGCGGCCAATCCCGACCACCTGGCCCAGATGGGCGGCATCGCCGATGCCCGGCCCACAGTTTATTCCGTGATCGATCTCCCCGATGGAACCAAGCGGCCCTGGCAGAAAATTTATTCATTGGATTACGGGCACCTGGACCTGGCCAGGCAATATGGACCCACTCAGCAGGCTGTGGCCTATGCCTACGCCCGCATTACCTCCCCTAAGGCGCAAACCATCCGGGCGACCTTGGGCAGTAATAGCGGCATTACGGCCTATCTCAATGGGCTGCCCGTTCACCGGAATCAGGCGATGCGAAGCCTGACTCTGGATGAGGACGAGTTTGAGTTGCCGCTGGTTTCAGGCAACAATCATCTGATGCTGAAAATTGACCAGGGAACCGACGGGTGGGGGTTCTCATTTCAACTGCCCGGTCTCGCCTTCAAGAACAACAAGTTCAGGTACTACCTGCAGGATTAATTCGGCCGCCCGACAGCTGCATGGCAGGCCGTCAAGTTATCACCGTGTTGGCCGGGAGTCCCGTTCGCCGGTGAATGCCGCCGCTTCACTAAGCAGAGCAGCAGCATCTTGATCGAGGTGCAGGACGGCATGCTCATGTTGCCTGATGATTGACGCCGGGCAGGCGACCTCAATGGAACCCTCGAGCGTTTTTTGGACGGCATTTTGCTTCGCAGGACCGGGGACCACCAATGACAAATAGCGGGCACTCATCAAGACCGGGATGGTAAGGGTCATAGCCGTGCGAGGCACCTCATTGACCTGGGCGAAGGCCCCGTCATTCACCTGCTGCTGCCGGGACATATGATCCATCTCCACCTGTTTAACCGCCAATGGATCGTCAAAATCCGCTACCGGCGGGTCATTGAATGCCAGATGGCCATTTTCGCCGATGCCCATGCAAACCAGGTCGAGTGGGGCCGCCTGCAGCAGCTCGGCATAGCGCTGACATTCTGCGGCCACATCCTCAGCCAGAGGGTTGAGGCGGTGAAAATTTTTCAGCGGCACATGGGCGGCGAGTCTGTCGATCAAAAATTGCCCAAACGACTGGCGTGAAGCCGGGTCAATTCCGATATACTCATCCATATGGTAGGCCTCTACGCGCTGCCAGGGGATACCGGGTTGCCTGACCAGGTGCTCAAGGAACTCATTTTGGGAAGGCGCGGAAGCGAATACAATCCGGACGAACTCCTGGGCTTGAAGTTGGCTCATGATAATACCACCCACCCGCTCAGCTGCCCCGCGGCCCATCGCCTGGCGGTCCGCATAGATACGCACCTCGGCACGGTCTACCTGGAAAACCTGATGCTGGGCTGGGGGTATCAAACTCTGCCAAACAAGGGTGCTGATGAGCAGCACATCGGCCGCGGCAGTGTGCTCATCAAGCGTGTCGCACCTGAATCACCGGTACTGGACCTCAATGGGACTGTTGAGTTCAGCGATCACCCGATCCAGATAGATTTGGAAACCGTCCAGGGAAGTGATGCCGTTGGGCTCCTGGTCCCAGGCGGCCAGAAAATAGTAGTCGAGCTGTCCTGCTGCGGGTCGCAGAAGCACCAAGTGGCTGATCTCATCTTCGGCGAGGGAATTCAAATCCGCCTGCCGATAGACAATCGCAATCCCCAGATTTTCGTCATTCATGGTCATTTTGCCATAGAGTCCCAAATAGTCCCATGCTCCACTTCCCCTGCTATGGGGAGAGACAACTCGGCCGGCCTCATGTTTGGCAAGGCCTGTCGCCAGAATCAGGTCACCATCCCCCGATATCCGGACCGAATGCTGGGTCAACCGGCTGCCTGCAATGATGCTGAGCTCCGAGGTCAAATCGTAAACGCCGGCTCCAGCGCGCCAGTTATAATAACGGGTTCGTATGAGTGACTGCACCGGCCCGGTAGATATGATCTCACTGACCACGCTGTCAGTATTGGCGACCATCTCAACGGCGCCATTGTGCCAGAGACCTATAGACCCCACACCCATGGATTCGCCAACCTGGAAGATGTCCATGCCCCAAGGTGCCGACTCATGGTAGGAATCGAATCCATCCTGACCAACATCCTGCAACACCATATCCGTGGTCAATTTGCCAAAGATATCCGTGGCGTTACGCTGGTCGAGGTAGAACCGGTAGCCGACCTTGTCCGACTCCCAACCCGGACCCTCATAGCGCAGGAAGTTGTTATGGTCCCGGTGACCGGGGGGTAAGGTTGACCTTTTGACATTCTCAAATTTTCCGCCGGTATATACGCCATCCACAAGGGTGGCGCCTACTTTTTGCGATAGTTCGGCCTGAGTTCTTGGGGCATATTTGCGGTGGCGAGCACCCGAAGCGGCATAGCGAACCGTTATCGATTTTATTTCATGGGCCCCGAAGTGGGACACGAACACCAGTTGATCAACCTGGCCGTCGTCATCGGCATCGACGCCCTGACTCGGCAGTTCCGTGGCCCCGTCCATGATCACGAACGCCTGTGGATTAAACTGGCTATGGTGCTCCAATATGTCGATGACCCCGAGTCGAATGGCCGCATCTGATCTCGCGGCCGGACTTGGGTTGGTCAGAGTCACATTAAAGGACTCCGGGTAGATCGTTTCGATGTCAGGGCCCGTGCAACCAGTCAGGATGATCATGCCGGCACAGAGCGCACTAAGACGAAATAGCATATTCATGGATGAAGGTCCTTTCCGATATCGCTGCTGAGTATTCATCGCGCCATCCAGCCGCCATCGACCAGCAGAACATGGCCGTTGACGTAGTCGGATGCTTTTGATGCCAGAAAGACGGCGGCACCCTTAAGGTCCTCCGGCTGGCCCCATTTTCCCGAGGGTATTCGTACGCTTATCGCTTCAAATCTGGCGCGGTCATCCCGTAGCGCCTGGGTGTTGTCGGTGGCGAAATAGCCGGGCGCAATGGCATTCACCTGCACGTTATGCTGCGCCCACTCATTGGCCAGGGCCTTGGTGAGCTGGGCCACCCCCCCTTTACTCGCCGCGTAAGATGGCACAGTGATACCCCCCGAAAAACTGAGCAGTGACGCGATATTGATAATCTTGCCCCGGCGCCTAGCGACCATTTCCTTGCCCACATCCCGGCAAAGCTGAAAGACCGCTGTCAGGTTGGTTTGCATCACGACCGCCCAATCATCATCCGAGTGCTCGACAGCGGGAGTTCGACGGATTATTCCGGCATTGTTGATTAAAATATCGATGCTGCCCAACTGGTCCATCGTATTGGCAATCGCATTCTGAATGGCTTTCGGCTGGCTCACATCGCAGGCAACTTTCAGGAATTTACGCCCCTGTGCCAGGACAGCCTCAGCTGTTTCGCTGAGGTTATCCTCGCGGGTGGCAATTCCGGCGACATCGGCACCAGCCTCTGCCATGGCCGCAGCCATGGCTTGACCCAGACCGCGGCTCGCCCCTGTCACCAGCGCAACCTTGCCATCCAGGCGAAAGCGATCCAGGATTGATGGCCGGTCGTTCATTTGGCGCCTGCTTCCGATTGGAGTTTGGCAATTTCGACAGCAGCCAGCATAACAGACCCCACACCGCGTGGATCGTGGAGGAACCTGTCACGATCATAGTAGAACTGAAGATTGTCGCCGACGCCGGTTCCACGAGTGATGTCGTGGACCAAACCGTCCCTATCGACTTTGCCTCGCAGGCCATCCCAACCACGGAGGGCCGCTTCGCGGTAGACTTCATCCAGCCATCCCAGGCGCACCCCGCGGGCCAACCCTAACACAAACATGCTGGTGCATGAAGTCTCTTCAAAGGAATCATGATAGTCCAGCACCTGGTGCCACATACCGCTGGTAGGATCTTGCTGGGCAACCAGTCCCTCCATGTGGCGCCGGAAGTAGGCGAGTATCTGCTGATAGTCCCGATGGTCCTTCGGCAAGTACTCGAGGGCCTCCGACATGGCCCAGACAGACCAGCCGTTGGCGCGACCCCAGTAGGCGAGTGAGCGTTCCTGAGACTGACTGAACCAGGTGTGCTTCAGCAGTCCCTTTTCCGCCACAAACAGCAGGTCGGTAAACTGAATGAGCTGGCGGGCGGCATCATCATAGTAGGCACGGTCCCCAGTCATCTGGCCCATGCGCAACAAAAAGGGTACGCTCATGAAAAGGTCGTCCGCCCAGACGGTATAGGGCTCGGGCTCGGGCCGGGCAAACGTTCCGTCGGCGAGTCGCAGCTGCTGATGAGATACATATTCGTCAATTTCTTCAATGAGCGGCCGGAACTGTTCACCCTCACCCCGGCGCAACAGTTCAAGGTAGGGCAGGGCGGGAGCGCCGGAATCATCGAGCATGGATCGGCGGAAAATCCGGTGATAGCTGCCGCGGTAGGCGTGACGGACCTCGTACTGCCACTTGAAATAATCGTAGTTGGCGATGGTGAAATCACAGTAGCGCTTTACAAAGTCGCCAATGCGCTCATCTCCCAGGTAATCGGCGACAGCCAGCATGCCCAGCATGGTCGCGCCGTGGGCGTAATGCCAATCATTTGTTGTCCGTCGCCGGTGTTCAACCTTGAGCTGCCACAAATCCTCCGTTGGCGGGGTAAGCCATGGATATCCAAAGTCCGCCGCTGTGCCGATTGCTCCCATGAGGTCTACCGCCGTTTGTGCCGGGATCGGACCTTGAACCAACCAGTGCGCGCCGCCTCGCTCGGGGGCAAATGATGCGAGTGAAAAAGTGACGCCCTCCTCAGGCTCACCGCGATTGTCGAGGGGCCGGAGGAAAAATATCCATGGATCGCTCTGAGTTGTGACCTCGACCACGACCCGATTGCTGCCCTTCCGGAGATCGACCGTAAAGCTATCCTGAAAGGAGAACATGCCGTAGCCTACCTCAGGGACGGCAGGCACTCGGGGCTGATCCCAGCTGTACGCCAAATCGTCATTGATCCAGATGTTGACCTGGTCGCTTGCGCTGACGCCAAAGGCGATGCTGGAATCGTATGCGCTCTCAATGGATGATACGGCGATGGCGGTCGCCGGTCCCGACGTACCGATGATGCGCCGGAAATCGACAAATTCCACACCTTGTACCGGTTCCTGCGGCACACGCTCGAATTCGAATGAAACGCTATTGATGACCTGCCCGGCGACCGCCGTGGCGATCTCCGCTGGCGTTCGCGTATCGGGCTGCGGCGCGCAAGACCCGCCTAGGACCAGCAGACCCAGGGCGATAATCGATAGGGGATAGGGAAGACGGGGGCCGCGATTTATCAGCGTGCGAATAACCATGCTAAACAATCTCCATTACGGGTCCATCCCAAGTCGATGGAACCATGAAATGAATTTAGTACCAAACGGTGCCAATGTCATTCATCGGGCCCAATTCAGAGAGCTGCTCGTTTCAACTACCGGAAACACCCCAAGCAGTTTCCGCATCAAACCCCGGCGCCTCGACAGTGCGGTTCGTCGGCTGATGAATCGACGTTAGCGGTAGCGGCGCGGCCAGGCCCGTTCAATATCGTCAAAGCCGACGATGGCTACGTCCTCAGGCTCACGCCCTATATTGAGGCATGTTGGTTCTATCTGTCTGATTTAAAATTTGTTGGGCCGTTACGGGACTATTGCTGTCAGTCTACCTGACGGTGAGCTTATCGTGGAGGGTACCGCCCCACCTATGATTTCATAGGTGGGGCGGGGCTCCAATCGATTGAATCCAGTCCCTTAACGCATGAGTAACATCTTGCGTGTCTGTTGGAATCCTTCAGATTCGAGGCGGTAGAAATAGACACCGCTACTAACTGAATTTCCCTCTGAGTCCAGGCCTCTCCATGTGGCTGTATGGGCGCCTGCGTGTTGGTTGCCATTCACCAGGCGGGCAACCTCCTGGCCCAGCAGGTTGTAGATGGCCAACTGGACATCAGCGGCACGTGTTAGATCGTATCTAATGACCGTTGAAGGGTTAAAGGGATTAGGGAAGTTCTGTGCAAGACTGAACCTGTCAGGAACGCCTTTGAGAGCTTCCATAATTTCCAGAGTATGCCCCGTCCAATTACGGTCACCCAGTACCCCGTTGTCAGTTGCACCCGTGAAGGAAACTTGGGATTTGTAACCTAAATCCAAGTCTGCCAGCGCGATAGTGTCCAGATCTGGAAAAGTCGCAGCTACGTCTGGAGTGTTCCACCAGGTTGCGATGTTTCCGACGGGCGACGGATGTCCGGCGATGAAAGCGATGCCATCGACTATGTTGGTAGCGTCAGTGCCATAGCCGGGACTGAACGGTTCCAGGGCCATCACGCTGTCGGGATATGCAGCGGCGATACCCGGATCGTTATAGGTATTGTTGTTGGTGATGGTCACCGTCTGGGTGACGCCATCGGCCAACAGGGTTGAGTCCGAAAGCGTATCCACTACGACCTGATAGAACTCCAGGGTGTCCTGACCCAGGAAACCGACGTTGACGGCCAGATTGTTGGTGTATTCAAGCTCGATAATTTCACCGAACTCGGCCACACGCCGTCCGGTGTTGATAATCGTATTGTGATCGAACTTGGCGTACTTGATCCAGCCGCCGCCATCACGCAGAATGCGACTACCGAAATTGTACCACGTATTGTCCACAGACACCAGGGAATCAATATGATTCCCACGATCGTCAAAGCCACGACCATTGTTGTAATCAGTCAGGACATGGCTGATGATCGAATTGGTGATGAAAACACTGACGCCACTGACGTCAAAACGGAAGATAGTCTGGGCCGATCTATCCAGGTGGCAGTCATCAATACGAATATCAACATCGGCGGCACTGATTCTAAACATCCGGGTGGGCTTACCACCCAGCTCGTCTACGTTGGTAACGTACAAGCCCTTGAGGGTGACATCCCCTCTGACTCGGAATGCTCTTGCGCCGGCCCCGCCTGAGGGTACGCCAGGGATCAGTTTGGGCCGCACGGTGTAGCCAGTTGCCGCTACGATGGTGATCGGGAATGAATATTCCAGGCTCCCGTCAAGCAGGTAGATGCCCCCGCTTTCCAATTCGTAGACCGTGTTGGTATCAACTTGCGCGCCGGCAGCGGTTGTATCGCCACTGATGGCCGTGTTAAGCGTGCCAAATCCTTGCGCAACCTGGACGACTCTCTGGGCCGCAGCAGGTGTGGCGAGTCCGATGACCAGGGCCGCCATAGCCAGGATTGTGGCACCTATGTACCTGTTAGCATCTTTCATTTGAGTATCCTCTTCTGTTTAGGGCTCGTTGACCATGAAACCATTAGTGAAAGTCGTTGGCGTGATTGCAAATTTCATCCATCGATAGCTAAAAATTAAACCTGAATCCAAGGTCTGTCGACCATCCGAAAAACTCCTCGCGAGTGGGGAACGATTGCACGCTGAGAAAGGTGCTCTCTGATGTGTTTGAGATATTATTCAGGTTCAGGTAAATAGAGAATCCCTTCGAGATTCTCTGCTGCAGCGCAATATCCCAGCGGGTGAATGCGGCAGTAAAACCATCACCTTCGATGACCCTGCCGACCGTACCCAAAGAGCTCCCCTGGAACACTGCGGAAACTCTCCCGGTAAACCCGCCTAGGTCATAGCCCAACGTAAAGTTACCAATGTAGTTGACTTGGCCCGGCATGCGGCCTGTTCGAAAGGTGTCAATAACGGTGGGCGAAAATGGCGGATCGGGGCTCCGGGGGCCTATGAGGAACAAGGGGTAGAATGTTTCCGACTCCATCTGGCTATAGTTGGCATACAGCACAATCCCACTGAGCAGGCCCGGCAGGAATTTGAAATTTGTCTGTACTTCAACTTCCCAACCCGTGACGGTTGATGCCCTATCGGTGTTGACCGGTTCGGTAAGGCTGAAGCCGTTGAATTCACCGCCCTGGACACGGCTGTTCCGAATGTAGTCAATATTTTCCAATTCCTTATAAAACATTCCCAGTGTGAACAGCCCGAGCCGATTGTAAAGGGACCAGAATATGTCGTAGTTCCAAACCTGGGTATGTTTCAGTTCCGGATTACCTTGCTCGATGGTTGATTCTCCCCGGGCAACCCGGCGCCAAGGCACCAGGTTAAAATAGTTGGGACGCGAGAGGGTTTTAGTGGCCGCCAGACGAAGATCTGTCCAGCTTGCCAGCCGATACCTAAGATGTACCATGGGCAGCAGGTCAATGAAATCCTGGCCCCCAGTTGTGTCCGTTAGCCCTGAGATAGAAGCTGCGCCCTCATCATCGATAAATGGGTTGCCGAATATCGAGCGATAATTATTAACAGTTCGCTCAAACCGTACACCCGGCATGAACATGAGCCGTTCCCCCAGTTTGAGTTCTACCATGGCATACTGGGCGTATATGGTTTCCCCGGCTTCATAATCGTCAATATCCACCGTTGGATCCAGGATATACAGGTCCTCCCCGGGGGCACGATAAGTTTGCAGAAAATCATTTAGTTTGTCGCGGTCCAGGAGGGGGTCAATCAGATAACGGCCGTTGAGAAACTCGTCCCCCAAAACATCTTGATCGGTAAAGTTGGAAATCCTGACTTTTCTGTCACTGGTAAGAGACCACTGCCCCGTTGTATCTGCGGCTCCAAGATCATCAATACCAAAATGAGAGGTCCAATAACGGGTATTGTCCCGCTCCCTGTCCTTGAAACGCTGCTTAAGGCCCAACTTGAGTTTACCCGCCAGGAAGCGGCCCAATTTGAACGGCACGGAGAAATCCATCTGGGCCGTAACATCCCGGTCAATCACGAGGGAGGAGTCAAACAAGCTGTCCTTGAAAAACGTATTCTCAAGAACATTCTTGGCCCCCTGCGGAATCAACTCCGGCCCTTGATTTTCAATAAGGTCGTTGTAGAAGGGGTCCAGCTCTCTGAACCGTGCGGTGTGGGAGAAAGGTATATCCTGTTGAGATGTGGATGAAGAGAGTCGCCAGCCCAGGTTAAGAGCCCCCAGTTGGTGCTTGCCACTCACATTATGGGTCAATAGATGGTTGGTGATATCCCTGTCGCGCAGATCATATTCCACATAAAATGACCCCAAGCGATACCGCTTGCGGCGCCTCAGGTCATTGCGATCTGTACGGCCCCAGAAGGTAGTATAAAGGAGGGCATGATCACCCCAGCTGTAGTCGAGGGCGATGGAGGCGCCGAAACGCTCACGGATTTCCAGTCGATCACCCAGGTTCAAATTATTCACCCGGATTTCGGTATCTTCCTCGGTTACCAGGACAAGATAGCCTGCGTCGAGGAGGTCTGAACTGCGATTGGCGCGCTGCACTGAGCCAGTTGCCACAATTCCCAATCTATCTGAAAATAGGCGGTTACTGGCGCTGAAACTGCCCTTGTACTGGCCGTATTCCTGTTCGTGAGAATTGTAGCCGGTCTGGAGGCGCGTCGTGGTTTTTAAGCCAGCGGGCGCCTTCCTGATAACAAAATTGACGGTGCCGCCCACGGCATCTGCATCCATATCGGGAGTCAGGGCCTTGAAAACCTCGATGCCCGCCAGAAGCTCGGGGGAGATCATGCTCAGGTCCACGGACCGGTCTTCGGGATCGGTGGAGGGGATGCGCTCGCCATTGACCGTGATGGAATTGAACTTTGGCGACAGGCCCCGGATCACCACCTTGGTTCCCTCCCCGGCGTCCCTTTCAATCGAAATGCCAGGCAGCCGCCCCAAAGATTCGGCGGCGTTTTGGTCGGGCAGCTCCTGAATTCTATCTGCTGATACGACATTGACGATCGTATTGGAGGCCAGCTGCTGATTGATGGCCTGGGCCTGCCCCGCTAACTGAGCCGTTACGACAACTTCCTGGCCTGCAACCACTTCGAAGGCCAGCTCTACATTCTGTTGGATATCCCGGTCCTCAACAATAGTAATGGGGAGTGAAGTCGCTTTGTACCCTATGTAGGAGACGAGCATCGTATAGTCACCCGCCGGTATCCCGGGAATGCGGTAGACCCCGTCCCTATCCGCAGCACTGCCAAAGGCGGTTCCACTCAAAACGATATTCGCTCCCGGCAACGAATTTCCGTTGGTCGCATCGCGGATAGTGCCTGACAGATTGCCTGCTGCCACACTACTGACCGATGTCGCGATTAAAATCGCCCCAAATTTCAGAGCAGGTGCATGGAATGCCATCAATCTGCAGTTAACCTCCCCTTGCGAATTCGCCCGATCAAGTCTGAAGCAGGTGCTGACGGCCAAAAGGGGTCGACAAAAGCGACCCCGACCCTAAAACTATGGTCTTTTTGAAGTTTGATGAACAAACCCCCTGACTGTTGTAACTGATCTGCGTTAATTTACGTGGTATATCAAGTATACGCATCACGTAGCACAATTGCCAAGCCCTTTCAGGTCAATCGCTAACAGGATGGCGCAATGTCCGTCCGACAATTTGTATATGCTCTTTTACCGATTGCCGCCAGAGACAATTAAATTATATCGGTATCCAGGATAAACAAGTACCTGCTTAATAGAGGAAGATGATCATGGAGATGCGCCAACTGCCCGATCAGTCCAGCTTTAAACGACTTGGCACAGAAGAGATAAGGGCGACATTTTTAGTGGATAATCTCTTCGTGCCGGGGGCAATCAATCTGAATCATTTCGACTACGAACGGGCCGTCCTGGGCTCGGCTGTGCCTACGGCTCATGCTCTGGTCCTTGAGGCGCCGGATATATTTCGCGCAGAATATTTTACGGAGCGCCGGGAGCTAGGTATCATGAATCTTGGCGGCGCGGGCCAGGTCCTCGCCGATGGCGATCCGTTCGACATGGCCAAACGCGACTCGCTCTACATTGGCCGGGGTACCCAGCAGATCGAGTTCAGCAGTGAGGACAGCCAGAACCCGGCTCAGTACTATATCGTGAGCTACCCCGCGCATCAGCCGTATCCCAATCGCCAGATAAAAGCGACCGATATCGAGCCTATGGAGATCGGCAGTAAACAAGATTCAAATGAGCGCTCAATTTATCAGGCCATTATTCCCGGGAAAATAGATAGCGGACAGTTGGTGATGGGATTCACCGAGCTGTCGACGGGTAGCGTCTGGAATACGATGCCTGCCCATCGACATGTGCGCCGGATGGAAGTCTATCTCTACTACGATCTGCCTGGGGATGCCGTCGTGATGCACCTGATGGGTCAGCCGGATGAAACCAGGCACATCATGGTCCGTGAGAAGCAGGCGGTTATCTCACCCAGTTGGTCGCTCCATTCGGGTGTCGGGACCCATAACTACGGCTTTGTCTGGGCCATGGGTGGCGAAAATCAGGACTACACGGACATGGATGCAGTGGCCATGGCCGAATTGCGTTAAGTGAGGTGCTAGAATGACCCCTCGAGAGCGAGTATTAGCGGCCATGCACATGCAAAAGCCGGACCGTGTCCCCGTCATGTGCCAGCTTTCCATTGGCCATATGCTGCAGCAGCTCGATGTATCGGCAAGCGAGTTTTGGTTTGATGCCGCCACTTTCGCCGATGGGCTGGTTCAGCTGCGCAAGACCTACAATTTCGACGGCATATTGGTCAGCCTCCACGGGCACGGGAAAAATTGGCGCGATGACCTGCGCGATTTCAGCCGGGATGGGGAGCGTGAAATCCTCACATTCGATGACCGGAAATTGACTTTTGGCCGCGACGATTTGCCTGAGGTGGAGTATCTCGGGGATCAACCTCTGGTCATGTTGGAAGATATTGTGCCGGGTGACCTCCCGGATGTTATTGATTATATCCCGGTTTCCTATGGCCTTCACTATCACCTTGATACCCAGAACAATTTCGAGATATTCAAGCTCTTGTCTGACAGAGTCGGAGATACCTACTCAATCCACGGCGAGGTCACGTCCCCGTTTGATTATTTCCTCGACCTCCTTGGGTATGAAAACGGCCTCATCGCCCTCTATGATGATCCCGATAAGTGCAAAGCCATATTGCAGAGGTATACCGAGGGTATCGCCGCCCTTGCTGAGCAGATGTGCCGGGAAAATATCGATGCGATCAAAATGTCTTCGCCCTTTGCAGGGATGGGATTTATCTCACCTGATCATTACCAGGAATTCATTGTCCCTTATGAGAGTCAAATCTACCAAACCATCACAAATGCCGGAAAGCAGGTCTACATCCACACCTGCGGTGCCATTAATGATCGCCTGGAGGCCATGCAAGGTTCAGGCGCCTCCGGCCTGGAGTGCCTCGATCCGGCTCCCCTTGGGAATGTCGATCTTGGGGAGGCCATTGAGCGCATTGGCAAGCATATGTTTATCAAGGGCAATCTCGATTCCGTCAATATGTTGCTCCAGGGCAGCGATGAGGAGGTCCTGGCTACGGTGAAGGAAAGCATAGCCACGGGACAGACTGCAGCCGGTTATATTTTGAGCACGGCTTGCGCGGTGGCCCCTTATGTGAAAAAGGAGCGCCTGCAACTGCTCAGCACGCTGGCCAGGGAGCACGGCAACTACGCATGACACACGGCCTGTTTGAAGGTTTTTCACAGCGTAAAGTGTGGCTCTTTGACGGGGGCATGGGCTCTCTGTTGCAAAAGCGTGGTTTACCGCCAGGTGGGTGCCCGGATGAGTATAACCTCATCGAGCCTGAGATCGTGCGGTCGATCCACCGGGCGTATGTCGAGGCAGGCTCCGATATCATTCAGACCAACACCTTCGGGGCCAATCCGATTCGTCTTGAGATGTACGGACTGGCTCCCCGATCGAAAGAGATAAATGCCCGGGCGGTAGTCCTTGCGAGGGGGGCGGCGAATGACAAAGCCAAGGTTATCGGTTCCATGGGGCCGCTAGGCGAGATGATTGAGCCGTTGGGCGAGGTGACCCGCGCCGCCGCATACGATGCCTTCCGCATCCAGGCAAGGGGACTTGTCGAGGCTGATGCCATCAATATTGAAACGGCCATGTCATTGGATGAAGTTGCCATTGCCCTCGAAGCCGTACGCTCGGTGACCAGCCTGCCCATCTGCGTATCCATGACATTTAACACGACACCCAAGGGGCAGTTCACCATGATGGGTGAATCGGCTACCGACTGTGTCCTGGCACTTGAAAAGCAGGATGTAAACGTCATCGGAGCCAACTGCGGTGATGGGGTGGAGCAGGTCATCGAGGTCCTTCGCGAGATGGCCCTGAGCACCGATCTGCCCTTACTTGCGAAGCCGAATGCGGGAATCCCCGCCATCACCGGGGGGGAGGAGGTCTACCCGGAAGACGCGACCAGCTTCAGCAAGAAGATGAGCCGGGTTGTATCTGCAGGGGCAGCGATCATTGGAGGGTGCTGCGGCACGACCCCTGATCATATCCGCAATCTTAGGTTTCTGGCCGATGAAATCAATGCTGCTGCATAAGACGCCGCGCAACCTATGAAACAGACACTGGATGCCATCGCCGACCGGATCATTTCAGGCGACCATGTTGAAATACTGCCCCTGGTGGAAAAAGCATTGGCCGATGGGGCATCTGCCAGTACGGTTCTCAATGGTGGTCTGTTGAAAGGCATGGGGGTCGTTGGGGTGCGATTTCGCGACGGCGACATGTTTTTACCGGAGGTGCTCCAATCAGCCCGAGCCATGAAACTTTCCATGAAAATATTGGAGTCGCTGTTTTTGGCTGGAGAGCATGCCTTTAAGGGTAAGATGCTCATCGCCACGGTGAAGGGGGATATCCATGATATTGGCAAAAACCTGGTGTCGATCATGCTGCAGGGCAACGGATATGAAGTGATCGACCTGGGCATCAATTGTACCACCGATAAATTTCTGCAGGCCCTCGCTGATGAAAAGCCGGATGTTTGCGGTCTGTCGGCCATGTTGACCACCACCATGCTGGCCATGCAGAGCACCGTTGCCGCAGTCAAGCAGGTCTACCCAAAGCAGTTGGTTATTGTCGGCGGTGCCCCGGTTAACCGAAAATTTGCCCAGGAAATCGGCGCCGATGATTATGGACATGATGCCATGAGCGCCGTGGAAATATTGAATGCAATGCTAGATGGAGGCTAAGGGCCGTAGCCTGTTCCGCCTGGTCGTAGGGAACGAGGTTGGCCCTTCACCACATCATTGATTGACCGTTTGGGAATGTGGATTAGAGCAGATCGTCAAAGCAATGTGAGCTGCTTGGTCTAAAACTAAGAGACACATTGCACGCTTCCAATGTTTAGCTGATGCCTCCTTGAAAGCTGCCCTACTTCTTCAGAACCATCCTTCGCTGAACTCAGGACAAGCCTTGATGACTTTTGTGAACGATGGAGTCATGAGACGCGCAATCTATTCTCCAGAGGGCGCCTTCCGTCATTCCCCCCGTAATCGCCGTTAAAATTTTTAATCGCGGACAACCTAATCTTATTTGTTTAAGTCTCACAGGTGCAATGGACAGGATTATACCCAAAAAGCGCTGGACACCTAAGCGGATAGCCGCCCTTACGCTTGGGGGGATTTTCATTGCGACCACCAGTTATGCCCTCCTTCTGGGCGACAGTGGCAGTAAAGTCAGGGTCTCAAGCGAGCGTCTCACCCTCTCCACCGTATGGGACGGAGAGTTCCAGGAGTTCATCCCGGTCAACGGCACTATCGTCCCCATTCGTACCCTCTATCTTGATGCTATAGAAGGGGGCCGGGTGGAAAAGCGATATCTCGAGGCGGGGAGCTACGTCCAGGAAGGAGACCCAATTCTCCAGCTGTCCAATACCAATTTGCTACTGGATATCATGTATCGCGAGGCGGAGCTGTTTCAACAAAGCAACAACCTACGCAATACCCAGCTGGCCATGGAACAGAACAGCCTGACTCTACAGTCGATCCTGCTTGAGCTCGATTACAAACTTCTCACCGCCCGACGCAATTTCGAGCGCAGCAGGCAGCTCATGGAGAAAAATCTCATCGCATCCCTTGAATTTGAAGAGTCAGGCGACAGGTACAACTACCTCACAAGCAGCCGGGCCCTTACCATGCAGAGCCACAAGCAGGATTCCATTTTCCGTACAACCCAGATCAAGCAGCTCCAGACCTCCCTGAAGCGGATGGAGGACAATCTCAAGCTGGTGAAGCAGAACCAGGACAATCTACTCCTTCGCGCACCGGTCTCGGGTCACCTGACTTCCCTCAATGCGGAGATCGGGGAGTCGAAGGTTCGTGGAGAGCGGCTGGGGCAGATAGACATACTCGATGGGTTCAAGGCCCGTATCCTCATTGATGAGCACTATATCAACCGCGTCCGGATGGGACAGAATGCCACCGTTCCTTTGGGAGCGAAAAGCTATCAGATGACCGTGGTGAAAATCTTCCCGGAAGTGCTCAACGGCGAGTTCCAGATCGAGATGGTGTTTGATGACGACGTACCGCCCGACATTCGCCGCGGACAGGCCGTTCGCGCCAGGCTCGCTCTGGGTGGGCTTTCCAAGGCCCGCCTCATGGCTCGGGGCAGTTTTTTCAACAAAACCGGAGGCCAGTGGGTCTATGTCGTGGAAGAGGATAGCAAAACAGCCTCACGCCGGTCCATTCGACTGGGCAGGCAGAATCAGGATGAGTACGAAATACTCAGCGGGCTGGAGGCGGGGGAGCGGGTCATCGTCTCGTCTTACGATGCCTTTGGAGAGTTTGACAAGGTCGTGTTGAGCGACTGACTGTCAAAGACAAAATCCGTTACGGATTAACACTTCTCGGAATAATAAAAAGGAACTACCCATGATCAAGACGTCGGAAATGGTCAAAGTTTTCACCACAGAAGAGGTGGAGACCACAGCCCTTAACAAGGTCAATATTGAAATCGAAAAGAGAGAATTTGTCTCCATCATGGGACCGTCCGGTTGCGGGAAATCCACCCTGCTGAGCCTCCTCGGTCTGCTGGATAACCCCACCAGCGGCAGCTACCTGTTCCTGGGTGACGAGGTGTCCGGCTACTCCGAGCGGGAACGGGCAGATTATCGCAAGGATCACCTCGGGTTCATCTTCCAGTCATTCAATCTCATAGACGATCTCAGCGTGTACGAAAATGTAGAGCTGCCCCTCGTTTATCGCGGGGTGCACAAGGTGGAGCGTAAGACGAAAGTTGAGGCGATCCTTCAGCAGATGGGGATCGGCAATCGCAGGAATCATTTCCCCCAGCAGCTCTCCGGCGGTCAGCAGCAGCGCGTGGCTATTGCCCGGGCGCTGGTGGGCGATCCCGATGTGATCCTCGCCGACGAGCCGACCGGCAACCTCGATTCCGCCCACGGCGATGAAGTCATGGGACTTTTGACAGAGCTCAATGCCAACGGATCGACCATCGTCATGGTGACGCACTCACCCTCTTACGCAAAGTACAGCAGCCGGACGATCCACCTTTTGGACGGGAGCATTGTTAACGCTCCGAAGAACGGCGTCAACGGGTATGTCACCCGACCGGATGAGGCCAAGCCCCAGCATAACCCATTGGCAGCAGATCACTGTGACATGAGGAGCTAAGATGACCACTACAGACGTTCAAATTGCCATTCGTTCCATCACGAAGAAGAAGCTGTTCTCAGCGATCAATATCGTTGGGCTGGCTGTGGGCCTAACAGCCTGCATGCTGATCATGATGTACGTATGGGACGAACTGAGCTACGACGAGTATCATCCCTACGCCGACCGTACGGCCCGTATCGCCGTAGAAGGAGCACTCGGTGGGAACAAGTTCGAGATGGCTGTCTCACCCGCACCCATGGCTGCAGCCATGCTGGCTGACTACCCGGAGGTAGAGCATGCAACCCGGGTCTCCAACAGTTTCGGAGTTCCCGTCATACGCTACGGCGATCTGGTTTTCAGCGAAGAACATTGGACGGCCATGGACTCAACGGCCTTCGATGTTTTTGCATTGGAACTGGTCCGCGGTGACAAAAAGACGGCCCTCAGCAAACCCAACCAGGTGATGATCACCGAGTCGACTGCCCGACGCTATTTCGGAAGCGAAGATCCCATGGGTAAAATCCTCAACTCGGACCGCCGCAGGGACTTTGAAGTCTCGGGAGTCATCAAGGACTTCCCCCACAATTCCCACATGCACTTCGATTTCATCGCCTCAATGGCGAGCTATGAGCGCAGCCGGAACAACAGGTGGGTGAGCAATAATTTCTATACCTACGTCGTGTTGCGGGAAGGCTATACCTTCGAAGGGCTGGAAGCCAAGCTGCCGGAGACCGTCATTAAGTACGTCGGGCCGCAAGTTGAGCAGTTCCTGGGAGTCTCCTGGCAGAAACTGGTGGATGACGGAACCGCGTACAAGTTTTTTCTGCAGCCCCTCACTGATATTCACCTGACCTCGCACCTCGATGCTGAGATAGAAGCCAACGGCAGCTATGCCTATGTCTACACTTTTACCCTGATTGCCCTGTTCATCCTTATCCTGGCGGCCATCAACTACATGAACCTGGCCACTGCCCGCTCGGCGGACCGGGCCAAAGAGGTGGGTGTCCGCAAGACCCTCGGGTCCCGGAGAGGCCAGCTCGTTAAGCAGTTCCTCACCGAAAGCACTGTCTTTGCCCTGCTGGGATCGCTGGTGGCGGCCTTGATGATCGGCCTCAGCCTGCCCTGGTTCAACAACCTCCTGGGCCTGCAGCTGACATTCGATCCGATGATCGTGCCGCTGCTTCTAGGAATTTCGCTAGTTGTTGGCCTGCTGGCCGGGATCTATCCAGCCTTCTTCCTGTCGTCGTTCAACGCCGCCGATGTGCTACTGGGCAGCAAGTCGAACACCGGCACCGGTTCCAAGCTCCGTAGCGGACTGGTAATTTTCCAGTTCACCGTTTCCATTGTGCTGTTCAGTGGAGCCCTGCTGGTGTCCAAGCAGCTAAGCCACATGCAGAACAAGCCGCTGGGCTTCGTGAAAGACAATATGCTGGTGATCGAGAAAACCGATGATATCGGTGCCCACATCCAAGCGTTCAAGCAGGCCCTGGCCGACAATGCCAATATCCTGGCCGTGACCAATTCGACGGCAATTCCGGGCGGCGGGAACGGCATGAATAGCAGTGTCTTCGCCATCGCCAAGGAGGACGGTGAAGACAATCAGCTGTTAAATATAATATTCACCGATTGGAACTTTGCCGATGTATACGATATACGGATGGTGGAGGGCCGCTTCTACGACACCCAATTTGCCACCGACAGCCAGTCAGTTGTCATAAACGCTGCAGCGGCCCGGGCCTATGGCATTGACGACGACGCGGTGGGCAGGAACCTGATCATCATACAAGATCCCGAGCAGGGTAATTTGTACCTGCCGATCATTGGGGTCATCGATGATTTCCATTACGAGTCATTGCATAAGAAAGTCCGGCCCCTCGTCATCTTCCCAATGGGTACGCCAATCTGGGGTGGCCAGCTGCAGTTCGGTGCCTACGTAACGGCAAGGATCAGTCCTGCCAACCTGGCAGCCACCCTTGATTACCTGGAGCGGACCTGGAAAGGCTTTGCCGATGATCAGGTGCTTGAGTATGTTTTCCTGGATGACCACCTGGCAAGCCAGTACGCCAGTGATGTCCGGGTCAAATCGCTCATGTCGGTCTTCACCTTTCTGGCGCTCTTCATCGCCTCCCTGGGACTGCTGGGGCTGGCGGCTTTTTCCGCCGAGCAGCGGACCAAGGAGATCGGCATCCGCAAGGTGCTGGGCGCCTCTATGGCGCAGATATTCGTCATCCTCAGCCGGGACATCATGTCGCTGGTACTAGTGGCCGTGGGACTATCTGTGCCCATCGCTTACTTTACCATGAACCGCTGGCTGCAGGATTTTGCCTACCGGGTGGCAATCTCACCGGAGGTCTTTCTGGTTGCCGGCCTGGGCGGGCTGATGATCGCGCTGATGACCATCAGCTACCAGGTATTGCGGGCCTCGGTGTCCAACCCGATCAGCGCCCTGCGGTACGAATAGTTTTTTACACGACTCCCTGTAAAGTTGCCCCCGGGATAGTCTGGTTCCCGGGGGCATTTTTGTTGGGTCTTTGGGCGTGCGAAGGGATGTGCCTATCGTCAAAGCAATGTGACCCACTAGGGTCAATAACTAAAAGACACATTTCACGTTTACCGGTTTAGCAAACGCCTCACCTGAAGCGTCAATCGTTTAATCTTCCGGCCCGCCGCTTATGACTTCTCTAAAGCCAGCTATGACTCATTTGCTAGCTGTCCAACTTAGCAAGACTGGCTCTTAGCAAAATCATCCTAGTGGTCCACATGACTCTGACACCTCCCCTGGATTAACTGTTGACTCTGCAGTACCGTGTCCCCCAATATAGTGCCAGGCTCCGTCATCCCTAAAAAAACCAAAAAGCACGCATGCATCATCAAATAATATCCATGGTGAGTACCTTCGCTTTACTCCTTGCGGCAAGCTTTCTGCCGGCTCAGGAGACTGTTCCGGAAGTGCCGCCGCAAATTATTGAGCAGCAACTCAAATCCCGGGGTATGACCGCCCAGGAAGCTGTCATGCAGGCTGCTCAGCTGGGCATCGATCTCTCAAATCCTCAGCAGGCCGCTGCCCGAGCTCGCCAATTGGGTTTGCCGGAAAGTCAGATCCAACAGCTGCTGGGACAGATTCAAGAAGGGGAAACCGAAGGAGAAACGGCTCCCCCGGAAGAGCTGCCAGTAGAGTCAGAAGAGGCAGTCGACCTCACGGAAGACGCGACGGCTAGAACCAGAGCAACCACTGGCCCCCGGATACCCTATTTCGGCTATAACCTGTTCACCGATATTCCAGACAGTTTTGAGCCCAGTGCCATAGGGCCGGTAAATGACGCGTACCGGATCGGTTTCGGTGATGAACTACGTTTAACGGTATGGGGCGCGGCAGAGTTTCAGTATGACCTCCGGGTGGATCGAGAGGGGCGGATCTACATCCCCAAAGTGGGGCAAACTACCGTGGCGGGCAAGCGCCTGGATAACCTCCGGAAGGAGCTGCGCCTTTGGCTCTCGCGCAGCATTGATGGCCTTACAACTGACCCCCCCACTGTATTTATGGACCTGACTCTCACCAGGATGAGACCCATCAAGATCTTCGTTTTGGGCGAGGTGCCCCAGCCAGGCGGATATATTGTGGCGAATTCCTCAACCATTTTCAATGCCCTGTACAGTATAGGGGGACCCCTTACCTCCGGTTCGCTAAGAGAAATCAGCCTCATCCGGGAAGGCAAGAAGGTTGCCACAATTGATCTGTACGACTATCTACTGCGCGGCTATTCCGATCAGGAGGTGCGCCTGGCAGAAAACGACCATCTGTTTATACCCTTAAGGGGCAAGACAGTGACCCTGGCAGGCATGGTAAAACGCCCTGCCGCTTACGAGCTACAAACTAGCGAAACACTGAAGGATCTCCTGTCCTTCGCTGGAGGTTTGCTTCCCCAGGCGTACACCAAGCGGGCTCAGATCCAGCGCATCATCCCTTTCCCTGAGCGTGAGGATCCCTCCATCGCCAGGGAAGTCATCGACCTGGAATTTGAACCTCTATTGACCAAGGGGCAGACAGTCCAGCTGCATGACGGCGACGCGGTGCGTATCCTTTCCACCCTTGATCTGCAGCGCAACGCTGTCTTTATTTCCGGCGCCGTAAAACAACCGGGCCAGTACGAAATCACCGACGGCATGCACCTAAGAGACTTGCTCGAGGCGGCCGACGGCCTCTTTTCGGCGGCTTTTATGGGTAAGGCAGACATTCTCCGTTTCCGACCTGATCTTTCCACAGAGTTGATTACGGTGGACCTGGCGGCGGCCATGGCCGATCGTCTCCCGGATAATATGTTGCTGCAGCCGGAAGACCGGATTCGCATCTACAGCAGTGATCTGCTGAGGGTAAATGAGTTCGTCTCCATTCAAGGCAAAGTGAAGCAGCCGGGGACATATCCGCTGCATATAGGGATGACGACCGCCGATCTTCTCTTCCTGGCAGGCGGTTTTTTGGAAGGCACCCATAAGGCCAAGGCGGAAGTCTCCCGGCAACCTGGAGAGGATGATTCGCGAGAGATAAAAGCTCTAATTGAGAACATCTCTCTGGTGACGCATGCTGACGACACCCTGGGTATGGATTTTCCACCCGATAGTCCAGCTCGCCAATACCTGTTGCGGCACCGGGACATCCTCACCGTATTCACCGATCCCCAATTCGCACCCCAGGAGCAGGTAAGGGTTGAAGGGGAGGTACAGTTTCCCGGCTTGTATAGCCTGCACTCCGAGAATGAGACCCTCACCTCCGTCATTGAACGCGCCGGCGGCATCCTCCCCACCGGTTATGCGGAAGGTGGGCTACTCACTCGCGGCGGGCGGCGGATAGTGACGGACATTGCTGAAGCGGTGGAAGGGAAATCCAAGGCCGATATTATCATGTTGGGCGGTGACATCATCCACATCCCACCCCAGCCCAATATGGTGTTCGTGCAGGGGAATGTGGGCTTGCAGGGTCTCATCAAGTTCTGGCCCAGCCAAAGGGTGAGCTATTACCTGAAAAAGGCCGGGAATTTGAACCCTGACACCGAGGCTATCTACCTCACGCAAGCCAACGGGGCCATGCAGCGTCTGAAACGCCGCCTTTTCCTTTTTCGAGAAAACCCGGTAGTAGAAGATGGGGCCACCATCCTGGTCAGCCGCAAGGAGGAAATCAAGCCCGAGGATCGCACCGACCTAAAAGAGATATTGGGCGAAAGCTTGGCCCTGCTCACCAGCGTCCTGACTGTGCTGATATTGACCCGTGCACTCTAGGGCCCCCTTCGGTTGACCGAGACCGGAAGCCGTCAAAGCCGGAATTGAAAGTCTTTTTCATATTCAATCGCAATGCTTAATATCAGCATCACCAGATTCAAGAGCGGACAAGATGATGGAATCGTGGGATTGATGTGCATTCGCTAAATATCCATGTGATGCCCATCACGGCCGTTGTCCCGGAATTGGGTTAGTATCGTCCCTTTAGGTTAGGCACCATCAACGATCTCTGGCTGGGGTGGACAACATGCGATTACCTGACAATTGGCTGATTCCGGCGGCAATGTCCGCATATTGGACATTTGCTCCCTGCCCAATCTTCTCCCGATCCCAGCAATCCGTCGCTGTTTTGGACTGGGAGTCCAGGGGTATACCCTTTTACGAAATGGCCCCATTGACCGACCGATTACGCTCGGTGGATGATAACCAGGTTATTCGCGTGTCCTTGCGAACGGGTAATAATCAATGCTACTAGACGGTGTCATTGGAGGTTTGATAGCCCTCCTGCTTGCATGCCTGTTTACGCCGCTGTTCTGCTTCATCGGGCTGAGGCTCAAAATGATGGATTACTCCGGTGGCCGCAAGTGGCATGGAACGCCAATTCCCAGCGTCGGAGGTCTAATAATCATATTTTCGATTATCTTACCCCTGTTGTTATTTAGCGAACTCACACCGGCGATGATTGGACTCATTGTAGGGGGCGGGCTCATCATTGGCTTGGGTATCATTGATGACATCAGAGGTGTACCCTATTACTTCAAGTTTGCAGTTCAGTTTCTCGCGGTGGTTCTGTTCCTCGTAATCTCAGGACAGCATGCCAAGCCGTTTACCATCGTAGGGTTCACGCTGGATTTGGGATATCTCTACTACCCGCTTGTCGTGATTTGGATGATGGGGATTATGAATGCCATAAACCTCATCGACGGACTAGACTCCCTCGCTGGGGGCGTTAGTTTCATCATATTGGCAGTTTTTTCGATACTTCTTTATCTCGGCGGCCACACAGGGGGTTTTTTACTTTCGACCATCGTGGCCGGTGCAACATTGGGTTTCCTGCGCAGTAATTTGCTCCCGGCCAGGGTCTTTCTGGGAGATTCAGGCTCCCTATTCCTTGGATTCATCGTGGGATCGTTAAGCGTTATTTACGGTTTTCAAAATGGGGATGCCTATTCGGTAACCCTGCCTGTACTGGTATTGTCCCTCCCTGTGCTTGATACCCTTTACGTGATGGCATATCGGATCAGCCAGAACAAAAACCCATTCTTACCGGACCGGAACCACATCCACCATGTGCTGCTTCGCCGCGGTCTCCCGGAATTTCATGTTGTCCTGATCATTTATATCATGACCTTATCATTTTGCATACTTGCCGGCCTGTCAACAGCCTTACCGAGTGGGCTCATTATCCTCCTGTTCCTTTCCCTAACCTTTGTAACGATCCTTTTACCCCGCCTCCAACCCCTATTGCGGCCCTTGGCGATTAGCCGCGCCTTTTCTCTGATTAATATCAGGATTGCCGCTTTCATCCTGAGGAGCTTGCGCTCCCCGTTGGGGCCGTAGCCAACGGGCGAGGCCCACGAATCTTAAACCAGGCCGATGGCGCATTTTTCGAGCAGTGGCCGCCAAGATGGTGAGGAGGCATCAATACTGCCTGAGTGCTGACCTCCGTCGCGCTATTGGGGGGAAGGGGCGATTGGCAAAAGTCATTGAAGGCCCGCAGGACGCGTTCTACTCCCTGGGATAGTTTTAAGCGTCAGATTTTTTCGATCCATATCGGCTTAGCCACTTCACGGGTCGGCTCTGAAAGACGATTTGATGAATTTCAAGCCACTCTGCGCGGGATTCTTCATTGGCCATCTTCCTCTCAAAGACGATTTTGATAACGATAGCTACAATCGCGGCCAGGTTCCCTAAAATAAGGCTCAGTATCATGATCCTTCTACGATTCGGTGAGCTGGGCAGTACTGGCGGAAAGGGGGCTTGCAGGATGGTAATAACCGGCTGACTACGCTTGAGTTCAAGCTCAACTTGGGTCAATTGAGCCTGAAGCTCGCTGTAAAGCTCGGTTTTAAAAGTAACCTGCCTGCGCAATCGCTCACGCTCAATTTGCATTTTGGCCGTTTTTGGATCCCAGTTGCTGTCAATAAACTTGGCCAATATTTTCTCTGCTTGCTCTAATTCTTGTAGGGCTTCAATTAATCGATTGCGGAAATAGGTTAATTTATCCTCTGAATTATCAGTATAAATTTCCTGTACGCGTATCTTCAGTTGGTTGATAAAGCTTTGGGTGATCTGGGCTGAGATCTGGGGATCCGTCGTTGAGAATGAGATACTCATGACTCCTGACATAAGGTCAACGTCTACTGATAAATTATCAGCAAGCAATCGCGCAATCTCATCTTTTTCTACAGCTGAGAGTATCCGTTCGTCGTTCTCGGTAACGGTAGCATTTCCTGGTGGCTTTTTAAACATTCCTACAACCGTCTTCGGCAACCCTATGGTGATGCTCTTGAGACCCAATAGAAAGCTTCTGAAGGGGCCGGGAGGACGATTATAGTATTCTATCACTTTCATGGTTATATCCAGGTCTTCGATAAAGGCGGGACTATTTGCGACGGCTAATAGAACTTCACGGCTCCTTAAAATATCCGGATATGTTTCGGGTGTAACGCCCCCCGTTTTGTCTCCCAGGTTGACCCTTAGTCTACTGAAATTGCTACGACTGCTTAAACCCGGGGAGGAAGAGCTCCCTGATTCCACTTCGCGCACCACAAGTGCGGTGGCGGTGTATAATGATGGGCTCAGCAAAGCCTTCAGTAACCCGAGAATCACAACAACTCCGATGGTTGCCAATACAACTTGGCGGTGATGCACCAGACCCAATACAATCGCAAAAAAGGATATCCCCCTGTCTATCTCTCGGGGGATGCCCATACTGTTATCATCCTCAATTTTTCGACCGGGTTCAGTCACGTTGGCGCTCATAAAGTCTCTTCATGTTTATTGGACCATTCAGAATTGATTAAAAAGGATCCAGGGGGGCACAGGGCCTCATGGCCGAAACTGTTGAATAATCTTCATCATGGCCCCGGCTAAGACGACCCGGTTATACTTTTCCCTTATAGCTCTTCGGCCGTTGGCCCCCATTATTTTGCACTTGTTCCTATCTGCCTGCAATTTTTTGATGGCCGTACTTAAAGCATCGCTGTCCTCGGGGCTAATACCGATCCCGCATTGATGCTCGTTAATGATGTCCAGACTTTCTCCTCTGGCACCCAAAACTACGGGCTTACCCAGGGCCATGGCCTCAAAAAGTTTGGATGGAATAACAGTCTCAAACAGGGGGCTGTCCCGTAGCAACACGAGGGCCATATCCAAGGCCCCCAGCAGTTCGATGGCATTTTTGTGGTATTGTCGCTCAATAAATCTAACATTGGTTAAGCCTTCAGACTGAGAAGTCTTGATTAATTGCGCCCTTTTGGCGCCGTCGCCCATGAGCGCATATTGAATAGAGGGGTCGTCCATCGTCAGCTGGGCAACATTCAAAATGGTTACGAGGCTATGAGCCAGGCCGAAAGTTCCTACGTAGCCAACCAGAAAAGCGTCATGGGGAATACCGTATTTGCTGCGGATTTCCTCCCCGTTCGGAGGCGATACCATGTTATCCGGATGGACCCCGTTGGTGATGATATGGATTTTCTCACCTCGAATCCCCATATCGATGAGTATTCGCTTGAAGGAATGGGTAACCGAAATAATAATATCGGCCCGGTGGTAGATAAAGCGAGCGACCCCTTCCAGGGCCTTATAGAGCATGTTGTGCTGTATGACGCCAACAGCAGCGATCGATTCCGGCCATAAATCGCGCACCTCAAGCACGAAAGGGCGGCCCTTAAGCCTGGCCAATACCCACCCGGTGACAGACGTCAGGAATTGAGGTGTTGTCGCAATGACCACATCAGGCTTTTTTACAAATAGGCCGGCGAAGGTGGCGGTCACCATGAAACTGGCAAAGTCGATCATCCGCCTGATGGTACCGGCATTGGCCGTTATGTAGGTCCAGACCCTGATCACCTGAATGCCCTCAAGATCCTCCCGTTGTAAAAGCTTATTTCGATAGCCCTCGAAGACTTTGCCGGCTGGAAAGTTGGGGACGCCGGTAACGATGGTGACCGTATGGCCCAGTTTAACCCATTCTCGTGCATGCTCGAAAGTACGTATGGCGGCCGCGTTGGTTTCAGGCGGGAAATTGTCCGTAATGAATAACAGATGCATTCTAGCGCCACACGATTGAAAAAAGGGTACCCTCCGGATTCAGGGGGGCAACCATGACACTATTGCGTAATGATATCCCCAATGCCGGGTGATAGGTGGACGGCTCCAAACCACCCCGGGGACCAGAAGTGGACCATGTAACTCGGTGCTGATCCAGTTGCAGCGACAAGGATTTCACTTGTCCCGCCGGCGTTGTCGTTGAGGCGATGTCCGGATGCCAATGGAACCGGGCAACAGACTGGATAGTTTTCCCCTCGATTCGATCCTCGATTTCCAGACGGTTCGCCTGAAGGCGCCACGTGCGCCGGTGGATCACGCGCCCCGGCAAGCGTGCATACCCATCATGGGCACAGCTCACAGCCAGCCCCTGGCGGCCTTCATCGGCATAACGCAGGTTGGCGGGGCGGGCCCGCCGTGCCACCCGGAAACTGCTCCAGACCTCGGATGAATCTGCCCCATCGACTTCGACGGTCGTGTGGGCTGCCGTCGACCGTTGCCGGAGCCTTTCAGGGCTGGGGCCATAACATCCGGTGCCTGAGTTCACCACTGCCCTTCGGCCGAATAGGGATAGTTCGAAGCTCAAGCTGTCCGCGTGGGCATGGCCGGTAAGATATGGGGGACCGATTTCTCCTACGTCGAGGATGGCCACCGCCTCATTGCGGGCCAGCCGGATATAGCCGCTGGCAGGCAGGCAGGTGATACCTTCCTGGGGATCAGGCGCTTCGCTCAGCCCCAAGCGGCGGGCATAGGCTTCTAGCTCGGCCGGTGTGGCGGCAACCCCCAGGGCGGCATCGTTGAAGAAGGCAATCTCCCCATCCGGGTGGCACATGACTTTGAGCCAGTATCTCATTTTCTGGATGGCCGCTGTCCACTCACCAGGCAAATTCTGATATTTTGGCGGAAGGGCCCCACTCCCGAAAGTATGCACCAGATTGTAAAGATCGAGGAGGTCTTCCAGGATAATACTATGGTACATGGGGCTAAGCTCAAAGTGGCCTCCATCGGACAGGATATGCTCGGGCATCTCTCTGGCGAGCAGCTGCAATCCCTTCTCGAGCCAGGCGGCGGCTTCCGATCCCCCGTAGAACAGACCGGCGAGCACCAGCGCCTTCGCATTGGCAAACAGATGGTTCCCAAGCAAATGATATTCCAGTCGTTTGGAGAGGAAGCGGGCCTGCACCGCCAGACTGGTGACCATATCCGGTGTCGGTTTATGGCCAGCCAGGAGCCACTTGATCCAGTTGACGATACGTACCGACAGGGGATATGACTCCCATCCGGTACCCTTGGCCGGTTGATTTTCCTCGATCCATCTCTGAATCAAGGCCCGATGCCACTGTTGGCGAGCATCGGCACCATCGGCGCTTAAATCATCGAAATAATGAAGATAATAGAGCCACAACTTGTCCCTCGAAGGGTCATTCCACGACTGCCGCGAACTGATGTCGTGCTCCTCATTCAGTGCATTAAACCGGTTAGGCGAGACCAGGGCCGCTTGTTTCACCGCTGGCGGCACCAGGGGGCCATCGGTCCTGCGCAGAGGGGGTGGAGAGCGCGAGTTGGGCTTGGGATGATAGACCCGGTACCAGAGACGCCCATATATCTGGACAGGCCGCAGATAACGGACAGTGCGGAAAAACCGGAGGAAATTCAACGTTGGACCGCTTCGGCCAACTCGAACGTTACCCGGGTCACCTCAGCCAACTCCGCGAATTGGATGGGCGCCCCCTGGCTCTGGCGCAGAGCCTGGACAAAGGCAGCCACGCAGGAAGCATTTCCCTTATCCTGACGCCACAGTTTCATGGTCTTAAAGCCGGGCCAGCCGTAGCCCCGCAGGCGGCGGAAGTTGTTCAGCTGCAGGATGCGACCGGCACAAAAAACCTCCAGACGCTCTTTGGGAAAAGACCTGTGCCCGTTGGCCAGGTAGTGGACCGTACCAAAGGAACCATCCGCAAATCCCAGGGTGAAGCTCACTTTGTCATCCCTTATCGCCACACCGGATGCGTCTCCCATCATGGTGGCCTGGACCGAAACGATCGGTTCGCCAACCAGAAACCGCAGCAGATCGACGAAGTGGCACCCTTCCCCGATTATGCGTCCCCCGCCGACGGCCGGATCATGAGTCCAGTCGTCGGAAGGGATCTCGCCTGCGTTTACCGTCATCACTAAGGATTTGGGTGCACTAACACCACTGAGCAGCGCCTTCATCTTACGGAGGTGCGGAGCGAACCGGCGGTTGAAGCCAACCATCAGCAAGGGGGCCTGCCCCCTGGATTGCATGCGGTCATAGGTGGATTCGATCTCACGGAGTTCGTCCCTGGTTATGGCAAGAGGCTTTTCCACAAAAACGTGTTTTCCTGCCTGGAGGGCCTGGCAAACAAATCGGGCGTGGCTGTCATGGCGGGTAGCAATGACAACGGCATTGATATCGGGGTCGTCCAGCAGGCTTTCCGTGTCGGTAGTGGCGGCCTCAAACCCGAATTTGCGTCCTGCATACGCCCCGGAAGCGCCGCCGCTGGAAGCCACAGTCTTCAGTCGTACCCTGGCCTTTTTGAAGGCAGGGATCAGGGTCCGGGTAGCATAGTTACCAGCACCGATCATTCCCAGAACCGGTTTGGTGGGTGTGGCTGCCGCCGGCATCGCCTCTGGGATCAATTCGATGGTCCTGTCGAACGTTGCCTTGGCCGCTTCATCGTATGTCAGCAGGATACCCAATACCGGTTCGCTGCCGCCGATGAGGTCGTATGCTCTGGCAGCCTCTCCGAGGGGGAAGCGGTGGGAGATCAAGGACCCGGTTTCCAGGCGATTCCCGGCCAGCATATCCAGCACCGCTTCAAAATTGCGCTGCTCGGTCCAGCGCACGTAGCCGATGGGATAATCGTGGCCACCCTCCTCGTAGTCCGGATCGTATCGGCCCGGCCCATAGGAGCATGATACCTGGAACGAAAGTTCCTTTTCATAAAAGTCGGCCCGTTGGAGCTGCATGCCTGCCACCCCTACCAGGACAATGCGCCCCTTTTTGCGACACATCCGGGCGGCCTGGTGGATGGGCTCATTACTATCGGTGGATGCCGCTATGATAACCCCATCCACACCACGGCCACGGGAGAATGCCTGGGCCGCGGCCAGGGGATCCTCTCCCCTGGACAAGTCGACAGTGTCAGCGCCATATGCCTTGGCCAGCTCCACCCTGGCAGCATCAAAGTCCAACCCCAGCACCCGGTAGCCCTGGGCCCTGAGCAACTGAACCGCCAGCAGTCCTACCAGACCCAACCCGGTGACCACAAATGCTTCACCGAGTGTGGGTTGAGCCAGCCGTATTCCTTGCAAGGCAACGGCAGCCAGCACGGTGAAGGCCGCTTCATCATCGGACACGCCCTCCGGCACTTTGGCGCAGAGATTTGCCGGCACCAGTACCACCTCAGCGTGGTGACCATTAGATACTACACGATCACCTACCTGGAAACCCTCCACGCCGACGCCTACTTCCAACACCTCACCTACGTTGCAGTAACCCAGCGGGAGGGGTTGGTCCAGCTTGCTCTTTACGGCTTCCAGCGTGGGAAACAGGCCGTCGGTTTTGATCTTTTCCAGCACCTGATGGACCTTTTCCGGCTGCTGACGGGCCTTGCCTAACAGGTTGGCACGGCCAAACTCTACCAGCATACGCTCTGTGCCGAGAGAGATCAGGCTCCTACGGGTCCGAATGAGGATTTGACCCTTACCCACCTGGGGGCAGGGCAATTCGGCGATTTCTATTTCGCCGGTTCTGAGATGTTGAAACAGTTGTTTCATTCCCCTGAATTCCTGTTTTCCGAGGCCGGTTGATGAATCTTTGCGGCAAGTTGTTTCTGCAAAGGGGAATTCAATACTCGCGGGTCAAAGTCTCCTGCCGGCACTTTCGGCACCTGCGGAATCACTCCGGTTAGACGCATTTCTTTCGCTTTCAGCTCCCGCATTCTGCGCACTTCAACACGCAGACGCGCCCACGTCAGGCCGATGCGCCCGTCGCGCCATGCGCCGCGGCCAAAGACTTCGTGCAACCATTGAATTTGGTAGCGGAAGGGTACCTTGAAAAACATCTTCTTGAAAAACATTCGCCGCTCAAGTGTTGAGCCGAAGAATCTAGGCGTCGCCGCCAGCGCCGAGCCTTTGACCATCATGATCGCCTCCATGGTCGAATAGCGATCTTGCTTGTCGTACCAATGCTTCATATCCGGACTGTCATAATGCTCGAGAATCCCTTTCAGATTTCCAACAGACCCATCTATCAGAGGATGTTCATTGACGATAACGTCTGAGAAACGGCACTTACCGGTCCTCCATAAACGCAGTACCGGGGCCACAACGTGCAGAGGCTGCCCCATGAACCAGAGCCGACGGTCCACCCAATATCCGTGATGGTCCGGGTCTGCTGTCAGCAGGAGCCGTATCTCGTCCTTAAGTTCCGGCGACAGCCGCTCATCCGGATCAAGCTTGAAAGTCCATGGTGTGTTGAGCGGCAGATTTCTCAGCGCGAAATTCCACTGATCACCAAAATTGGTGAACGGCCGTTGAACGATTCCTACCCCGTTTTCCACCGCGATATCCACGGTTCGGTCGGTGCTGCAACTGTCGACAATGAAGATATCCTCCGCCCAATCCCGGACATTCTCAATCGCTCCCGGGAGGTGAAACTCCTCGTTCATTGTCAGCATGATGACTGTTATGGGCAGGGGTTTCATTTTTTAATTTCATCGAACTGAATACGGTTCAGTTTGATGTTGGCTTTTCGCACTCGATAACCAAGGTATCCGGAAATTCTCGCGAAGGTTTTTCTTCCTCTGTCCCCAATACGCGCGAGTCGATCCAATCGGGATGTTTTGTTTCAAACTTCGGCCGGCACTGCGCGATATTGACAAACCCGGCATCTTTGGCCAGCTCCTGAAGGTAAGAAAAGGTTAAGATACTGGTATGTTCGTTCCGGCAAAGTAGAAAATTGGCGAAGCGCCCGCCAATACTACGACGCTTGTCCGGCCAGTCGCCAAACCACTCATTATCACCTTCGATAAACTTCTGGATGGCGCTGTCTCCGCTTGGGCCGGCGATGCGAATACGGCCGCCGGGTTTCAGACAACGATACATTTCCGCGAAATGAAATGGAAGCAGACTGTCGGGGAGATGCTCGATCATGTTGCAGGAATAAAAAACATCGACCGATTGGTCGGGAAACGGCAACTTGTTGCGCAGATCGGCCCAAATATCACATTTTGCTGTGAAGCAGTTGGCATCCACATTGATCCAGCCGTCGATGTATTTGTGCTGTCCGGGGCCAAGATGCGCCTTTACGAGATCCTTGCGCGGTGGGCGAAAAGCGCGATAGAAAGCGCCGTTCAAGCGCATGGGCACCCCCATCAGTACATAATATAAGGCCTTTGCCTGCCGTGAGAGCATAATCAGGACTGTTTCCCTATTCCGCCAGGATCACTCAAAGCAGGGCGTCCTTTGCGAAAGCACATGTTTGCGTACAGGTCATAATTCACCTTATTGGTAACGCGTAGCACCCCTTCCAGGACCGGGCAGTATATGACGCCGAAAGCCTCAAGCCGTTGGCTTATGAGAATCGTCATAGGTGATTTGTTCATTCTAAAGTTGATCGTCTCATTTTATTCGTCCCTGCTCACCACCACAAACCAGGTACGATACAACCCCCAAATGCGCCCGATTCCTCCATAGGACAATGGGGTAAATCCCGTTCGCTTAAGGCAGCCAGCCAAGCTAGCCTTATCAAAGAAGCGTATATGGCTGCCAGACACATTGAAATGTCTGTGGAACTTAAAAAGAACGATAAAGAGGTTCTTAATGAACCCATGATAGGGCGTCGTGAGGATCAAGATTCCGCCCGGTTTCATCACCCGCCTGATTTCCTTTAAAAAATTGTCCACTTCCAAAATATGTTCAATGACCTCGGAACACCAAACGGCTCCAAAGGTTTGATCTTCTGCCGGAATGGAACCATCCGAGTTCAACATTCTGAAATCCCCACCGGGAAAACCACGTCGGGCCATGTCCACGGCCTTCTTTGATATATCCATGCCAGTCGCGTCGAAGCCCGCCTCGGCGGCCCAGGCGGTGAACTTCCCTCCCCCTCCGCAACCCAAATCCAAAACCGTCTCGCCAGGCTCGCAGTACTTATTGAGCGTTTGCAGCAGACGGCGTTTCCGCTCCGGGGTCGTAACATCATGGTCAGACACATCACTGTCCCGGGTCCAGTATTTCTCGTAATATTCTTTCATCGAATGTTATGGCTCCCCTTCCGCAAAATTACACATTTTTGCCGCTTTGCAATGTGGAGACAAGAAAGCCGCCCATATGACATCTGTTCGTCAAGAAACGGGATATGGCGTCGGGCACTGCTCCCATAAGTGCCGTCTTGAATTTGCTTCCGGGGATGGGAAACAGGTCGGGCTTTTGCCCGTAGATCGACGTGGTATCAACCTTAAAAAATGGAGACGCCTGTTTGCGCCAGTCGGCAGGCGAGTAGTACCGCGAAAACGCGCCGTCGGTGATTTCCTGTACGGTCTGGTGAAGGGATCCGGTTCTAAACAGGCCTCCACGAAGAAGCCCGTGAAAAACCGTTCCGACAAAGTAATAGTTCCACCAGCCGCGATGGTAAACCATGACTGTGGCGCGGCCGCCTGGTCGCAGCACTCGGGCCATTTCCTCGAGAATTCGTTCGGTATTGGCTGAGTGATCGATGACTCCCCATGTCCAGATGTAGTCGAAGGAGTTATCGTCAAATGCCATATTTTCGGCGTCCATCTCCATGATTGCCGCCTCATTCAGCCCGAAGCATTTCATTCTTTCGCGGGTGCTTTTCACCGCGTAGCTGGTTATATCGATCCCCGTGTAGGATTTTGCGTGTTGTGCGAGCAACTGGGCATGGCTGCCGTTGCCGACTCCGATTTCGAGCACGTCATGCTTGGCCAGGGATTCAAAATCGATAAGGGGATCAAAGGGAATCTTTTTCCATGGCATGAAACCACGGACGACCGAAAAGAACCGCCGATCTATCTCCTGAAAAAACTCCGTGCTGAATTCTTCGAAACCAACTGATTCCTTCCAGTCGTAGCGCATTGGGTGCTCATTCCACCAAGCGCGGTTTTGCTCTTGCCACTGTCGGTGACGGGTCTCGTCTTGTGGCAATTCTGTAGGGCTGTCAAATCCGCGAATTTCTTCCTTTACCCTTTTCATGTTATGATCTCATCGTGGCGATGTAATGCCGCAGCCATCTCAAACACGAGAGCCATTTCCCCCGCGATACTTTCATATGCAAACCGCTCCTTACGTTCGGTTCCTGCGGACCGGAGCCGCTCTAAGGTGGCTTTCTCGCGCAATACAGACAACACCGTGTCCGCTAGGTCAGCGGAGTCCCTGGGGTCAAAATAGATTGCCGCCTCGCCGCACACTTCGTGAGCATAGGAGAGATTTGCCGCCGCCACGGGACATCCGGCCGCCATTGATTCCGCCAGGCCCAGACCAAACGACTCAGCCAACGAAGGATAAACGGTCAGATCGCTTTCTCGCAATGCATACGCGACCTCGTCCGGATTCAGGATACCAAGCCATATCAACCGCTGAGAGACGCCAAGCTGTTCGGCTTCTCTTTGGATATCGACAACGAAAGAAGTGTATCTTCGGTGGTCTGGCCGCTGCTTGTCAAGAGTCAGTAAGAGGCTCGCTGAAGGTATCGCCTTGGGAATGCCTGGCATGGCCTGCATC
>CAZJBG010000004.1:0-45524 GCA_964543925.1 uncultured bacterium
GGGTTGTGTGCAGTACTCTTTTTTGGGCAATTGTTTCTTGATATTATCTTTGGTGAGTTTTGTTGGGGCTGTAAGAATCGATCGCGTGAGTGGGTCATGTGGCATCAAAAAGAAGGGGAGACAGATTATGAAGGTTATCAGTGGTGCCCTAAATGTGGACATAAGAAATATAGTGGTTTTGAAGATAGGCCTATGTTGTGAGGAGAAAGAGCTATGAGTGCTTTTGATGATGTAATACAAAAAATTATCAAAGAAAAGAAGGAACTTGAAAAGACAGTCAGACACCAAGCCAAAGAAATGGTAAGACTTAGCGATGTTATTATTAGTCTTAAAAAACTATTGAGAAAACATAAATGAATAAGGAGTTTGTTATACTATGGACGCGGATATTCTATAGTAGGTATTGTGCGGATTGTTTTTTGCTATGGATTATAGAGAAACTAGTTAAATTGGATACCTGCCCAAGATGTGGTAGGTCAAATGTTCTTAAAGGAGAAACCTATGAGAAGGACCGTGAAATCTAACATAATTATACAATCGACTGATCATCTAGAGGAAGAAGAACAGGATGAGATTGTCCTAAAGGTAGAACAAACGCTAAATCTAATAGGTGTGATTCCTATTATGCATAATAAAAGAATGGTACAGGTAGGATTAAGGTTTCATTTTAAGGGGTAAGTTATGACTTTTGGTGAGAAAGTTAGAGCACGGCGACTGGCTATGGGTCCTTCTTTGCGACAGTTTGCTAAAACCGTAGGGATGTCTTATAGTTACTTATATATGATAGAGGAAGAAGGATTAGTACCATCACCTAAGATAGTACTTAAGTTAGCGGAAAGGTTACAGATGGGTAAGTGGTTCTTAATACAAAACGCAATTGATGCGAAAACAAAGGCACTCAGAGAGAGGTATGAGAAAGTTTATCGAAAGGAATGTCCTACAGGAGAAAAAGGATGAAGGAAGAATACTGTAGAATGCTAAGGACGATATTTGGTGGTAATTTTGATGTATCGTTGGTTAGGCAAGCTAAGGTGAAAGAAGTGCAGAACTACTCAGATAGTGTGGTACGAAATCAATTGATCATGAAGATAGCCAGTGCAAAAAAGTTTGACTTTACTGGGCTTGGTAATTTTATACATAGTAATTTAGAAAAGCTTGGTAATCCTGAGGGGTATCGATTCTATATTCTTTCTAAGCGTTTCTGGGCGGAATTTACTATGGATGAAGCACCTTGTGGTCTTTTATGCCAAACTGATAAGGTTGATAATACACACATAATGAGTTGTCTCTTCTTTGGTTTTCTTGATAACGTACTTACTTGCTTATCTTTGGTACAGTTCACACTTGATCTGCGTGGATATCTGGTTTCAATGACAGCACAAGCTCATGATGCTTTTGATAATAAGGAGGATGCTTACCAAAGCTTTAGTATAATGATAGCATCTTTATTAAACTATCTATCTAATAAGGGTGTTGATGTCGAAAAACGCATGGTTGAGAACAAGAAGAAAGGAAAGAAGGGAAAGGCTCTTGGTGATACATATTACATTCTAACTGTAAAAACGAAGCGGGGTCGTATTGTTTATGAGCCATCTATTATAAAGAATATTTGTAAGGAAACTATACAGCGGGAGCACGATGTTGTAGGTCACCAAAGAACTTACCTTCCTGAGAGGCCGCATGTTAGTGGTTTTGTTGGTGTTATGAATATAAGTGAGTATACGAAAGGGGATAAGAAGTTAGGTAGGATATTCAAGAATTACTACATAAAAGATTGAAAGGAATAATCTTATGGGTAGGTAAGCAACAATAACAAGAAGAGGTGCACTAGATGTGCAGGTATGTGTACCAAAGAATTGGACGGATGGTCAGGTTGTAGACTTTGCTAATAGTGCTAGTCCTTCTGGCCTAGATGCAGGGTGGTCTATAAGGAAGCAAGGAGATCCTGCATTGGATGGTACTGATGAGCGAGTGAAGTGTGAAGATCAGAGAAGACCTGGATGTGTTCATATAATGTTGGATTGTTAATATGTTTACACTAGAGAATATGATTGAGAATGTAAGGTGGCTAATAGATACGCCTGCTGCAGCGTATGCTTTCTGTGGTATTGTGGTTTTTGTGATAATTCTTTTTAAGGTTTTCCAGGAATAAAGGAGATTGTTTATGAGAAGTATAGCTATTTCAGGTGGACACGCTTGTGGTAAGACCTCTAAATTAATAGAGCTTTGTCATGAACAGGGTGGGTATATGGTGTGTTGTAGTATTAGAGAAGCTATAAGAGTTTTTCATTTAGCAAAGAAAATGGGGAAACCAATACCAATGCCTCTTTCTGTAGATGAGTTCAGGAAAGGAGCTTACTTTGAGAAGGGTGTTAAGCAGTTGTGGATAGACAATGCTGATCTTATACTACAGAGCTTATCGAAAGCTCCTATAGCAGGCTTGTCTTTTACTATAGAATAAATGTTCACCTCAATTTTATTTTATAGTTTACGTGGTGAGCAGCCTATGATATAATGCGTATATAAATGGTATGTAGGGCTATTTGACAAGTTAATAATTTAGGTCTTATCCGACTGTGGCGGAATTGAGACGCTGATGCCCTGGGAGCATGACCAAGAATTGCTAGGGCTCTGAGACTTCGGTCTTGTGAATGAGTTATGTGTGAAGGTATCGAGGCCTTCTGGTCGGTTTAAGAATAAGAATTAAGTTGCGAAAGATTTTTCTCCCCTCCGGAAGGGCAGTGAACCTCTTAGGAGTAAGTTTGCTGTCCCTTCTTTTATTACTTAGTAAAGGGCATAGACTCGTCCGTGGATTCGTTTTTTGTTGAGAATTTCTATAACAGGTTAGCCTGAGACTGAAGTCAGGCGCGCTCTTTACGGTTTTCCGATATGTGTAATTTGTTGACCAGACATGTGAATAAGGTTTTATGCTGACGATGCTCTATGCTCTTTACTATTTAATGAAAGGAGAAAATTATGTGGTATGCAGGAAAAATTTTTAGGCTGGTTGTAACTATAATACTTTTGGTTTTCTGTATCTTCTTGCTTTGCTCAACTGCTGAAGGAGCAACGCCTACTTACAGAAATGGACAACTTATTAGAGGTAGTATACGCAGCTCAAGAGGCTGCTTGAACGTGCGTAGACGCGGATTTAATAGTTACGCGTACAGGAGGTATAGAAGATACAGGGACAGACGATCAAACAGAAGGTACAGAAGAGACTGTGGATGGCGTGTACGAAGAGGATATTTTAGCACACCGATAAGACTAAAGAACCGCAGACTCAGAAGGTATAATAGGCTACATGCTGGAAGTGTGATAGTCTACGAAAAGGGAAGGCGACCCTACGTTCGCTAGTAATTGAGGCCTCTTTTTGAAAGGGTAGTTTGATGGCGGATCCAAAGAAGCTAACAGTAACAATGAAGAAGAACAAGACCTGCAAGTCCTGCGTACGTTTTGGGACGGAAGGCAAGGATGCTGAAGATGTGGGTAGTTCTTTCTATCTGCAAAATACTGCATTCGAAAAGCTAGGAAAACCTGGCGAGATTAAATTGACAGTCGAAGCTGCAAAATAGCCCTACAGGTTCGATGCGGTGAGTGGGTTGGCTGCTATGTGGTAGTCACCCTGCTTGTCTTTTTATTAGGGCAAGGAAGGAGTATTTGTGAATTGGTTAACTGGGTTTTTAAAGTCAATCGACCATAATCGCGGTTCAGTGATTGGGCCGTTGATTGCTGTCCTGGTTATTTTTTTTGTGACGATCGGGTGTACAAGTACAACCCCGTCACTAATGAGTCCGGGAGAGGTGTTGTCGAGAGACGCGTTCGACAGGGAGGTTATCTTTGTCGAAGGAGAAATGGCAGCTGAGCGGTCACAGATTGAAGCCGCTTTAGTTACGTACAATCTCCGACTTGAAACTTTGCACAAACAAATCGAAACCGGCTATGCAAGCTTAAATGAGAAAGACCTTCGGGCAGCAAAGTTTATAAAAGTAAGTGGTGCTCTTGCCACCACAGTAGCCACTGGAGGTATAACAGCTCCAGGTGTCATAGCTGCACTTCTTACCCTTGGTTCAGTTGGGTATGGTGTCGGCAAAGGATATGATAACAGGCGCAAGGACGGTGTTATTACAGAGTTAAAGGCTGGTAATGGGAATGCTACCTAAAATGTAGAAAGCTTTTCATCACCCTCCTCCGAGGCTAGTGTGGGCCGAAGATTTTGTCTTGGCCCCCTGGCTTTTAATTGAGAGCAATAACGACAAATAAAAGGAGTACAAAATGTTACATGAAAGGGAAGATTATAACGATCGTATTCAGGATAATGATAACCTTATAAGGAGTGACGAGCCTGTCTTTTTGCTGCGTGCTATTGATAAAAATGCCCCAGGCGTTCTTGAGGAGTACTCTAATCGTGTTGCCCGTGTTGCGGGTCACGATACGGTACTGGTAGCCCAGGTAAGAGCACATGCACAAGCTATGAGAAAGTGGCAGAAAAAGAATGACATTCTGGTCAAAGAGCCGTACATGAATCCTGAGGATGCTGTATATTATATCGACGAAGAGGAATCTGAGTCGGAAGAAGAGGAAAAAGAGGACGAAGTAGAAGAATAGTGTGTCGGTGGAAACGTTGTGCCATAGGCAGATGAGTGGGCTGGAGTTACAACGGATTTGTTATCCAAGCGCTCCAGCTGCTCAATTATTAAGGAGATTTTTATGAAACTAGTAAAACCGAGTATTGAATTCTTGTGGTTGACACCAGACCCGCTTATAACAATTGAAGAAGCAGGTCGTACTTGTTATAAGAGTGAAGGAAACATTCATGTGGGAAGCGCAGCAAAGTTTGTTCAGAAACTCCTTGACCGAGGACATCATGCTATGATAGAACACGCATCAGCTTCTTATCGAGTTACATGCGACAGAGGCGTAACGCATGAGATAGTTCGACATCGTCTTTTCAGTTACGGCCAAGAAAGTACAAGATTCTGCAATTACAAAAGCGGTGTTACATTTATAATCCCACCTTGGACAAAGCATATGCCAGCAGAAAATGCACATACTTGTACAGAAGATCAAGTAAGACAAAGCATACATACACCAGAATGTCGTTGGTTATTTGCTATACAGGTAGCTGAGCAAGAATATATACAACTTTTAGATGATGGCTGGACACCACAACAAGCACGCTCAGTCTTGCCCAACTCTCTTAAAACTGAAATAATAATGACAGCGAACTTAAGAGAGTGGAGGCATTTCTTCAGTTTAAGGTGCACACCAAAGAGTATACCAGTAGAGAAAAAAGTAAATGGAATATTCTACGGCGCAGGAGCACCGCACTCACAGATGCAGGAAATAGCTAATATGCTTCTTAAGGATATTCGCGGAAAAGTCCCAGTATTGTTTGACGAGTTTTAGGAGAAAACGTATGGTTATTAGTAATGGTAAGTGTTGTGAGGTTTGCAGTATGCCTTTCCCTACCCATTTGCTTAACCCGTTGGTAGGTGATGTTATTGAAGCTAGTAGAGTGTGTCCTGTTTGTGCTCTTGCATTTATCAGGAAAACACACGATAAACCAGATTTTATGTATACAAATGAGACTAACAAGTTGAATTATAAAGAGGCACTTGAGGTAGTAAAAAATGACACAAAAGGTACTCAAGATAACTCTAATACCAGTAGCCCCTCAGGATGAGTTTGATTACCTTGTCGACAGTGTAAAAGATTATATTGGCAAGGATGTTATTAGAATCTTGGATGGTTATAGCGCGAGGTATATACATGATGTACCGTGGGATGGTAAGTTTCTAGTTGACCCTAAGTTTTATTTGTACCGAGTTACAATTGGTGCTATAGGCAGGCTTAAAACCTGTGATGATGCTATTCGACTTGGGATAATGAAAGCGATACCCGCACAATCTAATCAATTTACAAGCACTTCTCTCTACTATGTCTATCGTGTAGCTAGACAAGCGAGAAGAATGTTTTTATATCTTCAGAAGCTAGAGAAGGGTATGAATGCAACAATCAGTGGTAAGTCCCCTAACACGAGAATGTTAGAATTAATTAATGAAGGAAAGGAATAGCGATGAAACATTATGTATTAGGTTTTCTCTTTACTAGCAATTGTGATAAGGTTTTATTAGTTAAGAAGAATAAGCCAAAATGGATGAAAGACCGATGGAACGGTATTGGTGGAAAAGTTGAAGAAAAAGAAACACCTATGGAAGCGATGAAAAGAGAGACCCTTGAAGAAGTTGGTATGCATTATGTGTGGGAACAGCGAGGTACTTTTATCCACCCAGGTGGTACTGTTTTTGTTTTTGCTTCTGTTGTAGAAGGTTCAAGCATATCATACAGGCAGTTAGAAGAGGAAGAGTTAAGAGGATTTTTCCTTGATGAACTGCCTAAAACAGTGATGAAAAATTTGAAATATCTAATTCCGCTGTGTCTCTCAACGGTAAAAGATTTTATGTTAAATCAGGTTAGTTATGGTACAGGAGATACTACCGTAGATGGCTAAGAAAAGAGTAGTAAAGAAGAAAATAAAGCGAAAACGCAAAAAGAAGACTGCAATTGTAAAGCGCGAAGATGGCTGGCTAAACGATGATGAGAAAAAAGCAATCAGTGCTGGTGGTTATTATGATAGTGAGGGTGTACTACATAATGAAGATGGCTGCCCACGATGTACGTCAATGGTAGGGTCAACAGGACTGCGTTGTAAGAACTTCGCTATTCCTGGAGAACTAACTTGTCATATACATGGAGGAACTTTACAAAGAATTAAGTCAGGAAAAACAAGAATATACTCACCATTTATACAAGATAAGAAGATGAAATCAATTTATAAGAAGTGTTTGCAAGGTGATAATGTAGAAATGGTGGGTATACAGGAAGAGTTAGCTTTGCTAAGAACCTTACTTGCTCAGATTGTTAGGAAGAATACAAAATTTCTAGATACTTCTTCTTTGAAGAATATTGCCACAGTTGTAGGTGAGATAAGACAGCTAACGGATAGCTGTACAAAAGCAGAGATTAAACTTGGTCAATTGATTGATATTGGTAAGGTTACTATCATAGTCGGTCATTTGGCTAGAATTGTTTCTAAGTATGTAACTGATCAGGAAGATTTGAAGAAAATTGCGAAAGAGTTCGACAACATTATTTGGCCGTCTCCTCTCGGAACAACTCCACAGCCAGACCAAGAAAAGCCCGTTCGAAGATTACCAGGGGGAGCCAGCGGGATTCATTGATGAAGTGCTGGGGATGGATTTGACAGATGGCCAAAAAGGCGTAGCTGGATTGTTAGGTGAAAATGATGATGTATCTTGCAAGTCCGGTCATGGGGCAGGGAAGTCGGCTTTAGCAGCCGCATTGGCATTATGGTTTAAATATTCTTACACGCCATCTATTGTTTTGACTACTGCACCTACTGAACGCCAGGTTAAGGAAGTACTTTGGCGTGAGATAAGGTATAGAAAAATGAAGTCTAAGATTTACTTACCAGGCAAACCTCTAACTATGAAATTAGATTTAGGTCCTATTGATTATATGCTTGGTTTTTCAACTAATGATGTTCAGCAAATGCAAGGTTTCCACAACCCGAACATTATGATTATTGTAGATGAATCAAATGGTTATGACCCAGAATTGTTTGCAGCATTGTTAGGATTAGTTAGTGGTGGAATTAGAAAAGTGTTATTTCAGATTGGTAATCCTATTGTGCCTGTTGGTCCTTTCTTTGACTCGTTTTCTGATGGACATACAAAGACAGCTACATTATCTTGTTTGGACCATCCTAATGTAATCTCTGGTGAAGACCTTATTCCTGGAGCTGTTACTTTAAAGTGGGTTGACAAGATGAGAAAGCTTTGGGGAGAAGATTCTGCGTTTTGGCAGTCTCGTGTTTTAGGTCAATTTCCAAGAATTGCTTCTGATATTATTATAAGCATTATCTGGTTTGAACAAGCTGAGGAAATGAAGAAAACTAAGAGTCATGATGAAGGACCTCTATATATGGGTGTTGATGTTCCGGAATATGGTGAGGACAAAGCTGAGTGGTTCATAGGAAAAAAAAGAAGTCGTGTTGAAACTGTGTCCAGGAGCAACGTAGAGCCTTCTGCCGTTATCGGCTTAACCAAACAGTTAATAAAGAAGTATTCATTGATCGAAGAGAATGTTACAATAGATGGCATTGGCGCTGGAGCTGTGGTTTATTCGGTGCTTAAAGAAGATTTCCCGAAAATAAGAAGATTTGTTGCTAGCGAAACGGCAGTAAATGAAAATGAGTTTGAGAATAAAGGAACTGAAGCATGGTGGAATGTAAGAAATATGTTAAACCCTGCAAGCGATCAATACGAAGAATATTTTATAGGGAAGAAATGTGAACAACTTAAATCAGACCTTTGTTCAAGAAAATATAGAACATCTTCGCATGGTAGAATAATGTTAGAACCAAAGCCAGAATTTAGAAAGCGTATGAAGAGAAGCCCAGATAAAGGGGATTCAATGACTCTTTGTTATTATCCACTTATTTGTAGGTATTCTTATGGTTTAATAACCCTTCCAGATGTTATAGGAGATTACTAATGGAATTCAAAACGAAAGCTACAAAAAGAGCGGAAGAAGTGATTGAGGCTATTACTGTGCAGAACAACTTGCTAAACAAAACTGTTGGTATAATGTTATCGCAACTTGAGGATTTGCAGGAGTATGATATGTCTGGTAGGAATAGGGATAATCCTTATAGTACAAAGAGCGCTCAAGTTTTGGAACTACGAAACAAGTATAGGGGAATCGGTAATCTTGGTGCACCTGTTTTGCAGAGACTTATAAACCTCAGGGTTGCTTTTTCTGTACCAAATAGACTGTTTCTAACTACTGATATGGCTGTTAAAAAAAAGAATAAGTTATCTGATAAGCAGGTGGAGGATTCCAAGAATTTCCTGGGTGACTTTATGGCTATTAATGGGTTAGATGCTGAAGTACCAAGAGAGCTGTGTAAAGAGTCGGAGTTACAAGGACAAGTTGCACTTGGCTTAGTCTGGGACCGAAAGCAGAAGAATGTGGTTTTGAAATATTATCCTTGGAATCAGGCTACATATACTATTAAGCAAGAAACTAGATATGCTTTTAAGGGTCCAAGAACTTTTGTGTCAACTCTTGATGGTAAACGTGTTACCTTATCGGATAATAAATTTGTGTATATTGGTTTTAATGATGAGCTTAGTGCAGAAACTATACAAGGATACCCAACTTGTGGTCCGATTTTGAAAACTATTGAGAACCTCTATAAGGACCTTTTAGATTGGAGAAAGCTTAACCATTTGTTTGCGCACCCAACGCCACATTTCCAGTGTGAGACAAAGGATGAAGCTGATGCCATTAATAATTTGATAACAACTCTTGGTTGGAAGATTGGTACCGCTATTGCTACAAATGGAAACTTTCAACTTAAGGGACCATCTGGCGCGGAAGCAAACCTGCTCATGCTTGCAATAACAACCGCAGCAAAAATTATCAGTGCACACACAGGTATAGGTATACACTTCCTAGGTTTTGCAAATGTAATGAGTAACAGAGCTACTGCGGATAGTATGGGAGAGCCGACTGAGGTAGTTCTTCACTCAGAAATAACGAGTTGGACAGGCTTTTATGTGGGATTGTTCAGAAAAGCTATTATTATGAGGAATGCTCATTTGCAGGGGCAGCTTCCAACTAACGTTGTGTTGCCTAGACTTATACCGCTGACTGATAGGCAGTGGAGGGTTATTAAGGATATTTATCTGCCACTCTTTGAAAAGAAAGCTATTAGCCATGTGACCTTGCTAAACAAGATACCTGACTTGGATGCTGAGGAGGAGCTGGAGAAAATTAAAGATGAAGAAAGGAAATCAGAAGAAAATAGTAATGAGAATAATGAAGAGGAAAACAGCGAAGAAACCCCTAATGACAATGCTGCTGAGGAGGAATAAGTTTTAATAGTACTCGATGAAATATAGTATACTAGTTTTAATCTTTTGCTAAAATGCAGCGTATGAAAAACAAAATGGTACAAGTTTGTGGTGGAATAACACTAATGAGTGATAATGAGGTTTTATCACTTGTTCCAGATGAGAGACTTGCTGAGATTAAGCAGCAGGACACTTCTCCTATGTTTGTAATGATGACTGTTGGCTATGAAGGAGAGAGTAAGGGTAAGCTGTTCGAGTCATTAGCTTCTGGCAAAAAGCTAAAAGAGTGGTTTAAGCAGTTATGGCCGCTTAAGGCTGTTAAGGCTCTCGTAACGCTAATGAGGGGCGAAGATCACATCCCAATATATGAAGCACATGAACCTGGTAAGAGTGGTAGGTTAATTGTTGGAAATATTGTTTCTGCCACTAAGAAAGTTATTGATGGTGTTACACATGCATTAGGTGTAGCATATATTACTAACTTCAGTACTAAGAAGAAAATAAAGACTGGTGAATTGAATGCTTGCAGTCTTGAAGCAGAGTGCTTGTTCCAAGCAAACGAAGGTGCTTTACGGTTTATTGTCCAGGAAGTAAGAAAGCTAGCTGGTGTAGCATTGTGTAATGCTGATACGACCCCTACCGGCTTTGATAATTCTAATATCCTCGCGGTCGTTAATGCTATGGCTGAAGAGGATAAGGCAAAAGTGAAAGGAGTTCTGATGGCAGAAGGTGACATCACAACAGAAGACGTAAGAAAGTTTGTTGAACAGCATAAAATGGTCCCGACAGACCTGTTCAGCGTGAAGACTATTCTTGAACAAAAGTCAGTTAGTGACGCTCTTGAGAATGAGATCAAGAACGCAGTGGCTGATAAGGAAAAAGCCGTTAAGGAGGTTGAGGCCAAACTACAGCCGTTCCTTGATGCAGAAGCGAACAGTGAAATTTCTACACTGATCAACAAGTCTGAAGTTTTGAAGGATACAGACAAAGCTACTGTCAAGTATCTTGTTGATACGATGAAGGTTGACGTTGCTGGTAAAGACGACAAGCAGAAAGTTGTTGATGCTGCTGTTACTAAGCAACTGGAGGTGATGAAGACTTCTGGCGTTACGATCAAACCGTCCGGAAGCAAAGATGAAAGCGAAAACACTGAAGGTAAAGAAGCTAATGAGGCAGACAACAAGAATGCGGACAGAGTTGACGGTCAAAAGATTGGTAAGGAGTTTACCAGCAAAGAGACTAATCCGCTTATTCCTGGACATGAAGAGGCAAAGGCTAAAGCGACAGCTAATGCATGAGATTATTAACCTATTTCCGTAGGTTATTAAAATATTTGTAAGTATGTTTGGTAATTAAAGAATTATTTTGGAGATATGATTATGGTCGCGAATGCAATACTTAGTGCAAGCATTGAAAGAGGCTTCCAATTCACCTTCACAGACCTGACTGCTAGTCAGTCAATTGTTTCTGGAGACGTGATTCAAATTGGTGAGAGTCTGCTTGCAATTGCAGTGGAAAAAGCTAAGGGCGCAACCCTTAGAGCCGCAGAAATTGCTGCTGGCTCCATTGCCTCACCTGACAGGTGCGCTTGCTTGTTTGTCCATGAGGATGTTAAGATTACCTGTTTAGGTACAGATGTAATTGCTGCTGGTAATAGACTGTTCTATGATGTAGCAAATACAAGAGTGACATTGGTCGCTACTGGCAACATCTTCTGTGGTTATGCTGTCGAAGCTTCTGCAAACGACGTGACAACAGTACAAATGCACTTCGATGGACGTCTTGGCGGAATTGCACAAGCATCTGGCGGAATAACAGTTGGGAGTGTTGCGACAAAGATTATTGCGACTACTCAATTGGAAGCTTTGCTTGATACTATCGAGAATACTTTGTTTGCTATGAAAACTGGCGACATTATCCTTAATGTAGCTCTAATCGTAGGAACAGCAGCGGGCAGTGTGTGTGTTGTGACTATCGGTACAGATGTGGACTTAGATGGAACAACTAAAGATGTTGATTCCCTCTTGAAAGCTGGTAACGCAAACGCTACTGGAATACAAGAAGCGATGGATGTTGCAGCTACCCACCGTGGTGCTGATCTTGCAGCAGGTCCGTTTGTATGTGATGATGATGGTAATGTTACTATCTCTTCAAGTACAGACCAGTCGAGCAGTTCGTTTGTTGGGAGTTGTGTTCTAACATACATTCCTGGCAGTAACTAAAAGTAAGAGCTAACTATTGATGATAAAATAAGATTTGAAATTGAAAATTAGTTGGAGTATTATAATGAACAATCAAGTTTTTTCAGATTACAGCCTGATTGATCTTAGTACCAAGAAAGGTCGCCAGAATTTTTATGGTGCCCTTACAGCTTTTATGCATCAGCCTAGAGAGGCGATGGACCAATTGATCGCTGCGGGCATTACGAACTTCACGGCTACAAGCCAGTTTCCAGACGACGTTCGTACGATAATTGAAAAGCTGCACCTTGGTCTTGACATGATCGATTCCGGCTGGCAGGCCTTCTTCGATATGAAAGATTTCACTGGTACAAGAGAATCCGGCTTCGGCATTCAAACTGTATCGAGTGGTCTGACTTTCGGGAAGAGACCTGAAGGTGGTAGGGCAAGAATCTACCGTGTAACTGGCGCACGACAGTGGGTTGGTTTCGATATGTACGGTGGAGGTCTTGAATTTGACCAAGCCTGGTTTGACGACCAGCAATGGTGGATGATAGAAGATACCGCCGCTGAGTTCCGTGCAAAATGGTATCGCGATTTGGCTGTTGTAATGTACACCTTAATTGGTGCACTTGGTTCTGGCCAAAATGTTGCCTATGATACTGTTGGTGCTGATCAGTTGGAGAAAGATATCAACACTATCAATACTGCTGCAGCTCAGTTGTTGACTGCCCTGGATACGGCAGGATATGCTGTTACGCCAAGTACGCCAGTTCAAATTCTAAGCCCGATTCAGCTGAGAGCTAGGTTAAACAGAGCTTTGGCTGCTGTTAACATGGCTCCTGGAGCATCAAACGCTGAACTGAAGCTTGAGTATAACGTTATTCCTACCTTTAGCATGAAAGTTCTTAACGCTGGTTCAGCCTCTACCGACAAGTGGTACATGGGTGTTAAAGGCATAAAGAACAAATATGCCAATAGAATGGACCTGACGGTATGGGCTGACTTCAAAGCAGCATCCTACGCAACCGAAACTGTAGGCTGGGGTCGATATGGAGCATACCTCAATGAGGAACAGCTCCTGAGGCTCTCAACAGTGTAAGCTAAGGTGTGATGAACACTGTTGTTATGGTTAATTGGTGGGTGCCTCGTTCGCGGGGCACCTTTCTTTCTACACGCGCGTTACGTTAAGGAGCTAGGAAAATGATATTAGCAAACATTGAGAACTCGCTAACTATTGCTGTAATTTGCTTTACTGGTGTTATTGGTTGTTATGCTTTGATTATAGCTCACATTTGGAGAGTTGCAAAAAGTTTAGGGGAGATTTACAAGGTGGTTAATGGGCATATCCAAAACGGTAAGGTGCATGTTGGTGAGAATGATGCCTTTGTTAACTCTGCTGTTTGTGAAAAAGTGCAAGAGCTTAATGAAGTTCATTTTAGGAATATTAAAGAAGGACAAGAAAAGATGGATGGTAAACTTGATAAGATTTGCAACCTACTAACAAAGGGAGGTGTTGATGGGTAATGGAACGAGAACAAGACCATTTAGAGGTAATGATGGCTCAAGTACAGGATATGCAGAAAAACCATAAAACCAATATTGAACAAATTAATATTCTTGGGAGTATTGAATATAATATTAACAGACTTGCTATGTCGTTTATTGGCAGGTCATTGACATGGAAGCACGTGAACTCGCTATGAGATATGTGATAGAAATTAATCGGAGCACAATTGCTTTTGGTACTTTTTGGGACCCTGATGCTAATGGTGGTGTAGGAGCAAGTGTTGAGAATCTTAGTTTTGCTTTTAAGGTTACCAAGATAAACCTATATTTGAATTATTCTATTTCAGTAGCTTGGCCAACAACAAAAGCAGTAATAGTACAGGCTCTTAAAAACAAGATTAAAAATGAGATACTTCCAGAGCAACAGAAGCGAGAAGCACTGTTGCAAGCAATTGATGATAAGTTGAGCTTTATGGTAGAGATATGAGTTATCGAAGAGGTAGAATGTTATTTAACGAGTTGTTCACTAATCTTAACGCGTGGACTTATGATATTAACTACTTTAGACAGGGGTCTTCGCGTGTGGAGTTTTGGGGAGGAGCTTTAGCTTATTGTGTTTATACGGGCCTAACTCTTGTGCAAGGTGCTACTTATTTTTTAGATTTTAATAAGAGTGGTGCTTTGGGTAGCGGGATTTGTGGTATTCTTCTGTGCGCTGCTACTACTGATGATATTGGCAAAATAAATATTCATTTACTTGGCCCAGGTCAATATAGTTATGAGATAATTGCAGGTAATTATTCTAATGCTTTTAGGCTTTATGTTAGTGGCCCGCCTGGAAAGCTTCTGGAACTTTTTGAAATAGCCCTGTATGAGGCAATTTTGGATGAAACTGACCATGAGGTAACTTTTGAGGGACCAACAAGTAATGCGCAACTTTCTCATAATACTGTAAATGGCACACGACTTGTGAGTAGCGTTTCAAGAGATGCACAATTAGTTAGTAGTTCGAAGATACATAAATTATAGGAGATTGTTATGGGCTTAAGTACAGATGTTATTTATATTTCATCAGATAATCTTATAAAGATTGAGGGTCTTCGAGACCTTAGTGTTGACCCAGTGGTTTATGTTAATGATGCTACTGTAAAATGTGATATTATGCGAAGTGTTTTTGCTACTTTGGATGCTGCAGCTACTACCTCAGAAACTGGTGGAGCTGATACAGGCCTTGTGATTACAGCTCATGGAATTACTTATGATGTTGGTCAATATGTTAGGCTTTGCGGTTCTGGAAAAGGCAGCGGAGTTGGTCATGACGGTTTATGGACACTGATAACTGGAGGGGATGCTAATAAGATTATTATTAGTGATACTTATTCCAGTGTCATCATGCGTGGTGTAGAACAGTTGTTCTTTGAGACTAAGCTTGGGAGTGGAGGAGTAGATATTTCTATGGCTTATGAGTCAGCCAGTGATGGAATATATTCTGGAACAATTCCTGACACTGTTGGTATTGCGTTTGATGAATCTTATTGGCTTTTTATTACAATCACGACCCCAGGTAGTTTAGATAAAGTATTAAGGTATGCAATGAAAGGCGCATACGCAAATTAGGAGAATGTATTATGGCAATTATAGGATATGCTGACACTGCAGTATTTCAAGCAGCAATAAAGAAATTGGCAGCAGATAATAATATGGATATGCCTGCAGAAGATGTAGTAATATCTACGAGGCACTTGACTGATGCATACAATCATATTATAGGTGTGCTTGTGACGCGTGGACTAACGAAAGCAGCAGCTGATACTTGGTCCAGGGGGGCTGAATTTCAATATGCTATTGCGCTGTATTGGTATGGCCGTCAGTGTGGCTGGGGTGGTAGGCATGATGAAGACAAAGATTGGATTAAGCCGTTCGATCGAAGAAAAGAGCTTGAGAATATTGCGGTACTTGATGTTACTGGCGGTATACTTCTTGAAGGAAAATCAGCATTTGCTGTTGGCATGGATTTGATAAGTATTAATGAAAGTTTAGGATTTTATTCGTAATGAGAAATTATCGAGAGGTCGCTGTTGCTTTTGCCGGTAGGAGGCCGATTTGGGACGATCGGCTTCCTGCCACTAAAAAGTCAATAGTGTATGGAGACTCCCTAAGGAAATGAAAACGCTATATAAATATAATACGCAAGATGTTACGTTTACTTTGGAATCCAATTTTGACTTGGGTGATTGGATGGAAGCGTGGGAGGATAACAGGCTTGTGAAGAATATTTTGAATCGATCGCACAGAGTTATTATGAGTACTATTCGGAATAGGTTTACTGGTGGATACGGCCCTAACCGTGTGCGTTGGCAAGCGTTAAGTCCTTTGACTGTGGCTAGGAAAGGACATAGAAAACCGCTGTTATTTACTGGAAAACTTCAAAGAAAGATTAGAGCAACTTTCTATGGTAGTGAGTTAGTTATTACTGCTGGAGTACCCTATGCTAGACTCCAACAAATGGGCGGCTCATATACACCTGGACCTAGGCAGCAGTTATGGCTGTGGATTAACCTGATGAACAAGCAAGGTAGACCTTATGGTATAGGTAGAATTACTATACCTGCAAGACCTTTCTTTGGCTTTGATACTGAGTTACGTTTGAAGATTAAGAAGATAATAGCAAGTGAAGTTAAGAAAACGGAGAATATGGGAACATGACTACAGCATTTACAGATTGGACGTTTTTAAATACTGGAGTACTTGTTGACCCTATTGTTAAGGGAGATTATGGTGAGCTACAGTATAGGACTGCAAAGCTTATTAATACTAATGCTGGTACACCTGGTAGACTTTTCAGAACTGTTACTGGTTTTTTAAATGAGGATGAGGTTGTTCAGACTCCTTCTTGTATAATCTTACCAGCAGGCGTAGAGCTTGATGAACCTAATATCAGTGGAAATTCCCAACAAATACATTACAGGTTTAAGGTGTGCATTGCGCTTAAACATCCTAGTGCTGTAATACTGTTTCAGTTGGTAAGTGCTTTTAGTTCTATTATTAGAGCTGTAATACTGGATAAAGCTTTTGGCGATGTGCCTGCAAATGGTGTTGTTATTTTTGATAGTGTTCCTAACCACTATAATACAGTAGTAGAATCAGAACCAATAGAACCAGTAGCTGAGTTACGCAATGGTGTATTAGTTTTTAGTAGTGGATTAAACGTAGTATACAGTGTGTGGTATGCGAAGTAAAATATATGTAAATTAATCTTTAGTAAGGAGTATTCAGATGAGTAAACCAGCTTTAGGCCTAACCACAATTGTTGGGTTTGGCAAAGAAACTGTCGCTGGCACAGAGGTCGTTGCTGATGAATGGCTGGATTTAATAAGCGAAAGCTTGGACTACCAGCCAGTTTTGTTTGAAGGGCCTGAACTGTTTGGCGATAGACAAAAACGTGCTGAGATGAAGTTTGTCTCACACAACGACGGCGGTGGTTCGGTTATCTGCCGACCAAGACCTGATCATATGAACGACATTCTTGATCTAATTCTTGGTGTGCAGGTAGTCGACTGGAGACCGATAACTGATAATGCTGAATTACCAACAGCATCAGTTGAGGTAACAAAAGCAGATCAGAATACGCTGACACTTGTAGGTTGTAAAGTCAACACTGCGAAATTCAGTTCTGTAGCTAATCAGCCCTTGTTGTGTGAGCTTTCTTTCCTCGCTATGAGCGGTACGCGAGATAGTGCAGTAGCTGTTGAAACGTATTCATGGATTACTGGAATTCCTTACATGCATTCGAGCCTTGTCTTTGCTGCTGTTGGGTTTTCATATCTAGATGGCGCAGAGGTTAGAAGTGTTGAGTTTACTATGAATAATAATCTCGACGCTGAAGGTTTTGCAAACTCAGTCGATAGACAAGTTATTCCTGAGGGTGTTTTTGGTCTTAATGGTAGTGTTGAAATTCCATATAATACTACTACAAAAGCTTACTGGGCAGCGATGGTTACTGCTACAAAAGTAAAATTCTCTCTTGCGTATACCTCTGGCGGAAGCACTGTTACATTTAATTTTGTAGCCAAGATGAGTGGTAATCTTCCGCAGATAGCTGGACCAGAATCACAGTGGGTAACTATTGATTTTGTTGGTGTAGTGGATGCTACTGACCCGTTGTGTATGAAAGCGTTGGCAGTATAAATAATAACCGTTAATTTTTGGAGTATATTATGTGTGAAGAAACAAAAGCACCTGAACCTCAGGATGAGGAACAGCAAGTGACCGAACCTGTCGTTAACCGAGACTTGTATTTTGATGATGAATATACTATCACCAGAGAAATACCAGCAATGAAAGGGTATCCCGCCCTTAACTTTACGTTCAGACCTTTGAACGTTATACAGGCAGCGAAATTTACTGATGATGTAATGGCGACTAAGTCAATGGAAGCAACTGTTGAAGTTACTCTTGCATTGGTCAGTAAGCACCTGGTAAAGTGGGATTTGTCGAAGCCTGATGGGTCAGTAGTTGACTTTAAGAACACCAAAGAACTCAGACGCATGGACTATACTATTATGGATGTTATTGCTAAGAATGTTCGGGATGACAACGAGGACACAATGGACGGTGCCCAGAAAGCTAAGGACGCAGTAAAAAACTTGTTAAAGGCGCAAGGACTTATCTAGAGGCGCCGAATAAATTTTTTAGAAACTGTGAGCTCTGTAAAAAGTATATTTACGATGATGTTGGTCCGATAAAGAATCCTGATGGTTCTTTAATGTTGAGACCACCAGAAGCTAAAGTTACCTGTTCTTTCTGTGAGAAGTTCGATCACGAAACAGGTAAAGTTTGGGAAGGCTTTACTCATAAGAATACTTATATTTTTAGGGTCTTTCTTGCAGCAAGAGCTTTTGGTGTTTTGCCAAGGCCTGGTGGGTCAGACCAACAAGACCCGTTTTTGCTTGATGTTCTTGTTGTTCTTAATGAGATGTTTGATAGGAAAGAAAGTTTGGATGCTAGAGAATTTTATGTTAAAATGTCAGCTAGAATGGTAGGAGTAGTATAATGGCTCAGAACGTGTTTGCTATGGCTTTAAAGATGCGCAACCACGCAGTGACTCAGACTCGAAACCTTGGTAAGGAGGTAGAGCGAACAGGAAACAAGGCACGGAAGATGGGTACTAAGTTTGGCATGGCTGTTAAGTCTACTCGTAGTAGTATTGGTGGATTAATGGGATCATTCATATCTTTGAAGGCAATCATCATTGCAACGTTTGCTTATAGGGCAATTCAAAGGTTTGGTAAGTTTTTGGGTTCGCTAACAAAGATGATGGATGATCAGACTAAGGCTGTAATGCTGCTTGGCCAGAACCTAGCAAGTTTTGGTAATTACACCAAATCAACATTATCTGAACTTGAGAAACTAGCAGCAGTATTACAAAAACTACAGGGGGTAGGTGATGAAGAAATTATGATTAACATGGCATTGCTAGCTTCTTATGGAGCAACTGCTGATGAGATAAGAAAACTAACTCCATTGCTGATTGACTTTGCAAAAGCTAAAAACATTGATATAAAGACTTCGTTTGATTTAGCTGGGAAAGCGAGTGTAGGATATTTTGGTACTTTGAGTCGGTATGGTGTTATTCTTGATGCAACACTTTCGAAAGAAGAGAAGTATGCTGAATTTATGAAAATGCTTGGAGTGCACACGGGAACAGCAGCAGCACTTACCAAAACCTATGAAGGAAAGATGATACTGCTGGGACTTACCTATGGGGATATGAAGGAGAAGATGGGTAGCTTTATTCAGAATGGTATACTGCAGAGCGATATGCTTGATATGCTTTCTGGTAAAGTTGAAGCTGCTGATACTTGGTTTAAGAAGTGGCGTCCTACACTTATTGATCTAACTGACAATGTTTTTACTGGCATAACTGCTGGACTAGATAAAATGATGTCTAGTTTTGACAATCCAGCAATGATTAGGTTTATGGTTACATTAGTTAATGGGCTGAAAACTCTTAAAAACATATGGGGCACAACATACGGCCTTATAAAAGCAGGGCTAGAAACCGCAAGTGTTTTACTTGAGTCTCTGGTTATTTCTGCAATGAGATTTTGGGCATGGTTAAGTAAGGATGAGGAATTACTTGCTTTAACTCAGCAGATGGAGGCAGAGCATGGTAAAACTGCTTGGGCACGTATTGAAGACATACATAATAAAAGATTAGCTAAGGCACTTGAGACTGACAAAGCAATAGCAGCTTCTTGGAATACTGTTGTTGATGTTTGGACAAAAGGTGGAGTAGACCGTTGGGTAAGTAAGATGGAGGAGCGGAATCGTATGCTTAAGGAACACCAGGATATCCAGGAGAATGTTTCAAGGAGTGTTATTGCAAATCGTGAAAAGATTAATGAGAAGTTGAAGGAAACTTTTAAGATAACCGAGGGGATGGCAAAGTCTTTTGCACTTGCTTCTAAAGTAGAACAAGCTCAAACAAAATTTTTACTGGAGAAGTCTAAAGGTATGACTGCTGAAGATGTTGGTGGTCTTTCTGAGATGGAGAAGAAGATAATTGGTAAGCAAGGTGTACTTAAAGAGTTTATGGGTAAGATGTTTGAGGACTTTACAAAACGAGCGTTAGGGGTTAACGGAAAAGAAAGCGGTTCGCAAAAGGTTGAGGTTGAGATTGATTTGTCAGAATCGGCTAAAAAAGTACTTCAGGTTGGTACTGTTTCACATGTGAATAAAAGAATAGAAAGGACTATGGCGAGTTAACATGAAACTGATTGCAAAAGACAGTGTAGATACTTATGAACATCTCCCTATGCCTGCAGTCACAATAGCTAAAGAGAATAGACATTACCTTGATGATGATGTACTTGTTGAGGCTATAGAAACATGGACTATTGATGGTATTCTTATTTATTCAACGAATGCTACGATTACAGAGCAGATTGCAGAGCTTGAGAGTTTTTATGCTAATGCAAGACTTGACTCAATAGAATTAAAGTCTGATGGAAACACTACATTAGATAGTCTTACAGCACAAGCGTTAAAAGGTATTGTTGTTGAGTCTCTTACTTTTCCGGAAGGTAACGGTCCTGAGTGGGCAACTAGAAGAAAGTATAGGATTGTGGTTTCTGGTAAATATGTTCCTACTGTTATTTTAACTTCTGGTGAGGTTAATTATACTATTATTTATGATACACCTCAGAGCGGACAACTTAGGCGAACTGTATCAGGAACTGTAAAGGACGTTGCTGGCACCGCTACTGCTAAATATAACACGCTTAAAACAACTTGGGATAGTTGGGCGCCAGCACCATTTATTGGGGCTAATAGAGGTACTGACACTAACAATGCGAATAAGGATGATACTGTATGCACCTTCACTTTGGAAGACACTGTTTATTGGATTGCTTTCCCGACAGGGATAACGAACGGTGAGATTAATACAGAAATAGATACGGATTCTATGGGGGTAGCTTGGTGTAATGTTACAGGTTGGTTTGAAGGAAGTGATGCTGACTGTACAACAGCTATCGCTGATATAGCTCCTGCTGGTTACACTGTTCTGACAGACTCAACTACTAGAAATGATCACACAAACAGAACTAGCTTTACTAGGCGGTATATTCTTACTGCTGAAGGTGAAGTCTCGTCTTCAGAAACGCTTACTATTAAGGAACAGCTATATGAGTTTGTCCATAAAAGAGTTCTTGGCGGTGGAGTTCCTATAAGACAAGATACGAGTAAAGGACCCTTTAGGTATACCCAGACTGGCGCGATTAGAAGTAAGGATGTTTACCCAACTCCTCCAGGATATAATTGGAATGTGAGTGGTTTACTTAGTGAACAGGTTACTAGAATAGCCCCAGAATTTGAAGTAGGTGCTGGTAATTTTATTTATGGCTTGCAGTATACTTATATTTTTGAATTTGCTATCACGCAAGGCTGGAGTTCATAATGGCGCAGACAATTGATTGCACATTTGCTGGTTTTCATGTTGAATCTGGTGAGTTTTCAATAGTTCAAGGAATTGCGCCAGGCTCAGGAACGCTGACATTCTCTGACACCAGCTTGGCAATCCCTAAAACTGGTACATTAATTATTGCTGATGGGTTAAATACTAGTTGTCAGATTAATAATATTTATGCTGTTAATCCACGCATTGAAGAAGATGCTGTTTCTGGCAAGCAGCTTGTGGTTACAATCTATGATAGGCGTTGGGCTTGGAAGCATAGCTGGGTTGTGCTAAGAGCAAACACGCCTGACGAGACTGGTGCACCTAAGCAAGTAAAAAATTTGAGTGCGTTGATAGCGTTTTTGATGACACATCTTAATGAGTCTTTATATGTTATGTCTTCTATTCCTACAGTTTACCCTGAAGTTAATTGGGAATTTGAGAATCCAGCAATTGCATTACAAGAACTTCTAGATAAGTATGGTTTAGTTGTAGGTTTTGATCCTTCTAATTTTAGTGGTAGAATAACTGTTGGCCCTAAAAATGGATTGAGATCTATGCCGGGAGGTGATTACAGTATAAAGACTCTTTCAAATAGTAATGATATTTATCCTACTAATCTTATCCTTTCTGGGAATAGGAAAATTAATCAGAAAACCTTTTTGGGGTTAATACCTGTAGGAGAAGACACTGATGGTAAGATTAAGCCTATTACAAGTCTTAGCTATGCACCAGCAGATTGGGGCAAGGAGTTAATTGCTTGTTTTACTAATCTATCTACGCTACAACAAAGAGAGCTTGCTGAAAAATGTATATTCAAATGGTACCAGATTAACTGGGCAACTTATACAAGAGCTGAGGTGTTACCTTTGTTAAATGAAATTTCTGCCTTGACAACAGTTGATGGTAATACTGAGCATGACAAACCATATATTCTTGCTGAGAAAACTACTTGGGATGGTACAGAGTTTAAGAATATTGCTAAGGCAGTGATTAATGAGGGTTACTCGATTGATAAAAAAACTGGTATTGTTAAATTTACAAACCAGAAGGTTAAAGCTACTACTGAAGGAGCAGTAGCTACAGACTTTTCAGCTCCAGATATGGACTTAGTGGCAGCTTATGAAGAGAAGGCAGGGGGGGATGAAACAGACTTTATTTATTGGACACGTGCTCTAGCTGGAGGAACCATTACATTACCAGCTACTTACATAGACAGTTCTATTACTGGTTATTATATTGCAGGAGTTCTTCAAAATTCTGCAGCTCTTGATGCTTATGCTAATGCACGATTAGACGAGCTTGATGATTTATATATAGCGACTTTGCCAGAAATCAGAGTTTACCCTGGAACTTGGAACGGCGGTGCTTATGGTAGAATAAGACTTATTAATCTTTCTGTTGATGCGCAAGGTGGTGGTGAGGTGGAGGTACAATTAAGTGTTGAAGCACCAAAAGTTGATATGAACACCTATAAGGAAGTTTTCCAGCAACAACTTGTAGAGCAAAATCTTCAGAGAAAAGCAGAGGACAAACAAACCGCTGATGATAGGAGAAGTGAGTTGGGTGTTAAAAAGGGTAGAAGAGATATTGGAGAAAATACAGATGCACAACCGTTAACTTGGCTTGGTAAGACTACGAAATCAATAGCGAAAGTTAAGAATGTTAGTGGTCTTCTCATTCCTGCTAAAAGTGTTTGTGTTGTTACTAGTTATAATACAACAGATAAGTTATGGGAGATTAATAGGAAAAGTGCCTCTACTCCCCCTAGCCAACCTGTTGTAGTTGTACAAGAAGCAATTCCTATTGGAGCTAATGGTTTAGCTTTTTGGGACGGTTTACATGTTGTTTTAAAGAACGCTGGATACACTGCTACTGTTGGCGATATAGTTAGCCCAAAAACCGGTAATTTTGATGTAGAGAAAGATGCTGCTGGAGAATTAGTAGTTGTAAAAATAAATGTTAATGACCTGTATGTGAAACCAGTTAGAGGTACTAGTGTTAGGAAGGTCTTTGTTAAGACTACCCCTACTACTACGAAAACGGTAGTATGCTGGCTTTCAGATACAGATGGTGTTGGTGATACTATTACAGTTTACTGTGAGATTTCAGAAAGCGGTACAGCGTTAAACGCAGCCATACCTACATTGAAGGATGGCATGTGGTTTTATGCTAAATATAATACTACTTCAGGAAACTGGGAAGCACTCTTCCCGTTTACGAAAATGATTATCTGTTAATAATGGCAAATGAAATAGTAAAAGGTTGTTATAAGGACGGCGAACCTAAGTTTTACCATGAGTTTGCTGCTAGAGCTTGTCTCTACACTGCCTGCTTAGTTACTGATGGAGGGATTCATGATGGTCAAATACAAGTTACTGTAGATAATATAAATTGTGATGACATTTATTATGGCTGTTATGATTCGAGTGGTGAGTTCGAAGTTCTAATGCCAGAGGAATGTAATGGAGGCCATTGTGCAGCTTGCAGAGATGCTGTTACAGAAGACTGTACTGGTAGGCATGGAGATATGACAATTACTTGCACAAACTTCCAAAATAAGGCGTGTTATAATGACCCTGGTGGTGGAGTAATTTGTCAGGAATTTTATGATGAATGCTATGAACGTTCAACAGCTCTTGTCCAAGAAATAAATGGAACCCATACTTTAACGTGGATGGGTCATACTGCACCTTGGAATGATGGTTGTTTCTTTTTGACAAAGAAAACTACTGACCCAGATACATTTTATGTTGAAACTTGCGTTTGTGGTGATGGTTGTCATGAGCCTGCGGGTGGAGGTTGTGTAGCAGATTGTGGGCCCTGTCCCGAGTGTAATAGTGCGATTGGTTGTGGTTGGTGTAAGCAAGGGTATAGTGAAATTTGGTTTTGGTTGGCTATAGGAACGAGTACTATTCATTTTGCGATATATGGAGATATTTATGGTCCTACAGGACCAGGAGCTAAACGTCTTTGGTCTGAAACTAGGAATAGAGATGCTGATGGACCGTGTGTTTGTGCTTCAGGCACTGTTGCAGCTACTGATGAAAGTAGGATTGCAACTGGGGAATGGTTTATTGACCCTTTAGGGAATTTTGCTACATGGGTTCTTTTTACACCATACGTAGAATTAGACGCTGTGTTGCATGTTGTGTTGCCTGTTGGTAAGTGTTATGTTTGTATTTTAGCTCACACTTCTACTGCGTTAGACGAACCAGGCATAGGCGTGAATTGGGAAACTTATTGGGTGTTAGTATAATGCCTTGTAAAACACCACCTAAAAAATTCACGGAGAAATTCATTACTAATAATTGTGGGACTAGAACTAAGCCACTGTGTAAATGGGCTTCTGGGAAAATAAAGTTCTGTGGTTTGCATGGTTGTAATATTGGTGAACAGCCTAAAATTATTGTGCCTAGTAAAGAAGTTGTTTATCCAGGTATGGCAAAAATGGGGAAAAGTTTTATTACTGATAGTGCTAAGTTTATAAAAGGAGGTATGAAAAGAAGAAGTGTCAAGGAACAACAGAAGTGTTTGAGTATTTGTAAGAAATGTTCAGAATTTGTTGTGCCTGCTATGAGATGTAGGCAGTGTGGCTGTAGTATGCGATTAAAAGCGAGATGGCCGAGTTCACACTGTAGTTTAGGTAAGTGGTAGCATTCAGCGTAACGTGCTCAGCTGAAAATATTTTTTCCTTAAAATTATTTTTTAGTATACGAGAGTATGTTCTTTTTATATAATATAATTATAAATTTAAGGGCTATATTTTAGGAGACATGATGGCAAAGAAAAAGAAAAAGGTAAAAGCAGAAAGGAAAGCACGTAAGCTGACGTGCATTGCTTTCCTGCGTGAGCTTTATGGTGATGACAAGAACATCTCCAACGAAAAGGCTCTTAGCAAGCTTCTGGCTAAGTTTCCGCAGAGCAACGCCGGCGTGAAAAGCATTATCACCTGGAAGAACATGCTGCGGAAAGAGGGATTGGATATCCCTATGAGTCGCGTTGGCAGAAAGACGGCCGAAAAGAAGAAAGGCAGCAAAAAGAAAGTGGCCAAGAAAAAGACCCGTAAAAGGGTGAAGAAATAGGCCTGAATGCGGCGGACTAAGTGAGTAAGGGTGCTACACACGTGGCACTCTTGCTTTTATTAACAAAACTAAAAAACCCAGTGAAGTAGGAGAAACTAATGCAAATCAAGGTTAATAAAAAGCAGGTTAATCAAGCACACCTCAACGCAGACGTTAAGACTGGGGAGATTAAGGCAAGAAGTAATATTGCCTTACCGTACGAAACACACACAGTAGTTTTTGGAAATTTCAAAGTCAAAGCCAACCAGACTGATTTGGTCATTGTTGCTCTTTGTGAAGCACTCAGACTTAAAGGTATTGTATGCCAACAGCTGACGGTGCTTCCTGGAGAAGAGGTTGATGTGAAACTTTGTCTGGTTAATCCTACAACTGCCCAGGTGATGATTGGCAAAGAAGATTTAGTTGCTACTGTCAGGGCAATCACTGTTCCTAAACAGGAAACAGTAAAGAAAGGTAAGGATGCTGAGACCTCTCAGGACGATACAGAAAACTCGGATGAGTCAGAAGATTCTGATTCTAACGACTAGTTACTAACCATAACACAGGAGTACTGTCATGAAAGGAATAAATATCGGGTGTGACTTCTCGATGCCGCATGTTGAGGCAATCCAGAGGTTAGTAGAGTATGGCGACGTAAACGGCTGTGATGTTAAGATTACTGGAGTGTATGGCTCACCACGTCATGCAAATCCTTTTGGTAGTGTAAGACCAATGAAGCGTGAAGTGTTTACGCTATGGGAAGATGTTGTTAGAAATATTGAAAGGTTGCGTGGTGCAGGTCTTGAGATTAATCTGGCAATGAACTCACTGTTACCTCATTTGAAAGGTGCACAAGATACTTCGAAAATAACTGCTAACATTCTCGACTGCAAGGTAGTGAAGGATGAGTTTATTTCTTTTGTTGAGAAGTGCCTTCCGCATATTGACAATCTTATTATTGCACATCCTTATTTAATGGACTTACTCCATGAACACTTCTATGGGGATCAGATTGGTATTATTGCAAGTACCATTATGAATATACATACGATACCTCAACTACACTGGATAAAGAGTAATTGGGTAAAGGTTAATAAGGTTTGTCCTGCATTATGGAAAAACCGTAATATTGATTGGCTGACTGAGGCAAATAGTATCATGCCTTTAGAACTGCTGGTTAATGAGTTCTGTTCAATCGGTGGAGTGGAGTGTGAAGGATTGTATCGTCAAGCGTGTTATATGTCACAGTCTCTCGAAATCAAACACTGGAATCCTATGTTAACTTGTTGTATTGCAGAGAGAGCTAAAAAGCCATGGTCATGGATGATGGCAAGAGTTATCTTACCACAATGGTTGGAATACTACCATGAGACTGCAGGAATACAGCACTTCAAACTAACAGGTAGGACGCACGATGCTGAGTATCTAGAAGAAGTAGGCAGATATTACCTTGAGGAAGAATTTCATGGTAACGTGCCTGCTTTATGGGGACAGCTTGAGGCTGTACTTAATAGGATAGCTTGGTCAGAAGAGCAGAAAAAGGCTGCAGCTCGTGTTAATATTCCTGCAGACCTGTTCGATGATATGTTTCATAAATATGCTTTAATGCGCTGTGACCCAGATGTTTGTGGAGTTGTCTGTAAGTCATGCGAGAATTATTATAAGGAAGTTATTTTGAAGAAGGTGCAAGATGCCGAGTAAAGACGAGAATAAACTGAATAGTAAATTTCATAAAGAAATGGCAGAAACTTTAAGAGAAGCTGCTAGTATTCTGGATGGAAAAACAAGCGATTATGGACACGATAGCTTTCAAGTAGGTGCTGCCTTTGCTAGTATGATTACTGGAAAAGAAGTTACAGCTACAGAAATAGCTGCTGGTCTTGTTGGTCAGAAAATGGCTAGATATAAGACGTTAATAAATAGTGATGGAAAACCAGTAAATGAGTCTCTACATGATACGATTGTAGACTGGGTAAACTATATTGTTCTTATGGAAAGAGAGCGAAAGAAAGATGCAGAGCGCGAGAGACCAAAGCAAGGAGTTCAAGAAAAGCCGGCTTCTCAGGTATAAGGCTTTTAGTCAAGAGACTGGAAGACCTAATACGAAAAAGTTTAAAGAGGTCAATCTGCTTTTTGACAAGTCAAGACAGCTTAAGAAACTAGGTGTCTTACTTCGTGCTTGTGCTAAATGCACTGACCTCAACGTTCCTGGCGTAACAGAATCAGCTCTTGGTTACGGCAACCCAAACTCACAGGTATTCTTTGTAGGGCAATCACTGTGTACTCTGTGTATGGCAACGCAGATACCTTTTACTATGGGTAGTGGCTACGCAATAGATGCTGCTCTTGCTTTAAGTGGGCTAACAAGGCGTGATGTCTTCATGTCAAGTGTTGTTCACTGCCACCCACTTAAAAATAGGTCTTCATCGAGTAGGGAGATTAAAAATTGCTTGTTATTCCTTTACAAAGAGATCGAAATAGTGAAGCCCGAAATTATTATTTGTTTGGGGGCTGATGCAGCAAGGGTAATGAAGAAACAAATCCAGTATATTAAAACTGATGCTGAGGTTGTTAATGTAAAACATCCAGCATCTTTTCTATATAGTAATGGGCCTGGCGTATTTGATTGGATTGTTAACCTTAGTATGGAGATGTACAAATGGATATAGATAAAAAGAGAATTGAATCTTCGATGTGTGAGATGCTGACATTGTATAGACTAGTACCTATTATGGCTTATCTAGTAGGCAAGGGAGCTAAGAGCAATGATACAATAGCTAAAGCTGGTTGGCAAACACTTGTTTCAGAATTCAGGTCTTGGTTTAAGTCTGACTTAGAGCAAGAACATGATGCTGTTGAGGAGATCCTGAAACAGTTTCTTGCAGACAATAAAGCTTGGATTCAGTATGTGCTTATGGATATGGCTTTCTACGCTAACAAAATATCAGATAGCGCTGGAACAACGAACGCAAAGACTTTGGAGTTAATGCGTGAAGATGCTTACTTGGAAAGGATGAGAGAACAACAGAAATTTCTCAGTTGGGATACTAATGCTTTTTATATGCCATTGGTAGGTTGTGAGCATGAAACTGATCCGAAAAGGGTTTTACGAACACTTCTTGATATTGGCTGTGGTTATGTGCCTTATGCCGATTTGTTTGGTAAAGCAAACCCTGATAGAATTGCTACTTACTATGGAATTGACAAGCGTTATGTTAAGGATTCTATAGATTTTGCTTCTCTACAGAACACGTTCGATTTACGGATAATTAAGGCAGATGTGACAGATCCAGTATCTGATGACCAATGGAAAGATCGACGACCTTCAGTACTTTTCTTTGGTGAGTCACTCCACTGTTTTAGCGGTCCGCTTACTTGGCTTAATCACTTCATAAAGAAAATGTCTTCTGTAAAAATAGTTATGATCTTGGAACTTGATAATAAGGCAGAATTGGGTTGTGGCTTTGACTTCCACATGCTAATGCATTCAGGTACTAGAACAATAACTGCTGAAGACATGTCATATTTTGCGATGGAATTGAGTGCCGAACTTTTAACGATGAGAGCAAGTTCTCAGCATATAATGTATAAATTGGTGTTACATGAATAGAAGAATCTATAAGCGAAAGACTAAAGTAGTTAATCTGAGGATTAGTAGACATGACATTTATATTGGCCGAGGTTCTAAATGGGGAAACCCGTTTGTGATAGGCAGGGATGGTAACCGGGAGGAAGTTATACGGAAATACCGTGAATGGATTCTAGGGAGGACTCCTTCACCGAATCATTCGCTTCCTCCCTCTATTGATGATATTAGAACTGAACTTATGGGACAACGTCTTGGTTGTTACTGCAAACCACAAGCCTGCCATGGAGATGTGCTTGTTGAAATAGCGGAGGGAAGGTTGGGATGACACGGAGAGTCAACAGACCCTATCTAAAACTTGGTGCTAAAGTTATTGTCTACTCTACCGAGAAGTTTATTGAGATAGATAAGCTCATCGCAGATAACCTTACTATTAAAGAAATGCTTGTAGTCCTTAAGACCAGTAGAACTACCCTCTACAGGAATATGATAAGACATCTAGGAAACACTAAGTGGAATGAGCTTTTAAGAAAGTTTAAGAAACGCAGAGGAGCACAACCTGGAAAACATTATAGTCCTGCCACTGAGTTTAAGAAGGGACAACTGACAGGAATAAATCAAAAACGCCTTCAGCCTATAGGTACTACTATGGTAAAGAAACAGCGATATGGCCAAGGTAAAAAACAGTTCAGACTCACAGTATTCATCAAGATCAACAACATTCCTTACGGAAACTACGGTGTTAACTGGGTATTGTATTCTCGATACTTATGGATTAAGTGGAATGGTAGTATTCCAAAAAGAAAGTGTATAGTTCATCTTGATATGGACCACACTAACTTTGGTGAGGATAATCTTGCTTGTATGTCTTTACCAGAATATCGAAGGTATCTTGAAGCTCGATTCCCGGAGAAGCTGGCTCGACGTATACGTAGAATGGCTGCGTCAAAGAGGAGACAGCGTGTAGAAGCAAGAGCAGTTAAGCTGGCGAGGAAGGAGCGTGCAATAGCATAGCATGGATGCAGAGATTTTATACAATGAAAGCTTTAAGATAATGAGCGCAGGACCACTCCAGCGCAGAGTCTTCCGTTATTGGACCACGCACAACAGAGACCCTGTATATGAAAGCATGACGTTTGATACTGAAACTACTGGATTAACTTTTGGCATACCAGGTAACCTGAAGATAGGTAACACAGTTATTAAGGTTAACAACATAACCCCGTTTGGCATAAGTCTCTGTATTCCTTACAAAGAACAGCTAGCCTTATTCTGGGGTAGGCTTGGCACACCATTATATGATGAGTGTTTGAAAATCCTAAAGATGAAAGGACCTAAGAATGCGCACAATTCTAGATATGACTTGCGGGTATTCGCAGTCAACAATCGCAAGGTTCGAGGACCAGTTGACTGTACTCTTACAATGGCTAGAATTATATGGAATCGACGACAGAAGTTTGATCTGAAAACGCTAACATCCACGGTAGCTCCAGAGCTATATGGTTATGACGACGATTTGAAAGGAGTACTGCGAAATTTGAAGTCATCACACACAAGAGCTGGTTATCCTAAAGGTTATGTAAACTACTCTTTTCTGCCTGATGAGATTATTTCAGAATATGCTATGATAGATGCTTTTGTTACCTGGCTACTTAACTTCAAACTTATGCCAGAAATCTTGAAGATACAAAAAGCTGTCTATCGTAGAGAACGCAAGATTATTTCTATCATACTTAAGTCAGAATTAAGGGGTGTTCAGTTAGATAGGCGGCAAGCAAGAAATGAAGCTGCAAAACTCAAAAGTACCCTACCTTCCTATAAGGCAAGGTTATATAAGCTTGCTAGAAAGAAGTTTAATGAAAGATCACCAAAACAATTATTACCAATATTAAGAAAGCAATTTGATATTCCAAAAAAGATGCTTACCAAAGTTGTTAAGGGGGAGCGTAAACTAACTACTGAACATGCCACTCTTGAGAAGGTTATGTTATGCATGGAGGATAAGAGACTTAATAAGTTTTTAGAAACATTGTTTCAGGTACGACGTGTTAATAAGCTTGTTGGTACGTATTTGGAACCGCTGTATGATAGAGCTAAGTACAATAATGGAATAGTCTATTGTAACATTAACCCAACAGATACTCGCACAGGACGAATGGCTAGTAACAACCCTAACCTGCATAATATTCCACGACCTGATACAGGTGTTGGTGATGAGCAAGGAAACCCAATAAGACATTGCTTTGTCTGCCGAAAAGGATTTACTAATTTACTTTCTGATTACGAACAGATGGAAATGTGGATGTATGCTGCAGTAGCTGGTTCGAATAGAATGATGAGAATTTTACAAGAAGGTGGTGATATTCATGCTTCTGCTGCTTACCAAATCTTTGGTGAAGAGGCTGTTGACAATAAGCATGGGCAACGTTGTAGAGTTCTTGTTGGCAAGAAGTTTAAGTGGATGATGATTAGTAAGCTTAAGCGTTTTCAGTGTAAGAAGGTTAACTTTGGTGTTATCTATGGTATGGGCTTTAGAGCTTTAGCTTTACAGATCAAGACTAAGGAATTAGAAGCTAGAGACCTTCTACAAGAATGGCATGGCAACAACCCAGAAATGCGAGCGCAAAACGCACTGAATGAAAGTCTTTTGAAGAAGTATGGTTTTGTAGAAGATTTCTTTGGTAGACGTTATAATATTAGAGTTAAGGATGCTTACAAAGCAATCAACGCTCAGGTACAAGGTGGCTGTGCACAAGCGTTGAAGATTGCTCTGATTAATGTCGAGAAATATTTTGATTCGTTACCTTCTTATAATGATAATCGATTTGCTACACTACTGCTTATTCATGATGAGTTGATGGCAGAGATGCCGAACGCAGCAAGATTAGTTTGGCCTAAGATAATCGCTGGTATCGAACACAGAATGAAACATATTCCGCAACTAGAAGATAGAGGCATAATTCTTAATGTTGATAGTAAGATAACACAGGATGCTTGGGATGGTAAAAGAGCTATAGGTAAAATTCTTAGGAGACAAATTGATCGTGTACTTGCAGCGTAGAAAATCAATTAAGAGAAGGTGGCCAGTAACAATCTACTATGATGATAGAGAGCGTAACCCGTTTGACTTGAACGAAGATAAGTTTAGGATGGTTAAGAAGCGTCTTAAAACTGGCGATTATACTATGAAGGGTTTTGAAGATACTTTGTGCATTGAAAAAAAGAGTGGTATAAAAGAAGTACTAATTAATATTTGTAGAGGTGACAGGGCACGCTTTAAAAAATTACTTGAAAGAATGAGTAAGTTTAAATACAAATATTTTATTATTGAAGACTCGCCTGACAGAGTTGCTAAAGTCTTAAGGTCTATACCAGATTGTAGGATGTCACCAAGAACTTTCTACTTCTGGGTGGCTGAGATAACTATAAGATACAGTATACCTGTAATATTTACTGGACATAGACCTGATGTTAGTAAAGCGATAGTTAATGAGATATTCACACAATTACTTGAAAAGGATTTGAAATGATGATTGCTGCTTGCATAATCTTGGTTATAATTATTTTTCTACTTATCTGTATGGTTGTTAGTCTTAACCATAGAGTTTATATGTTAGAGGCAGTTGTCGATAATATGGGAATGCCTTTAAATGCATTGTTGAAGGTATATGGTATGATTGCTAACATACACGACCAAGATTGGTCTGACTCTGAGACAGTAGAGCCAGGAGATGTTTTAAGGCTTGATGGAAAGGAGCACAAACATGTCAGATGATCATCATGTTGGCGGAACAGACTTTCCTAGGAAAAGCAAAAAACGCAAGAGATTTGTTGATGATGAGGATATGGAGAAACTTAACGGTATGCTTAAAGAACTACTGAACGTGGAATCAGGGCTTAGGGCAAAAGAGATAGATTTTTTGGATGATCTAAAGGATAATTGGAAAGGTAATTTTACAACTGGACAAGCTAGCTGGTTGACTACAATTTATATATGGGTAATGAAGTAATGCTGAACAAAGAGAAACAATATCACATGTTGTACTTTCCTGAGGATATGACTGAAGAAATGGAGAAGGCATATAATCTCTCTCTTGATATTGATAGTAACTTTTCTAAATTATTCCAGTTAATCCTAGATAATATTATCAACATCTGTGAAAGAATAAAGAAGCGAGGAAAAAACTGGCGGCACTACACATGGCACCTTGTCTGTATAGATAAGGAGACACATGAAGTATTAACTAAAAGTCCTCTTGTTAAGTATTGGAGTAAGAAACGTGGCAAAAAAGAAAATAAAAGTAAAGGTACGCAGAAGAAAAGTTAAGAATACAACTGTTAGACCTAGTAGTATTATAATACCTAGCACTGAGCTTCAAACAATAGGTGTTCACAAACTACAGGACTATATGACATGTGACAGATTATTCTTCTGGAAGTGGGTGATGAACATTATCCCGAGAAAAGTGAACATTGCTTTTTGGTTTGGTTCTATTGCACATTATGGTTTTGAGCTGTTTGTTAAGGGTAAATCCATAAAGTTTATAGAAAAAGCTTTACGCAAGTTCAGCAAAGAATATCTTAAGCCTTACGAAGTAGATGCTATTATGCGACCAGAAGTAGAAATACAGTTAGAAATTGTTATATTAATGGTTAAGGTTTACCTTAAGCTTTATGGTAAAAAACAGCTCAAGTTTATTATTACACACACTGAGGTTAGGTTTGCTGTAAAACTGCAGCTTTCACCTGTACTGTTTATTGGTATGATAGATTCTTATGGTAAGAAAGGTGTTAATTTTCTGATGCCAGAATATAAGACTGCAAGCCGTATAGATAATGAGTATTTCAAGAGACTTGTGTTTGATAAACAGCTTAATGGTTATGCAATAGGTTTGCGGGACATTGTAGGAAAGTTCCCTCAGAAAAGTCCTTATATAGTTCTTAGAAAACCGAGTATAAGGGTGAAGCAGACAGAAACAACTGAAGAATTTCTAGAGCGGCTTAATGAGGATTTACATAAGAGAAGAGAGTGGTACTTTATTCATGAGATGTTTACTTTCGGGAAGAAGAATGTAGAAGCAGTTTTCCAGGATATCGAAATAAAGACTAGGGACCTCTGGTTGAAGTTTGACTGTGCTGATGATGAAGAACTGCTGAACCCGATGACATGGGCTCGTAATGATAGAGCCTGTTTTAACTATGGAGTATGCCCCTACTTTATGCTCTGCAAAAACTGTCATAACTATCCACTATACTTGAAATTCTACATGATGCGTGAGATACGGTATGAAGAAGAAAAAGCAGAGCTTAATCATAAACTAAAATACAGTACTGTTAGAAAAGGCAAATTAGCGATGCGGAAAGAGTAAGACTATGTTCGAATTTTTTGATATTCAAATTGATGTGATGAAGAGGACAGAGAAATCTGAGATGGCTGAAGTTGACCCAAGAATTTTTCACGGGGCAATAGGTCTAGTTACTGAGTCTGGAGAACTCGTGGAGATTGTCCACGACTCAATGTTTGTTTTCCAGTCTAACATTGTTGGTGCACCTCGAAATCGTAAAGCTGTTGACAGACTTAATGTTGTAGAAGAGATAGGCGACACTCTTTGGTATATCGCCTTGTTGGTAGACGCTTTAGACATTACTTTCAAACAGTTGGTAGATATTGATAGAATACCGCCACTTAACAATGTTCCTAAACAACTTGTGTTCCAGTTTGGCATACAACAGGTACACATAAGCTCTTGTATACTTATGGATATTTTGAAATGCCAGATATACTACAATAGAGCTTTCGATAGAGAACGCTTTATACAGAACCTATCTGACGCTGTGGTCGGCATTGGTCTCGTTGCTGGAGGTATAGGCACTACTATTGAAGTATGCACTCTTGTAAACAAGGCAAAGCTAGAAAACCGCTATAGGGATGAGTATACCGACAAACAAGCAAACGAGCGAGACCTTGAACAGGAGAGACAGGTTATAGCGATGACATTTGAAAAAGCGCAGAAAGACTTACTGCCTCTAGTACCTCAGGGTCCAGAATTATCTTTATAAATTAGAGGAAACTTTTTTAGTTTACCAGAGGTTAAACCTGTGGTATAATAATATTTTTTAGGAGATAAAAACAATGGCAAGGAAAAAGAAAAAGAGTGTTCGCCCTAGAAGTAGTGCAGCTAGCAAATCATTAGCTGCTGAGGCGTATAAGCAATCTGTCAAGGAGTTGTTCTTTGAAGAAGAGCCTTCAAAACCAGGTGGTGATTTTCAAGATTTTCTTGTGCTTTTGTATGGTCCTCCTAAGATAGGTAAGTCTGAACTTGCTAGACGAATTGATGGGATATATTTTCTGCCTACAGAACCAGGTTTTAAGTTCTTCTCTTCTAGAAAAACTAAGATACCTAACTGGGCTACCTTCATTGCCTTCATCAAAAAGATGGAGAAACATCCGAAGATGGTTGCGCAGGTAAAGATGTGGTGTATTGATACTGCTGACAATCTGTCAAAATTCTGTATGCAGTATGCCTGTGGTAGAGCTAACATAGCACACCCAACTGACGAAGAGTGGGGCAAAGGATGGGAAGCCTTTAGAGATGAATTTTCTCATTGGTTCTTAAGACTTGCTGCGCTTGGTCCTGGAATCATTGCTATCTCGCATGAGAAACAGCGGGAAGTTATCAGTCGCAGTATCAAGATAACTAAGGATAGTCCTGCTATGCCTACTACTACTTTTGTTATACTGAATAATCTTTGTGATGTTATCTTACACATGTCGTTTGCAAAGAAGAAGGGAAAACGAGACCCTGTGAGAGCACTGTTTACAAAGCCAACAGAGACAAGAGATGCTGGCGATAGAACAGGAATGCTACCAGCTGTAATATTCTTTAAAGATGAACAAGACGCTATCAATCAAATTCTGGAAGCTTACGAGCCAGAGAAGGCAAAGAAGAAAGGTAAGGTGAAGAAGAAAAGACGTAAGAAAAAGAAAAGTAAAAAGTAGTGTTAACGTTAACAAGATTATAAACATCAATTAGTGAGGTAACAAATTATGGCAAAGAAAAAGAAAGCAACACTGTCTTCTAGGCTAAAAGCGCTGAATAAGGCGTGGAAGACAGCAACACCCAAACAGGGTGGTGTTGGCGTGCCTGACGGTACGTATGAAGTTCGTATTGATTCAGCAATTCTCGAGGAAGCTAAGTCTACTTCAAGACTTCAGATTCACTGGACTCTTGCAGTGCTTACTGAGGAGTATGCCAACAAGATGCTCCACAAGTATGACGGCTGTGATAAGGCTGAAGACCTCGACTGGGTACAGGGTACTCTTGAGACTCTCGAGCTCGAGATTCCTGATAACATCGCCGACATTGGTCCTACTCTTGAAGAGGCCCAGGGTCTGCTGGCTGAGGTCACGGTGCAAACCCGTGATGAGTTCACCAACATCTACTTCAACGATCTTTTAGCCGACCAGGAAGAGGAAGGCGAAGAAGAAGAAGGTGAAGAAGAGGAAGGCGAAGAGGAAGAGGAAGAGGTAGAGCTCGAAGTAGATGATCGTGTGTCTGCCGAAATTGATGGTGAGGATTACGAAGGTGCAATCACCGCTATCAACACCAAGAAAGGCACCGCTGATGTAGACTTCGATGATGAAACCTCTGGTACTCACGCTCTCGACGAACTCACCAAGTTGGATGATGAAGAAGAAGGCGAAGAGGAAGAGGAAGGCAAAGAAGAAGAAGGTGAAGAAGAGGAAAGCGAAGAGTACGACGAAGACGACGTCAAGGCTATGAACTTGAAAGAGCTCGCTGATCTGATCGAAGAGGAAGATCTCAAGATCAAGACAAAAGGCGTCAAGGCTCCTGCCCTCAGAAAAGCTGTCATCAAGAAGCTCTTCTAATCAACCGTGATAATAGCGTGTCCTGCCTTAGGTGGGGCACGCTCTTTTTTTAGAAGGGATTCTACATGGCTAACTATGGTAGAGAACGCTTAAGAGTAAAGAAGAGATTTGCAGCCCTCATGCGTGGATTCCAAGAAGCTTTTTATTATGGTGACGGTGTTGATGCTTGGTTACCTGAAATTATATTATTACCTTATGTTAGTCTGCCTTGGCGAAACGACCTTACTTGGTACAGAATAATTGGCCCTCCTGGTTCTGGCAAGTCTAAGCACTTGTCCATGCTAGCTGATTTCGAACATACATATATAGTAGATGACTTCACTCCAAAATCATTTGTTAGTGGTTTCAGAGGAACAGATGGAAAGGATCCCAGTAAACTTGCTCGTATGAATGGTAAAGTAGTTATCATTAGTGATGAATCAACGCTGATGGAGCAGCGACAAGAAGATCGGAATCAGATTCAAAGCATACTTCGGAGGATTTATGATGGAACCTTCACCAAGAGTTTTGGGAATATGGAGAAGGAGCAGAAGTATGAGTCAAGGTTCAATTTACTGATTGGCTCTACTCCTACTATTGATCGATACTTCTTATATAACCAGGCTCTTGGAGAACGGTTCTTAAACTTTCGGTTACAGATAGCTGATCGTGAGGAATTAGCGAGACGCGCGTATGATAATCAATTCTCTGGATTTGAGGATAAGTGTGATGCACTAAAACCTCGTGTGCATAAGTTTATTAGGCGGTTACCTGGAATAGATCAAAGCGAGATTCCTGTTGATAGAGATGTTAGAGACTATATTCTGACAACAGCTAATCTTGTTGCGAAGATAAGAACGCACATAACTAGAGATGCGCGTGGCCAAGAAGTTACTACACTACCGCAACCTGAAGTGGCCTCAAGGTTAGTTAAGCAGGTATCTCAGATAGCTACAAGCATTGCTATTGTGGAGGGTGATGCTAGTGTTAGTAAGAAGCATGCCCAAAAGGCTATCTACTTTTGTATAGGTAGTGTGATAGCGATCGTTACCTTTATTTTGTACCATATTTATAGGTTCACGCAAGAAGTCCAGGGGGCTTCAAATAAGAAGTGGTTTCCGCTGCAATATTTGGTTATTAGAACTGCGCTAAGTAGGGGAACTGTAAAGAAAGTGATAGAAGATTTAGCAATTCACAGAGTTTTGGATATAAGAGCTGGTAAGAAACAAGGTGGTAGATTAATAGAATATTCGCTTGGTAAGGTTATGTTTGAGCGTATTGGTGATATTGACTTATTCCAGAACTATATTCCGCCGGTGCAGGAGGTTATAAAATATAAGCAGGCAGACCGGCACCGTCCTACTGGGACGAATTTTAAGAAAACTCGGCGAAAGCGAAAACCAAAGTGAAAAGAGTATGGGAGTCCCCTAGGGGTCTTTTTTGGAGCCAATAAAAAAGAATTACACCAAATAGGTATTAAGGTTTGGAGCCACACGTACGATCTATTCTAACCCGCGTACGTACGTGCGAGACCAAAACCAGTTAGACAAGTATTTTCACCTTAAAATTATTTTTTTTGTTTTAATGGGGAGTTCCACATGTTATAATGCAGTCATCAAATAAACTGTTGTTTGAAAAGTTAATAATTTGAAAGGGAACAGAAAATGGAAATGAAAGATTTCAAAAACAGTAAGGATGCTCATGCCTATGCAAGAAGGCTTACTTATGATTTAGGTATTCGATTGGGCATTGTGGATTTTCACTTAGAGGAGTTTGATAGAGGTTGCTTACGGTTCTCGAAAGGAGCCAGGGCAAAAGAAATTTTCTTTATCTTCGCTCCGTTCAATGACTCGTTTGTTTTGAGCTATCAGTATTGTGAGGACACGGTTGAGATTGACTCTGGAGAAATGCAATACCAGCCGAATGTAACTCTTGAGGATTTGGTTGACTTCATTAACAAGATGTTATGCTTCCGTAAGTTTGATGAGCAGGTAGCCATTGTCAAGATGGACCGGAAACAGTTTCGTGACCTTCTGGCTCAAAGGGTAATTGACTACCTCAACGATCATCTTTGGGACTTGGAGGGTGAGGTTATTTTCACAGAGAAGGTTGAGGATGAAGATCTTAAGAATGTGCCTGAAGAACTTCAAGATTGGACAGAAGAAGTAGAGAATGAGGTACAGGATTTCATTCACAAACATTTCAAGATTTAAGGGTAGTAAAGGAATAGAACAATGGAAACATATGAACTAACAGATGGTAGGAAGAAAACGATTGATGAGATGAGTCATCATCAGTTATGTAGTTATTGGAGATTTGCAAAAACAGGTGCACCTTTGATAATGGGAGAGTGTGGAGATTATTTTAAGAAAAGATTGTTTGAACACTTTGGTGGCTTTACGCCAGAAATTTCCAAATCGTTAGGATTTGGTTGAAAGGAGCAGAAAATGATAGTACTAATAACAGAGAGGGTAAGTGATGGGAATAGGTGGATAGACCTGTATGATGATATTGAGCAGGCAATTGAGCTTCTTATTGATGAGCATAAGATAGAAAAACCAGAACTCCTACGAGCTGAGGAAAAGACGGGCTCGATAGATGGTTATCTGTATAAACAGCAGTTCCTGTTAGAACTGCAAGATGATGATATAGAAGAAGCTATGCTACTTACAACTAAGGAGGCAACGAACCATTGTGTATCTGCTCACCAGCCACTACCACCAGGAGTTTATTCTGGGGTTGTGTCAGAGGTTAAGGTAGAATCGCCGAGGAATTTGACTATGAAGATAGAACTACTACCTGAAATAGACGTTACCGAAATGTGTGTCAATTGTGGTAAGGCTCCAGCAGTTAAAGCCAAACTTTGTAAGGAGTGCTGGGATGGTGAAGAAGGGAGTGATGACTAATTATGAGTAGTGTGCTAATTCAAACTTGGGCTGTAAACAAAACACGGATTATGGTAGTTAGGTATGCTAAACTATATTGGCATAAGGACAAAGGCTTCCGAGCAGAGCTTTACCAGAAAGTGTCAACGGATGAAGAAGCTGTTTGTATTGGTACTAAACTGTTTGGGTGTGTTGATGAGAAAGAAGCAAAGAGGTTGTTCAAGAAAAAAAGGAATAACTGGCGAAATCAATACCAATGACCTTGAAATCTAATTTTAAGTATAGTTGTTTTTAAAAATAGGATATGATAGAAAAATCTTATGTTAGAAAAATCGAAAGGAAGATCTGATGGGCAAGAAAATAGGAATAGTAGGCTCTCGAAGAAGAGATAAGCATAAAGACTATATAAAAGTAAGAGAAGCTTTTCTTGAGATCTATAAGAAAGGTGATTCCATCGTCAGTGGTGGGTGTCCTAAAGGTGGAGATCGTTTTGCAGAGATGATAGCAAAGGATGAATTTATCGATATCCACATCTTCAAGCCAGATTGGTCTAAGGGAAGATTTGCTGGGTTCACTAGAAATACGGACATCGCACGTATGTCAGACGTATTAATAGCTTGCGTAGCACCAGATAGAAAAGGTGGTACTGAAGATACGATTAGAAAATTTACAAAACGTTTTCATCCTAAAGGAAAAATAATATTAGTCTAATAAACGCAGTAACTAACCAAAATTGAAAAGGAGAAACAGAAAATGGAAGATTATGCTGAAACATTATTTAGTTATGTAAAAGAAATAGGCTGGGGAGGCGGACCTGTTATGAAGAAGACTGTCAACAGACTCGCAAACCATAAAACAACCAGAAGCAACATTATCTGCAACGACCAAGACCTCATGCTACTAACTAAAGAAAGGGTGAAGGACATCCCATCTCTTGGTCAAAAAAGCTGGGAATGTATCCTTTACTTACAAAGGCATGTAGCACTCCAAATTAGTCAATTACTACTAAACGCATCTTCAAAGGATTTTGCCGTTGCTTTGTTGGTTGATTCTGCCTTTGATGTTGCAATGGATGATTCTGACTGTGTTAGACATTGGCTCTTGGAAGGATTGCCTGGTTACAAGAAAGCTTCTGTAATGGAGCTTGCTGTAGAGCTAATTCAATTAGAACTTGATGGAGAACTTATTGAAAGATTACAGCATCAACACATGCTTGATACGTCGTGTGTAAACTAACAAACGCAGTAAATAAGATAGAAAGGAAGATTAAGATGGTTAACATTAATATTAAAGACTTTTCAGTTAGCTACTTTCCACCTTATGATAAGTACTACCTAAGTAATGGTAGAAAAGTTTACCTGACCGTAAGCGGTAATGTAGGACCTGTATACTACTGGGATACTAGAAAATCAGCGGAAAATGCTTTGGAAGAATTCAAAGCGTTAGAATAAACGCAGTAACCAAAATTAAGGAACAGAAAATGGTAACACTAAATAAAGATAATTCAGCTGATGAGAAGGCTTTACAAGACGCAGTTCTTGCGAGACACCTTGAGGGAAAGGCTTATGTAGCAAAAATACACGGTATACTACCTGCTGAATCTGACGAAGAGATGAAAGAGATCATTCGCTTGGAGGTTGAGATTTTCCTAAAAGAGCATGAAGAGGTTCTTTGTGGAACTTGCACAAGAATCGAGTTCTGTGCTCGTATTATAATGATGCAGGTGGCCGAGAAAAGAATAATATTCCACCGTATGAAGAAAGAACTACCAGAACTAACTTATGAGGATTTTCTAGAAATTGACCTGTTCGTGGAAGAGGAGAAGGAATACTTTGACAGATATTCGGATGAAGAGGCAGATCGCTTCTTAGAGGAGGATGATTATGAGACCTATGAGTAATCTAGAACAGTTTGTACTGATAGCTATTTGCTCTGCAACACTGACAATCAGTGCTTATGTATGGGTAATCTTACTAATAAGATGGTTAAAATAAAAAACGCAGAAAGGAGCTTATTAAATGGATATGTATAAAGCTAAATACCGCTTAGACGGTCAGATTCACGTAACAAAACCATTTGAGGCTAAGGACTATGCAGATGCAGATGAAGCTGTGGCTCTCATGCTTGAAAATGATGGTCACAAAGACGCAGAGACCCTACGAATAGAGAAGGTTTACTAATGAAAGATAGGTCACTATATTGTTTTGGTATCGCGATACCTGAAGGGTATGTTGTATTTATCTATGTTAAGAAGACTGATGCACATGGAGTAATAGTTCATTGGCAACCTAATACAAGAAACCTATCTCATAAGACGGTTTGGCGCCGTTGTAGGTTGCACGTAATCAAAAACGCAATAACTTACGGGTGTTTGAGATTAGATAGTTATAGAATAGATACAGGATTCTTTGAAAAAATAAAGCCACAGTTGTGGTCAAAAATAAGAGATTTTGAAAGGGATGGACTAATGTACTATTTACAGATTGATGGTCAATTGGAGGGTTTTGAAACTATAAATACACGTGATCTTATAGATAAGATAGTAACAGCAGCAAAGAAACATCTCCGTGTCAGGGTTCTTTATCTTAAGAAAAGTACGGGTAAAATAGTTAGGCGTTCTATTGCAGCTTACTCCTTCGAAGACGGGTATCTTAACGTAACCGATACCATACACGGTAACACTCAAATTAGGACCTTCGACACGGCAAATATAAAGAGCGCAGTACCGCTCAAATCAAAGTTTAAACCTGAATGGAAGATTGAGCTATGAAACTGATACTAAAGATACAGATAATCCTAATAATAATGTTAGGTATGAAAGAGAACGCAATTAAGACTGGAGGTGTCTTAGTAGCAGCTGGTATGATCGCAGTTGTTGTGATCACCATAAAGAAGATGTGCACAGGGGAGATAATCCCTCAGTCATGGAAGGAGCCATAAGATGAGTGATTCAACTGTTGAAGAACTGTACACCAATGTTGAAGAGGTAGAGTGTCCTGAATGTAAACACCTAAACCCTACAATTATCCAGGGGGGTGTTGATGAAGAAGTTGGTGAGGACATGGTAACTTGTACAGCATGCTTTAGAACATTTAATCCAGTAAGAAAAAACTATTAGACATTGTTATTTCTGTTCCTGCTCGTCAGACCTAATGTCAGGTTAGGTTTGGCGGGCCTTTTTATTTAAAATCATCTCTAATATCCTGCGTTCTTTATTAAGATCGTTTTCCAAACAATACTATAGCAAACTCCTGAGAAATCGATTCTAAAAATAGCTCTACTTTATCCTGAGATTATGTTGCTCAGCTGAGCCACCACCTCCAACCGTTTTTTGGAAACGAAAGTTCAAAGTATATGGGACCCCTATAAGGGATAAAAAATCGATGTGCTCTCCCTTCCTTAATTCTTCCCATTGTGGATATTCTGTATCTAGAATTGCCAGAATTATCGGATTGTGGACAAGCTCTATCCACAATATTCTATTAGTTCTGTATATATATATTATACACAATGTTCAGCAAAAAGTAAACAAAAAAACTGTCCTTTAAATATCTTTTTTATCCACAATACTATTCTCTATCTCATTAAGAATGGCCAGAGCAATATCACTCGAAATAGTTCAGGATATTGTTTATGTACAAACACTTATCTTTTTTCACTTTTTTCGAAAAATTCAGATTTTTTTGTTTACGAAATCAGTTCAATATGCTATAATAGAATCGTAACAAAAAACAAGTATTTTCGCTCTTTCACAAATTAATAAGGAAGATGATTAAGGACAAAGGAGATCGACAATGTCTAAAACGAAAAAATCGTCCAAAAAGAAAACCAGAGTAAAAAAGACCAAAAAAGCGACTTATCGCAAGGGTTCTCTGGGAAATGCGATTCGCGAGTATTTTGACTCTGTTGGAGTTGACGAAGCGGATTATGATAAATCGAGAGAAATTGCTCTGAGTATAATGCCTCAGAGTAAATATTCCAAATCGCATTTCTCGTGGTACAAGAACGATTATAGAAAGCGAGCGGAAATACTCGCTTCCACCAAGAAAAGCAAGAAGAAGAGCAAGTAGATCTACAATATCCAGAATATTGTATATCCAAAATGTCCCAAATTAAATTGAGTATAATTCTATCCTTAATCACTTCCTTATTTTTTCGCCAGAATACAGGACATTGTTTATACACAATATACTGGACATATTCTATACACAATGCTCAGCTTATGGCGAGGGAAACGAAATTCTGCCACGAACTGCCCCCTATCCAAACCAGCCTTTCTTACTCGAGAATTATTTGAGATCAGAGTATAATTCCTCTCCGAATCCAGATCTTGAAACATACTCCATTTCTATATCAGAATAGAGTAGAATTACCAGAAACTGAGGTAGGGGTAGGGTAGGATAGCTTCCGCTACCTATGAAAGAAAATTATGTACTTTTTCCAGAGTATTTGACCAGAAGATTGTCACCTATCAGCAGAAGGCCCCCTTCCATTAAGATTGACCTGTAGGTTACCGCGTTCTTTAGATTGAGATTACCTTTGACCCTGAGAAACAACTGTTGGTAGCATTCACTTTTGCACGAGATTCCCTAGCGTTGAGGATTACCTAAGAATAGGATCAAGTACTAATAGATGCTTGACCCATACTAATAGATGCTCTAATAGACAAGTATCTTATTGCGTTAATCTATATAAAGAACGCCTAAACTATAATCAGTTCACCTGAAAATCGTGTCAAACTGGTCGTGAAAGCGTCTGTAACCTATAAATTGATCTTAAGGTCGTTGGGTTTATGCAAAATATTATTACGTAGCGTCGGTATTGGAGGTTATAACGTAAAGGTTTAATGAAACTAGATACACCTTTTTTGGACGTAACGACGTGGAGTCAGAGGCGCACCAATGGGTAGGGGAGTTAGTAATTAGAAAAGATGCTTTAAAAAGGCTCTTTTTAACCATAATCCTTTAGTTTATAAAACGCTTTATTACGCTAAGTCACCCCTAGAGATCGTTAGATCGTTGAATAAGTTTTCCTATGACATAGATATACCCTACAATAAAACGTTTTATAATATTAAGATAGACCCCTCATGCTCTTTTATTTTTGAAAGAAACAATATATTCATCTCATGGGCCTAATTCATAGAGTCTCTAAGCAATAAAACGTTTTATAAATCATGGTTATAGGGTCATCCTTTATTTTATTTTATGGTTTACAAAGATCAGCTCTATTGTTATAATGCTCGTATTAAGCGAAAGGAATAAATATGAATATACTTAGCTGGATCTTGGTTGTGGTAGTTGTTGTATTGGTAGCTTTTATAGCAGTATTGCTTTGTGCAGTAAACGAGCTTGGCAAAGGTATTAATGATGTTATGGAATCTTTTTGGAATAAGTTTTAAGGGTAAAACTATGAGCACAGAAAATTTAACTGAGAATGAGTGTATGTTCTTGTGGCTTATTGTGGGAGGCTTTGGGTTGTGTGCAGTACTCTTTTTTGGGCAATTGTTTCTTGATATTATCTTTGGTG
>CAZJBG010000005.1:0-41596 GCA_964543925.1 uncultured bacterium
GTTGGTTAATGCGCTCAACTTTGACTATCAAGAAGTGGCCATGCCCCTTTTCAAGATTTATCAGTACTGCCTGGAGCGAGCCCGCCGGGCCGACTATTCAGAGGTTGAGGAGCTCATGGTGGGGATCAGGTCCGCCTGGATCGAAGCCATGAAAGCAAACTAAGAGGAATCCTGTGGCAGCTATTCTTGGCACATCGTCCGGGGGATTCGACATTGAGGGTCTGGTGGCCCAGTTTCGGGCCATTGAGCTCATCGCGCGAGGATCTCTCGAGACCAGAAAAGAGAAACTGGAGAGCCGCAAGGAAGCGCTCACCGATCTGGATTCAAAGTTCTCGGCCCTCTTCAAACTGGCCGAGCGTCTGGCCGACCCGTTCCTTAATGTGTTCGGTGCCAGGCTGGGTTCTACCAGCAATTCCGAACTGCTTTCTGTAACGGCCGGGTCCACCGCCCAGGTTGGGAGTCATAGTCTGACCGTCAACCGGTTGGCGTCCATCGATACGCGTGTATCCCAACAGTACAGTGCGAGCGGTACCAATTTCAGCGCGCTTTCAACGGACCAGACATTCAAGATATTGGTGGCCCACCCCACCGACGCCGATCCGAATAACCGGGTGGAAATATCCGTGACGGTTGCTGCGAGCACCTTCAGTCAGACCAACGATGAGGTCCTGAGTGATATTGCCCAGGCCATCAACGATGCCATGAGTGCCGCCGTCACCGCCGGGGACATTGAAATCACAGAACGCGTGACCGTCAACTCGGTTGCTGAGGAGTCGGACACCTCCCGGTTGGTGATCAGAAGCGGCCAATCGGGTGAGACCAACGCCCTGGTGTTTGATGACGTCGACGGACTCCTGGCAACCTTACAGGTGACAGATAATGTCCAATCGACGGGGACCGGCGGAGGTTATATTACGCCGCTCAATGAACTGAGCGCCGCCTTCACCATTGATGGTTTGGCCTTCAGCCGCGACAGCAATTTCGTGGACGATGCCCTCGAGGGTGTTACCCTGCAACTATCCGGGACCACCACCACCACCGAGTCGTTTACGATCTCTTCCAACCTCGATGCCGTGAAAGGTGAGCTTCAGGATTTTATAGACGCGTTTAACGAAGCGATAGAATTCCTGGCTGAGGTATCGAAATCCGGTGGGGAGTTCCGGGGAGATTTCACGTATGGATTTTTGCGGTTTGATCTGCGGTCCCTGGTCGTCCAGCGCGTAACGGGGGCCTTGTCAACTGAATTCGATCAATTGAGTGAAATTGGTATCGGAATTAATCGAGACGGTACCCTGTTTTTTGAGGACGCGACGAAATTAGAGGTCGCATTGTCCAAGAATGCCAGCCTGGTGTCCGAGATCTTCGGCGCGGCCGATGGCATTGGGGAAGGATTGAAGAGTTTTATTGTCAACTATACCCGTTCTTCAGGAATCATAGCGGGTTCACAAAAATCCGTTGATCGGTTCCTGACCTTCCAGGATAGTCGGCTTGATGAATTTGATGCACGCCTATTGCGGAAAGAGGAACGGTTCAGGAATGATCTGATCCGGTTGCAGACCGGCCTTGCTCAAGCCCAGCAGCAGGCGGCCTTTTTTAGTGCCTTCGCCTCGGGATTTGGCAGGTTTTAGTTAAAGAAAGAAGGTTAAAATGGTTGATACAATACAAAGTGTGACAGCAGTCCAGGGACATGACCCAGGTCCTTCGACGGTCGCACGGATCAACCGGGCCAATCGACCGGTGCCGGCACCGACAAAAGACGCAGATGCCTCCAAAAGAGCCGCCCAGGGCCAGCCCACCGTGGGGAAGGTCGGGGATATTTCCGGCGTGGTAGCGGCACTCAATGACCTGGTGTATCAGGTCGCATCTACGAAGATTACCTTCGACGTGGATGAGGCTACGGGCCAATCGGTGGTTCGGGTCTTGAACAAGGAGACCGGCGAACTTATCCGGCAGGTCCCACCCGAGGAGCTTTTGATTCTGGCTGCCAAAATGGAGCAGCTCACCGGACTCATTTTCAGCCAGGAAGTTTAGGCGGTGAGCCGAAGGGATACCCAGGTGGCCAACGGGCAGGATCGCCTGCGTGATATCCTCTTGCAGCAGCGGGATGCCGTGGCGGCCATTCTTGACGCCTCCCGGAAACTCATGGAGGAACCGGGGCGGCTCAACGTGGATAAGTTTGAGGATCTTTTGCAGCTGCGCGCCGCTTATCTGGAACAAATCAAGCAGCTTGACAGTGAACGACGTCAGTTGATGAAGCAGCTGGGTGGCCTGGATGAAACGGCGCAGCTCCTTCGTGAGGAAATTCAGGCATCCATCCAGGTGTTGGCAACCCTTGACGCCCGCTTGAAGGACAGGGTTTTGAATGCCCAGATGATGATCATAAATAGTATGGCAATCACCCCCAAGTTTGTTAACTTTAACCAGAACTTGGGGAGAGAGCATCACGCAAACAGGTTTGTGGTGGATATAACGAGGTAACACAGTGGCATCTATCGAAAATATCGGGAGTAACCTTCCCCCTGTTGATCGTTTGAAGCAACGGGATCGTGTGGACTCTTCCCGTCCTGGGAATGTCAAGCAGCAGGGTCAGGCAGATCATCTCGCCACCACAGGGCTCGGGGAGGACACGGTGGAGATTTCGTCCGCCGCTAAACAACTCGCACAGAGCCAGGGCGAGGTTGCGCTCTTCCAGGATCTGCTCCACAGTCTAAGGAACGAGGATCCAGACAAATTGTCAGCCATCCGACAGCGCATTGATGATGGAGAGTTCGATCGGCCGGTGGTGCAGGAGCAGGTGGCTGAAACGATCACCCAGTTGCCACAATTCCGTGCCCTTCTCGAGGAACCTTCCGACGCGCCGTCCAGCAGTCAACTGACGGACTCTATCCAGGATCGCATCCGCACGGGGCAATACCAGACAGAGGAGGTGCTCCAGCAAGTGGCCGTCAATATCCTCAACGAGATCGGCGCCCCTTAGACTTTAAGCCCGGGTTTTCGACCCTTCGGCTCTCCCCCAGTTTGCTTACCTCAGGTTCCGGCTGACCTTCTCCACTTAAAGTTAGGAGAAACGGTCGGAGTGCAATTAAGTTACCCCTTGAAATAATGAGCGTCGTAGGGGAAGTATATTGTGACGCGTGCATCCGAGATGGTTGAATGAATGATGGAATGGGTTTGTGATGGTATATTACTGTAGATATTGGCTACGATCTCTCATCGGTGGCCACTTCCCGGCGGAAGATGGCATGGGTGAACGCCCATGTCCCCATATTCCGCGAGCGATCTTCTCAGCACCTCCCATGCAGCTTCCCCCCGCCCTCCCGATGGAACCGGCTAGTGCTGCTTGACACACCTGCCAACAAATCCGCTAGCAGAATAAACGGTGCAGCCGCCCTGAAGGCAGCCGCTCTACTTGTCGACATCAAGATCATTAGATTTTGGGGCGCAACACATAATTTTTGGGTTCATGTGGACATTGAGCGTAAAATCAGGCCTTGACTGATTGTTAAGCGGCAAGCCAGGCTTACGTATCTTCCATAGCGGGCGCTGGCCAATCGGCTTCCGCTCATGGGAGGAGCAAGACCTCGGTCAAAATAAAGGAGGAATGGATGTCAATCTCAAAATTTGAATCAACAGCTCAAACAGAGGTCGAGGGGAGTGCTGAAGATATTCGGCAGCTGGTTTGCTTTCGACTGGAAGAGGGGAGTTATGGGCTGGATATCAAGTTTGTTCGTGAGATCAACCGATTGACCGACGTGACGACCATTCCCACGGCACCGGATTTCGTTGAAGGAATCATCAACCTACGTGGTGCCATCGTCCCGGTGGTGAACCTCGGTCTCCGCTTCGGCCTTGCCAAGACGGAACATTCCAAGGACGCTCGCATCGTCGTCATTGAGAGTAATGGGCATACCCTCGGAATGGTGGTTGACGAAGTCTCAGAAGTCTTGCGCCTTTCCGGGGATGAGATTGAACCGGCAGACAATATGACCTCATCCGGCATCGACGTCGCTTTCGTGGACGGGGTCGGCAAGGTGGATGAACGACTGATCTTACTCTTGGCCCCCGACAAGCTGTTCACAGAAGAGGAGCAGGCCGCGCTCGATAAGATCGCGAAAGGTTGATGATCCGTTTGGAAAACATGTGCGGGGCGAGTTCCCGCGATGGTAAAATTGTTCATTAAAGGGCCTGATGCATGGCCGCCGGTGTTAGAAACCGTCGATGATCGGAGAAAACGATGACAGAAAAAGAGGCTAATGCGCAAGTGTCAGCAGTAAAGGAACGGTCAAAGTCCCCGGGTAACAGCAAGGCTGTTGATCGGCGTTCGGCGGACGATGGCAGCTTGTTGATGGTGACCTTTACGCTGGCTGACCAAACTTATGGAGGGGACATTCTCCAGATCCAGGAAGTGACTGGCATGAGCCATATTACCCGTGTGCCCCACGTGAAGTCCTTTATCCGGGGTGTCACCAATTTGCGGGGCAACATCGTTCCCACCGTGGACCTCCGCTCCCGGCTGGGGCTTGAAGTGCGCAATGACCTGGTGAACCAGCAGATCATGATTGCCCGCAGCAATCTGGGATTGATCGGCTACATTGTCGATTCGGTGCGGGAAGTCATCACGGTTCCCCAACAAGCCATCGAGCCGACGCCGGAGGACTGGTTGGATGCCGACCACAAGTACTTCGTGGGAATCGCAAAGTTGGATGATAACCTGGTCACCATTGTTGATTTCAGTCGGGTGATCCAAACTGACGGGGTGCTGCTGGATGAAATCAAGCAGGGATGAGCCCGGAAGAACGCTCCCTTTCAGATCCGTTGCTGTCGGAATTCCAGCGGATCTTGGCAAAAAACGGTCCAACCTCCTGGTTTGTTCTCCTGGGGCGCCTGGCCGACGAATTGGCCCACGCTCGGCAACGGAGACAGACTCGCGTGGATTTTTCCCAGCGGGAAGATCCGGTAAAGGTCTCCATCAATCGAGTGCTGCGAGAGCAGCAGGTCCAGTTCCACTGGGAGAAAATCGCCTATCTGGGTTGTTCCGCAGGTGGGGATGTGGCCCTCAGGACGCTGTTCGGTTACATCGCTTATCCCCATATACCTATTGTCATTGCCATGCATCACAACCCGGGGTTTCGCTTTTTGTCTAAGCTGAATTTGGCAAACGGCATTGCCCAACAACCGATCGGTGTAGAGCACGATATGTCCATCAGGAGTGGAGAACTATATTTTGTGCCTGGAGACCAATTGATCGGCTATCATGCCCATGACCGGTCGTTTCAGCTCAGTCCACCCCCTTCAAAACGCCGCTTTCGTCCCTTGCTCGACCAGGTGTTCTCAGTTGCGGGTCAGCGTTTTCATCGACAGGTAATGGGCGTGATTATGTCGGGTATGCTCGATGATGGCGCCGCTGGGTTGAAAGACATGTTTTTGAACCACGGCGATGTCCTTATCCAGGAACCGACGACAGCTTTATTCGACGATATGCCCAGGGCTGCCCTGGAGGCGGTGCCCACCGCAACAGTACTTTCGCTCAAGGGCATCGCCGATCGAATCAACGCCTGTTCCCGCCAGTTTCTGATCCCACGATCATACAAACCGATGATCGTCGCCAGCGGCCCCAAGGATTGATGGCTAAAATCGAAGAAAAGGTCCATGCCTACGACGCCAATCTGGATGCCGGTTCGGCGTTACAAGACTTCTTCGAAGGCGACAGCCTGACGGTGGCCACCCGGTTTTTCCGGAATAAAATGCTCTTCCAGCTATTGGAGGAGGTGGTGATACCTCAACTTTTGCAAGGGGGCCTTGCCCGTCGAAAAGTCATGCATATATGGTCGGCAGGATGTTCTGATGGTCGGGAGACTTACTCCCTGGCGATAACTGCGCGTCGCGCCTTGGACCGACTGGGCCACAAAAAGATCCGGCTGCAAGTGCGTGGCTCCGATCTCAGCCGGCCGCAGCTGGACATGGCGCGCAAAGGCGTGTACCGGATAGGGCCCCGTGATAATGGGGTCTTTAGACCCTACAGCGATTTTTTCACCCAACTGAGTCCGGCGTTGTGGGAGGTGAAGGAATCCATTCGGCACATGGTGGAGTTTGCGGTTGAAGATATTACCAAGGCAATGACAGAGGAATCCTATGACCTTCTGGTCTGTTCGCTGGTGCTCCTCTATTATGAGCCCCATTACCAGAAGGATATTCTCCAGGATCTCTTGACAACCTTGCGCGAGGATGGTTTTGTCTACGTCGCACCGGTGAGCAGCAGATGGATGCGGACTCAGGGATTCATGCCGGTCGTCAAGGGGACGAATCTTTATCACCGGGGACAGGCAACCCTACCGGCGGGATGAAGACTCCGCTGAGTCATGTATGAGAGGAAGATGGGATGACCAAGCTTAGTGAATCGCAAAAGAAAGAACTGGATGCCATCGTGGCCCACCTTAGCCACGAGGATTCCGACGTACGCCGCTGGGCCATTTATGACCTGGAGCAGTTTCCACCCGAACACACCGTGGAGCATCTGGTGGGTGGTGTGGAGGATGAACACCGGGCTGTCCGTGAAGCGGCGGCTGAGGTACTCAACTCAGTCCCGGCGGACCAGTGCTTGCGACTGCTCATCCCCCTGCTGGGCAATCCCCGCATTGAAGTGCGGAACCTGGTGGCAGCCATCGTGGCCAAGTTTGATGCGGCTGCCGTGGATTATCTGCTGGAGGCTTTGGATCATGGCAACGAAGATGTGAGAAAGTTCAGTGTAGACATCCTGGGGTTGACCCGCAGTGATCGAGCCGTGGAAGGGGTGGCCAAGGCCCTGTATGATCCGGTGGAAAATGTCGGGGTATCGGCCGCTGAGGCGTTGGGAAAGATTCGCTCGGTAAATGCGATGCCTCATCTGGTTAAGGCCTTCGAGGAACGTGATTATCTTAAGCGGGAGTGCGCTGAGGCCTTGGGACTGCTAAGCGTCCCTGAAGCCGCCCATTTTCTCATGAAGCAATTCCTGACCACCGATGAGTTGCTGGTCAAGTACGCCATGGTGGATGCTATGGGGAATGCCGGAGATCTTAAGGTGCTGGCATTTTTAGAGCAGAATATTGACCGGATTGATCAGGTGCTGCATAGCACTGTCGCTTTGGCACTCATGAAGATTGCCAGACGGCAGCGCATTAACCTTTTCAACCGCCCGGGCATCCCTTTGAAGGCCATAGTGGAATCGACGGCTGATAGCGATGAGGAATACCAGCAGCTGCTCATTGGGCATATTGATGTGTCGGTGAAACCGGATGTGCTGCAGGCTCTGACCGAGGGACGAGCTGCCTTTAGTTCCAACGCATTGGTAGCGTTGATTAAGGCGGCGGCGCCTCACACTGAATTGAGCGAATTCCTGTTGGACATGGTGGATCATCCCGATGATTGGGTGGCCTATACGGCCCTCGAGCATCTCACCCATCTGGACAAGGCGTCTGCGGCTGATGTCATTAAGCGGGTGCTGGAGGGTACGCGGAATTTACCTCAGTTGGCTGCTATCAAGGTCGCCCAGCGTATCGAGCTCACCGAGGCGCGGGAGTGGATCAGACCGTTCCTGAAATCCAAGGATGAGGATTTAAGGGGCATGGCCGAACAGGTGCTGGGGGCCTGACGATGGCTGATCTCATAAGGGTTCCCGCCCGTCTGCCTGCCGAGCAACAAATGTTGTCGGTCAGTTTACAACTGCCGCGGGCCAATACCGGAAGGACGCCGCTCCGGACATCAGATGAAATGGCAGCCAACCGAGGGATAATACCTGTCACCTCACCATGACAGCCCTCGCCACAACTGTATCGCCCACCCTGGATGTGGATCAATTTCGCGAGTTGCGCGATATCATTTATGAGAAGAGCGGCATTTTTTATACCGAGAACAAGGTTTACCTGTTGGAAAACCGGCTGGGGCGGCGCATTAGAGAACTTGGGATGTCCTCTTTTAAGGAGTACATCAAACACATCCGATTACAGAATGGGAGCTCGGAAGAGTTTCATCAGATTTACAACGCCGTTACCATCAACGAAACCTTTTTCTTCCGATATCAAGCTCAACTCGATGCCTTTAAGACCAAATTGTTGGTTCCCCTCATAAAAGAACGGCAGGCAAGCAGGGAAAACCGACTTAACATCTGGAGTGCCGCGTCCTCGAGTGGTGAGGAGCTCTACACCATCGCCATCATGGTGCATGAGCTGCTGGGTACCCGGATCAAGGAGTGGAATATCAATCTCCTGGGGACTGACATCAGTCATCGGGCACTCAAACTGGCCAAGGAAGCGGCGTATTCCAAGAATTCTTTTCGGGGGTCTATGAGTGATCATCAAAAGCAGCGGTACTTCGAAGAAAACGGGCGCATGTTTGACCTGAAGGACGAGATCAAAGATTTGGCTCAGTTTCGATACCTGAATCTGAACGACAGTACCGAGCTGCGCAAGCTGCGGGGATTAGATTTCATCTTCTGCCGGAATGTTTTAATTTACTTCGATGGAGAAATGAAGAAGCGGGTGTTACGTTCCATGTATGGCGTTTTGAACCACGGCGGCTACTTTTTTCTGGGAGAGGCAGAATCCCTGCACGGGATCAGTTCGTCGTTTGCGGTTGAACATTTCTCCGGGGCGTTTGCCTACAAAAAGGAATAAGATGCTGGAGAGAGTCGATGAGTGAGGGAAATGAAAATAAATCGAAGCAGGTTGTTCTAATTGCCGACGATTCATCCACCGTGCGGAAGTTTGTCTCCTTTTCGCTGAGCACCGAGAGCCTGGAGGTGGTCACGGCGGTGGATGGTATGGACGCCCTTGAAAAGATATCACAAATTCCCAGGGTGGACCTGATCATTGTCGATCTTAACATGCCGAACATGGATGGTTACGAGTTTATTCAAAACGTTCGAGCCTCGGATATTCACGGGAAGGTCCCGATCATTATCCTTTCCTCAGAGCGGGGTGAGGAGTCGAAGCAAAGGGGCAAGGAGGTTGGTGCGGATGCCTATATTGAGAAGCCCTTCGACGCTAAAAAAATTAAGTATCAGGTGTCTAAATTCCTGTCATTAAATACCAAAGACCTATAGTTGATTGAAGGTTTAAGTGCAAGACAGACAGGCAGTGAATAATATGCGAAAGATCCAGTCTTTCGCCGCCGAACCGACTTGGCAGGGAGAACCAAACGGGCCAGGTAAGGCCAGGGTTTTCCACCTTGGCGGAATGAATTGGAAATTGAAGGGGGATTGACGCATGAGTGTCTATGATAATCTGGTTGGCATGGAAGAGGTACTCGACGAATTTATCGTTGAGACAACGGAGCTCCTTGAAGAGGTCAATGAAGACCTGGTTCACCTGGAATCTGACCCCGATGATGAGACCTTAAACCGTATTTTCAGGGCCTTTCACACCTTTAAAGGTACCTGCGGTTTCCTCGGTTTTACCCAGGCGAAGGATTTGGCCCATGTGGCCGAAGATCTGTTGAATCAGTTACGCAACGGCAAACTGAAACCCAACGGCACCATTATTGATGCCCTCCTGGAGTCGTCCGATTGGTTCGGGCGATTTATCAATGATGTGAAGGAGCGGGAGGAGCGGGTCTACGAGATTGATCCCCTCATTAAAAAATTGGAAGCCGCCCTTGCGGGTGGCGTGGCTGTGGAGGAGCAACCGACCGTGGAGGCGGTGAGTGAGGGAGCGGGTGAAAATGGACAGCCCACGCCGACCTCCGATGGGGATGTCGCCAAAGTCGCCGAGCCGGTTGTGACCGACGGGGAAGTCTCGGAATCGCTCGGCACCGATGGTGCCGCCCATCCACTCGCCGAAATCTTTGATATCATCGAAACGATCGAGAGGGATTTGAGTGCCGGCAGCAATCAGATCACCGAGACCAACGTTGGTGAGTTGGTCAGTAACTTCGGCGTCCTGGACGAGCATTGCGCCGAACTGGGCGTCCATTCGATCGGTATCATCATCGAGAAGACCCACCGATACCTGTCGGCATTGGCCAAAGGCCAGTTCACTCCATCCCCCGAGGGTAATGTGGCCGTTGTTGAGGTATTACAATGGTTCAAGGGCGTGATTCAGGAGGCCGGGGACGGTAGGGTGGAAGACGATGAAAATGCCCACCTGATGGAAAGCCTGGAATTTCTCCTCACGGGTCAGGTGGCCGGAAAAGAGGGCCAGGGTGGACCCAAAGACAGCAAATCAACCGCAGGGGCTCAGACCATCCGGGTTGATATGGGGCGACTGGAAAATCTCATGAACCTGGCCGGTGAACTGGTGCTTAATCGCAATCAGTTGGTCCAGGCATATTCCGATCTTGCGGCAACGAAATCCTCCGACAACACCCTCGATGATCTGGACCAGGTGAACAATTCCCTGGGACGGATTACCACCGAGATCCAGGAAGCGGTCATGCAGATGCGCATGCTGCCCATCAGCAATGTTTTCCGGAAATTCCCCCGCGTGATCCGGGACCTAGCCCGGGAACGGGACAAGCAGGTAGAGTTGGTAATGGAGGGCGAAGAAACCGAGCTGGATCGCTCCGTGATTGAGTCTATCAGCGATCCGCTTCTGCACCTGGTGCGTAATGCGGCGGACCATGGCATCGAGTCTCCCGACATTCGCCAGGCCAAGGGTAAGCCTGCGACCGGAACCGTGACCCTGCGAGCAGCACATGAGGGCAATCATATCGTCATTGAAGTCGAAGATGACGGGGCCGGGATTAACGCCGATAAGCTGGTCAACAAAGCGTTGGAAAAGGGGGTGATCAGCCCGCCGGAAGCCGAGGCCATGTCTTACAGGGAAAAGTTAAATCTCATCTTCCGCCCGGGCTTTAGTACGGCTGCAAAAGTCACCGATGTCTCCGGGCGCGGGGTTGGAATGGATGTGGTCCAGACCAACGTCAATAAACTCAACGGCGCCATCGATGTCGAAACGAAACTGGGTGAGGGAACCCGGATCACCATCAAACTGCCGTTGACGCTGGCCATCGTCACCGGTCTCAAGGTAGCGGTGTGGGATGAGGAGTACATTATTCCCTTCAGCTCGATCATCGAAACGGTGAAACTAAGTGAATCCGAGCTGACCAAGGTGGAAGAAAAATGGGTGATCAGGTTCCGAGACTCGGTGATCAACACCCTCTACCTCGGTGAGTGGTTCAAGACAGAGCGCGACCAGGATAAGACGGACCAGGAGTACTACGCCGTCGTGGTCTCGGTGGCCGAGTTCCGCTATGCCCTGGTGGTAACCGGCCTCAAAGGACAGGAGGAGGCGGTCATCAAGCCGCTGGGCCAGGTGTTGGGGCGGATTCCCGGAATTGCCGGTGGCACCATTGGCGGTGACGGGCGTATCACTCTCATACTGGATGTACCCGAACTGATTCACAATATGGGTTTAGGCTAAAAATTTGATCAACATAGTTGTTATAGATGACTCCGCATTTATGCGGAAAGCCATCCAAATCATGGTGGAGTCAGATCCGGGGATAAAAGTGGTGGGCATGGCTCGGGACGGGTTGGAAGGCGTCGAGTTGGTCCGGAAATTCAAGCCGGACTGCGTCACCCTTGATCTTGAAATGCCCCGCATGAATGGATTGCAGGCCCTTGATATCATCATGAAGGAGGTCCCCACGCCAGTCCTGGTGGTCAGCTCGATCAGTACCGAGGGGGCGGAAATAACCCTGGAAGCGCTGGACAAGGGCGCCATGGACTTTGTCGCCAAGACCCAGTCCTTCGTGGCCATCGATATTACCCAGATCAAGGAAGATCTGCTCAGGAAGATCAAGAGCATCGTCGGGCAGCGGCCCACTAAGAAACGGGCTTTTATGCAGGCCCTGAAACGCCGGCAAAACCGCCAAGCTGCTTTGGCGGGCTCGGCCAAGCTGGGGGAGGTGTCTGTGCCGGCGGCACTCAAGGACAAGAAGTATGCCTTGGTGGCCATCGGCGTTTCAACAGGCGGCCCTCCAGTGGTCCAGCACATCCTGGAAAACTTGCCGGCTGACTTTCCCATTGGCATTTTAATAGCCCAGCACATGCCTGAAACCTTCACCAAACCGTTTGCCGATCGTCTCAATAAGACCTCAGCCCTTGAAGTCAAGGAAGCGGAGCCCGGGGATCGTGTCACCAAGGGTGTGGCGCTGATCGGACGCGGCGGAAAACATATGGTCGTGGAACGCAAAGGAGCCCACGTGGTGGTGGACCTGACCACCAAACCCGATGGCCTGCTGTACTTCCCATCGGCCGACCAGCTATTTTCATCGACCACCGCCACTTTTGGGTCACAATCTCTGGGCGTTATTCTTACCGGCATGGGCCAGGATGGTCTGCTCGGTCTGAAAGAGTTGAATGCCTCCCATGGCACCATCCTCGCCCAGGACGAAGAATCTTGTGTTGTTTACGGGATGCCCAAGGTGGTGGTGGATGCAGGTATTGCCGATCTCGTCACTTCCGCAATGAATATGCCGACCGTCATAAAAAATCTTGTGGAGTAAGGAGCTGTTCTATGGAGTTGAATTCGAAGCGTGTTCTGTTTGTTGAAGATTCGCCCACTATGCGGCGGATCATCGCGAACTCTCTACAGCGCCTGGGATTTGTAGAAATCATTGAGGCGGAGAATGGCGTTGATGCCCTCAGCAAATTGGAGGGCCATAAGATTGACCTTGTCGTTACTGACTGGAACATGCCCGAAATGAATGGCGCTGAGCTGGTCAAAACGCTGCGGTCCATGCCCGAGTACGGGGAAATTCCCATTGTCATGATCACGACCCGAGGAATGAAGGACGATGTCATGACGGCCATGAAACTTGGCGTGAACGGCTATGTCATCAAACCGTTTACACCGGATGTGCTGAAGACCAAACTCGAGTCGGTCTTGAAATAACGATGTAGCAAGGTTGAAGGAGAATGCCTGTGAAGACCAAAAAGGGGGCCGTGCTTCAAAGCCTAATGAATATCGAATCATTATTCGAATTCGGAGGCGAAATTGCGCCATTTCTGGAGGAATTATTCAATTTTCTCAGTGATCTGATGCCCATATTGGCCAAGGCCAACAAATCGTTGGAAAACACCACTAGCGCCATGCCGGAAGCATCGGAGAACATCGCCAACGCCGAGCAGATGGCAGAAAGCGCCGCCCATACCATTATGGACACTGCTGACCAGGTCTACACGGGATTGAACGATCTGATCGCCAAGGAAACTGAGGGGGAGACCAAAGAGGCGCTGGCCGTTCTTGCCGAAAATATTTCCGAGATCAGCATGGCCCTCCAGTTCCAGGACATCACTTCCCAACATCTCAAGCAAGCGAGCCAGATCGTCGAGGCCATCCAAACCCGGATGGTCAAACTGTTCGAGGCGCTCCAGGGCATCGGTGATCATAACGAATTGGTGAAAACTCTGGTTGAGAAGTATACCGAGCAAGGTGGAGAAGACGAGGCCATTGATACGACCGACACGATACGAAAGGACGACGCGATTACCCAGGCGGATATCGACGCTCTATTCGGTTCATAAATCATTTGGGGGAAGGGGAAGTTGCCATGGTGATTAGTGGTCCGTTGACCAATCCACGGTCTGTGCCTACCAAGGAAGATTTGGAGGAATTCCTTGGGCCGGGGCGTTATCACAGGTTCGATGTGATCTACGAGGAACTGATTGAAATGGATCTTACCGCGAAGATGGTATGGAGCAAGCAAGACAATCAATGGCACCATAGCTTCTCCTACAAGAAGCAACCCATCTTCACTATCAGGTGGGGAATCGACTATTTTTACGTGCTGCTGGTCCTAAAATCGGGCGACTATCTCAAAGTCGCCCGTAGCAAGGATATCACCCCCGACGCCGCAGAATTGCTCCGCAGATATCCGCCCAATCAGATGAAAGGGTCCACCCGTATCGAAGCGAACATGGAGATCATAAAAGATCAGGAGGCGTTCTTCGATCTGCTGCCTGTACTGCTCCGCGAGCTGACTTAGCGGGCTTAAGCCTCAAGCCGGTAGCGGTCCGGCCCATCGGGGGTTAGAAATGCCGGGAGGGGGAGTGCTGGGACGAAACTATAAACCCCGGCCAACGGAGGCGTCGTGAATGGGGCGGCGGTAGTATTCGAAGGTTTTCCCGGAACCGTGCCAGTTGGTAAACCGCTTCACGATCGCCGTAGCAGGCGAAAAATTCTTGGCGATCCCCTCTATCACATGACCGGTGACGTACCGGTAGCCATGCTTTTTGGTCCAGTTGAGATAGACCCGCTTCAAGGTCTTGGCGAAGCCGTTACCCCGGTAGCGGGCCAACATGACAAAGGCGTAGGTATACAGCGTGTTCCCCTGGCCCAGGTTCTGATCGAATCGGGCCCAGGCGTCATGAGCGAAATACTCCAGCGGGACCCCGATGATATAGCCGACGATCTCCCCCCGGTACCGGGCCACGAAGGGGAGGGTTTTGGGATAGTTGAAATATTTCCTGATGGTGGCCTTGGTCAGGCGAGCCGACTCCCCATACTCGCTCACCAGCGATCCGGACACCTCCATAAGGGCCGGAACATCCTCACCCCCAACATACTCCATCAGCTCGATTTGGAAGCCCTGGGGGGAGGAGGCGATGACGCGCGTGCGTGATTTTTCGTTGATATTGAGGGTGAGCTGCTCCATCGCTCTCAATTGCCCAGGTGACCGATAAAATAATTTAGGTGTGTACCTTTCGCCCATCCAGCGAAAATATCGGCCAGCGGCCTGGGGTAAAATTTACATCCAACTATAGCCGGCGAACAGCGGCACATCGTGGCCAAGCCAGGGGGGTTGGCACGCCGGGCTGACGGTCCTAAATTTGCACCGGGCCGGTGAGTCCACCCAACACCGGACTACAGCGGAACAATCTCCGCCATCGTACTGAAAGCTTTAAGGAGAACCCATCCATGACCCACGCCACCTATGCTGATATTCTGCGGCCGGATACCAAGCGCATCGCCCGGTTTTATGAGGTGATCCTGATCGCCGGCGGTTCCCTGGCAGTGGCCCTGAGCGCCCAGATCGCCCTGCCCCTTGCCTTCAGTCCCGTGCCCATCACCGGACAAACACTGGCGGTGCTGCTGGTGGGGACGCTCATGGGCCGGGTGCGGGGTGGCGTCGTGATGCTGCTCTACCTGGCTGAAGGTGCGGCCGGTCTGCCGGTGTTCGCCGGGGGTGGCGCCGGAGCGGCCCAACTTCTGGGACCCACCGGGGGCTACCTGGTCGGTTTTGTAGCGGCCGCTATGGTGACCGGCTATCTGGCCGAACGGGGATGGGATCGCCGTTTCGGAAGCACCGTGGCGGCAATGCTGCTGGGCACGGTGGCCATCTATGCCGTTGGGCTGCCCTGGCTGGGGCTGTTCACCGGGACGGAGAGCCTGCTTGCCATGGGCCTGTATCCCTTCGTGCCCGGCGCCATCGTCAAAATCATTGTGGCGGCGGCGTTGGTGCCTCAGGGCTGGAGACTGCTGGGTTTGAGGAAGTCGCCAGGGCTTAAAAACTAGCCAACGCAGCCGTCAGACGCACGAATCACCGTCTTTCCAAGGGGAAAACAATTTGCATCGAACCTACCAGGGTAAAACCGTCCTCATTACCGGGGCCTCCTCGGGCATTGGAGCGGAGTTTGCCCGTCAGCTGCACGGCCTGGGCGCTCAACTTATCCTAACGGCCCGATCGGTAGATAACCTCCGAAAAGTGCAGGCCGCCTGCCCCGGCAGCGTGGTGATCCCCGGCGACCTCACCGACTCGGGCTTTCCGGCCCGGCTGCATGCCATGGCCACCGGCAACGGCCGCCGGGTGGATATGCTCATCAACAATGCCGGTTACGGCTATGTCGGTCTGTTTCACGAGGGCGACCTCAGCTGGCAAATGAACATGATCCAGCTGAATATCGTCGCCCTCACCGAACTCACCTACCGCTTTTTGCCCCAGATGCTCGACCGGCCTGAGGATGGCTGCGGCGTCATCAACGTGGCGTCCGTAGCCGGGTTTCTTCCGATACCCAATTTTAACGTCTATGCCGCCACCAAGGCCTATGTGATGAATTTCTCCCAGGCCCTCTGGCAGGAACTGCAGGGCCAGGGCATCACGGTGACCTGCCTGAGCCCCGGCACCACCCGGACCAACTTCCAGTCTGTGGCGAACGGGGCGGGTGAGCGGTATTTCGGGCAGGAACCGGCAGCGGTGGTGCAGTCGGCGCTGAAGGGCTTTCAGCGGGGGCGGCGCCTGGTGGTGACCGGGGCGTTTAACAAACTGGCGGCGGTCTTGACGCGCCTGACGCCGACGGGACCCATGATGAAGGCCGCGGGCAGGGCCATGAAGCGAGCATAGGAATCCCAAGCCTATATTTTGCATCGGGCCATCGGTTGATCGGGAATAAAAGGAGAACAAGCCGTGAGCGACACCATTTTCACCAGGATCATCAAGAAGGATATCCCCGCCGACATCATCCACGAGGATGACCAATGCGTGGCCTTCCGGGACGCCAACCCCCAAGCGCCGGTGCATTTTTTGGTGGTCCCGCGCAAACCCATCCCCAGGCTCCAGGACCTGGTCCCCGAAGACGGTGAGCTCATCGGGCATATCCATCAGGTCATCACCCGGCTGGCCGCCAGCGAGGGTATCGCCGATGGCTACCGGGTGGTGGTCAATTCCGGGGCTTCGGCGGGCCAGTCCGTGTTTCATCTGCATTACCATGTCCTGGGTGGCCGGGCCATGGAATGGCCACCGGGCTAGTCAGAAGGGATCGGGGCAGGGCCATTCTCCACCGCCGGTTAGACAATACCGGGGGCGTCGATGGGGCTCAGACACCCAATCCAAGGGCGGGCTTTGGTAGTGGATTTAGGCCGGGAATCGAAGTACTTTTTCACCTATGTTTCTACACCATGGAATTTGATAACAAGGTATTTTATGCTGCCGTATGAAATTTGCCGTGATTGTACCCCGTACCCTACCTCGCGGTCCATAATGGGCCTGAAAAGTTTGACGCCGACCCGCCGCGTTGCGCAAGGACTGCCGGTGAAAGGGGATAACCGCTCAATGGCCAAGACCCGACTTTCACGAGGCATGCTGTCAGGTCTGTTGACGCTCCTGCTCATGGCGGCCCCGGTCGCCGGAAAAATGACGTACACCCTCAGCTTCGAAGAGCGCGCCGAACATTATATCACCGTCGAGCTGAACGTCGATGGCCTGAGGAACAAGGAGTATCTGGACTTCAAAATGGCGGTGTGGACTCCCGGGAGCTACCGTATCCGGGATTACTCGCGCAATGTACAGGACTTTACGGTCCGGAGCGGGCGTAGAAGTCTTCCGGTGATCAAGTTGGACAAACATACCTGGCGGGTCCAGTTAGACGGCCAGCGACAGGTTATTGCCCGTTACAAAGTGTATGCTTTTGAGCCCAGCGTACGGACCAGCTTCGTCGATACGGATGAGGCCATCATCAACGGCGCCAGCGTGTTTGTTTATCCCGTTGGCATGGAGTCCCAGGAACCGTTGGTGGTGATCAACAAACCGGTCAACTGGCAGGAAGTCACCTCAGGTATGGACTGGGTGGGGGGACGGAGTCCGGTCTTTCGAGCATCGAATATCGACGACCTCATCGATTCGCCCATCATGGCCGGCGACCATACCGTCCTTGATTTTCAGGTCAACAATGTGCCCCACCGCTATGCCATTTCCGGCACAGGCAACTATGACCCGGAGCGCCTGTTGACCGATACGGGCAATATCATCCAGGAAATTCATAACATCTTCGGTGAGGTCCCGTACGATAACTATACAATATTCCTGCAGATAAGAGACAACAACTACGGCGGCCTCGAGCACCTCAACTCCACGCACCTGCTTTATCCAAGGTGGGACTTCAGTCCGGGCAGGAAGTATCGTCGCTACCTGGAGTTAGTGGCCCACGAAGTGTTTCACACCTACAACGTGAAGCGCATCCGCCCCGAGCCGTTGGGACCCTTCGACTACGACCGGGAGAATTATACCACCCTGCTGTGGGTGGCCGAAGGGCTCACCGCTTATTACGACCGTCTCCTTTTGCGGCGGGCAGATCTCTTGGAGGTCGAGGACTATTTCGAGCTGCTGGCTGGGGATATCAACAAGCTTGAGGCTACGCCGGGGCACCTGATACAGACCCTCCAGGAGGCCTCCTTCGACACCTGGATCAAGCATTATCGGCCCAATGAGAATAGCCCCAACGCCACCATTTCATACTATTTGAAAGGGAGCCTGGTGGGGTTGGCGCTGGATTTGGCCATCCGGGCTGCAACTGATGGGGAACGGGATTTGGATGATGTCTTCCGCATCCTTTGGCGGAACTACCGGGACGTGGATAAAGGCTATACCGACGAGGGCTTCCGGCTGGTCTCCGAGTCCGTGGCTGGGCGTCCCCTCGACGATGTGTTCACTTACGTGACCACGACGGAGGAAATCGACTGGGAACCTATCCTGGCACCCTTTGGCCTGCAAGTGGTGCGGAGTTATACCGATCCGACCGACTCGAGCAAGGCCTACTACGGATTCGAGACCCTTGAGGATGACGGGCGCTGGGTGATCAGCCGGATGAACCATCAGACGCCGGCCGTTACCGCCGGACTGAGCGTTCACGACGAGCTCATTTCCATCGATGGTTTTCGCCTGCTGGGAGACGCGGCTAAGGATATCCTGGCCTCGCGCGCCCAGGGGAAAGTGGCGACCCTGATTATCAACCGGGACGGCAGGGTACGCGCCATCAAGATCAGGCCGGGCAAGCCGCCCTTCGATCAGGTCTCCCTGGTGCCCGTGGCGTCGCCCAGCGAACAGCAGCGCAAGCTTTATACCGGGTGGCTCGAGACCCCCTTGGATTAACTTCCCTTGCGCTTAGACCCGCCGGTAGTCGTCCTGGCGGACGGCGCATTCCCCACACACGACCGGCCTCTGGCTGCGCTGCGTGAGGCCGGCACCCTGATCTGCTGTGATGGGGGTGCCAACCTATTGCTGGGCCAACCCCGGCAGCCGGATGTGGTGTTGGGTGACCTTGACTCCCTCAGCGAGCAGGCCCATGCCGCGTTCGGTGATCGGCTGGTGATGCTGCCCGCCCAACAATCCAGTGATCTGGAAAAGGCCTTAAGGTGGGCCGCCGAACAGGGGGCAAAGGCCGTCACTGTCTTGGGGGCCACCGGGCTGCGCGATGATCACGCCTTTGGCAACCTGCTCATGCTGTGGACCGATTTCGGGCTGGATGTCACCCTGCTCACCGACACGGGAACCTTCACGATCGTACGAACAAGCCGGGAATATGCTTCCTTCGCCGGACAGGTCGTGGCCCTGTTCCCTGAAACGACCCACGCCCGGATCACCACCACGGGGTTGGCTTACGCCCTGAAGGACCGCCCCTTATCGGCCCACCATAAGGGGATCTCAAACCGCAGCCTCGGCGATACCTTTTCCCTGCGGGTTTCCGGGGGCGCCCTGGTGATCTACCAAGGCTATCCCGTCTAGCCAGCCGACCGTCGGCGTTGACCTGTGAACATCACCCTCCATGCCGTTGACTTAAGCCTCATCATCCTCTACGCGGGCGCCCTTCTGGTTCTGGGTCTCAAGGCTCGCCGCACCTCCGGGAACCAGGTAAATGACTATCTCCTGGGCGGCCGCCGCCTGACCCTGGCGCCCTTTATCGCCACCCTGGTTTCGACCTGGTACGGCGGCATTCTGGGGATCGGGGAGTTTACCTACCTCAATGGGATCGTGACGTTGGTCATCTTTGGACTGCCCTACTACCTGTTTGCTTTCCTGTACGCCGTCTTCCTGGCCGCCAGGATCCGGGGGGACGGCGCTCTTACCATCCCCGACCGCTTCCGCCGGGCCTATGGCCCCCGCTCCGCCTTCTTCAGCGCTATCGTGGTGTTCCTGCTCAGCACACCGGCCCCCTACCTTCTCATGCTGGGCGTGCTTATCAATCTCCTCTTAGGCGTCGATCTGTGGCTGGCCCTGCTCCTAGGGACGGCTTTCAGTACGGTCTATCTGTGGCGCGGCGGATTTCGGGCGGTAGTGCGCACCGACGTCCTCCAATTCGTGCTGATGTTCGTGGGGTTTGGTCTTCTTCTGGGGGTGTTGATGAGTGCTGAGCCGCTACGGGAGATGTGGCAAGCCCTTCCGCCGGAACACCGTCACTGGCGCGGCGCCGGTCCCCTCGCTTGGCAGGTCATGCTGGTCTGGTTTCTCATTGCCAGCTGGACCTTTGTCGATCCAGGTTTCTACCAGCGATGCGCTGCGGCCCACGATGGCAGAACCGCCTCCCGGGGCATCCTCTTGAGCATAGGGGTCTGGTTTGTCTTTGACTTGCTCACGACCGCGGTGGGGCTCTACGCCGTCGGCCAGCTCCCCGACCTGGCCCTCGAATCGGTCGGGCCGATAGCCGCCTATCCCCTGCTGGGGGCCGCCGTCCTGCCTCCCGGCCTGCGGGGACTGTTCTTTGTAGCTCTGCTGGCGGTGATTATGAGTACCATCGATTCCTTCGCCTTCATCAGCGCCTCGACCCTGGGTCGTGACCTGGCGGCGACGGCGGCCACCGATCCGGCTGTCGAGCGCCGTCGCATCAGGTGGGGGATCGTGGCCAGCGCCGGCCTGGGCTACGTTCTGGCCCTGGGTCTCCCCTCGGTGATTCAGTTGTGGTATACACTGGGTATGGTCCTGGTCCCCGGTTTGCTGATACCCATTATGCTTACCTTTACTCGCCGGATCATCCTTTCCGATACCCAGGCGCTGGTCGTGGGGCTAGCCGGCGTGCTCACGGCCGGCATCTGGCAGCTGACCCCGAACATCGTCGGATGGCTGGGCGGTGAGGGAGGCGGTTACCCTCTCGGACTACAGCCGATGCTGCCGGGCCTGCTGATCACTCTGGTCCTGGCGCTTATCTTCGGCAGGCTTTCCCGTGCGAACTAGGCCGCCGGGCCTACCGACATCTCGGGCTTAAAACACGACGTGGAGCTGCAGCGCCAGGACATGGGGATCATCTGAGGCCGATCTTGACTGGTAGTCGCTGCGCTGATACACGGCCTTGACCAACGCCTCCCTGGCCAGGCGATAACCGAACCCGATTTCGATGCGGTTCAGGGGATCGCCCCACGGTTCGCTCTGGCCTGAGAATGGATCATCGATGTTGCTGTAGCCGAAATAATCAATGCGGGCCGCTACATAAAGGATAGGCAGGACATCGTAGCGGCCCTCCAGGTAGCCTGAGAAGGCGCTCACCCGCTGATCAGTCGTGACGTAAGGGGATTCCCAACTGCTGCTGACCAGTTCGGAGTGCAGCTGCACATAGCCGGTTTTTAGTTCGCCATACAGCCCCAGCACGGTGGCGGTGAAATCTTCAACCCTTTTGTAAAGGGCATCGGCGGCGGAGGCATTGAGGTAGGAGCCCCGGGCTACGGAGCCGCCCAGGCGCAGGGCCGTGATGGGGTTCAGCCCCAGTTTGGCGATGATCTGACGGCCGTCGTTGCTGCTCTCGGTGGGGTTGGAGAGTGTACCCTCCGTCAGTGCCAGGCTATATTCGATCTTCCCGGCCTCGCCAAACAGTTCCCAACCTCGGTCCCAGCAGGCGTCATATGCAATGGGCATGTACGGTTCCCCGTCCCTTTTTTTCTGCAAAAGATCGGCGCTGGTAGCGTACATGTTGTTGGGGAGCGGCGTGCGGTGGTGCCATATCAGGGGGACACCGATGAGGGGATTCAGGTTGAAATACGTACTCCGCAAGCCATAGTTACCAAAGGGACTGGGGATGAGGCCCGCCTTGAGACTGAGCCACGGCCGGGAGAATAGCTCATTCACCACCAGATAGGCGCCGTTCGCCCTCAGCCCGCCCCCCTTGACGCCGCTATCGTACAGGATTTCGCCAAAAATACCGATTCGGTCATTGATCCAGTGACGGGGAAAGAGGCGCAGGCGCACATCATTGAAAGGGTCGTCTCCCCGAAAATTTCCATTCTCGGTGAGGTGTCTGTCCAGGGCTTTGATGGAGACAGCTAAGTCGCCCGACCAAGTGAACTGGCCGGGCAGAGCTATGGGCAGACAGAGGACGAGGGCAAGGAGCAGGGTCCTGAGGCTTATGGATACACCGCTAGCCATTGGGCAGCCAGACATGAAATGTCGTCCCCTCATTTTCCCTGGTGGTGAAGGAAATTTTGCCGCCATGCTCCTCGATGACATTCTTGGTGATGGCCAGTCCCAGACCCGTTCCTGATGGCTTTCCCAGGGTGACAAACGGCTCGAAAAGGGTGTCCTTAATTTTCGCCGGTATACCCCCGCCCGTGTCGGTTATGGTCAGCGCCACACCGCCATCATCGGTCACGGTCGCCACACTGATATGCCCCGAGCCGCTGATGGCGTCCCGGGCATTGCCCAGCAGGTTTTCCACTACCCTGAGAATACGATGATGATCAATCACGGTATCCTCGATCTCTCCCGGTTGAAAAGTTAACTCCAGGCTTTCATCGGCATATATATTCTGAAACCGATGGACCGCCTGGTCGATCACCTCATTCAGGCTGGCCGGGGCAAGATGGAGGGATGTCTCGCCTCTGGCGTAGTCCAACAGGTCGTTGACCATACCGAGCATCTGGTGCAGCGTGCTGAGGATCTGTTCCCCATACTCTTGCCGCTTGCCGGCATCGGTAGTAGGCAGCTGCAGCAACTCCGTAAATCCCTGGATGCTGGTTATGGGTTGCTTAAAGTCGTGGATGATACCGTTGGCCATGCTCCCGACCGTTGACAGACGTTCGCTTTTAAGCAGCTCCGCCTGGGCTTTTTGAAGCGACTGCCGCATCTCCTCAAAGGCGACGGCCAGGGTCCCCACTTCGTCGTTGGATGTCACCTTGACGGGGAAATCGTAGTGTCCGCCCCCGAACTTCCTGATGGCAGTGGCTAAATCTTCCACCGGCCGGGTGACGCCCCGGGCGAGCAGATAACTGAACAGCAGGGACAGGGCAATCCCCCCTATGGCAATGAGGAAGATGCTCCAACGCAGGGGGCCCAGGGAAGCCAGGGCCTCGTCCAGCGATTTATAGATGAATAGGAAGCCAAGGACCTCTTGATGGGCGTTGGCAATCTGTACGACTGTTCCGAGGAAACGGCTATCGGCTGCCGTGAAGTCCCACGTCCCTTCATGGGCCGTCATCCGGGAAAATATTTCGGCGGTCTGCCGGACCTCGCCCATATAGTAGGTGCTATAGGGGACCTGGCCGTTCACCAGGAAGGTGAGGTGGCAATCGGTCATCTGCCGTAGTCGGCTCAGAAAGGCCTGGTCCATGTGGTAACCCAGAAGCAGAATGCCTTGCCGTATCGAACCCGTGCGGATCGGAATGGCCGCCACCTTCATCAAGGTATCGGTGAGGGCCCAAATATCTCCGGATTCAAAGCCGCTCATCGCATCGGTCACGGCCGGTTCCGTGGTGAGATCGAGTTCACTACCGGGCGGGATGCCGTGACCCGCCAGGAAGCGCTCATCGGGGTCAAGGACAGCGAGCAGGGTGGCTAATTGGGTCTGGTTTAATTCCGCTACCGTCTGGGCCACCGTACTGCTGTCCATGGTGGAAAGTGAGGCCCGCAGGCGGGCGTCTGCGCTGAGGTTGCTCGCCTGATCGATTAGCCCGTCGATGTCGATATCGGTATAGGTTTGGTACACTTCCGCGGCGCTCTGCAGGGAGTTGGCCAGGTTGGCCCGCATCTCTTCGGTAAAGCGCTGATTAACGAGCAGGGCAACCAATGCCACGGTAATGAAGGTGAGCAACAGAAAGGTGAGAAATATCTTGAGTCGGAGACTGACGGCAAATGTCTTGGTGGTGGGTATGCTCATGGGCCTAGAGTTGGAAATTGAGTATGATTTCTTCCTCAGGGGTGGTCGTGGTCACCACCTTGGTCATCACATCCCTCGACTCCTCGCGCCACACCTTCACCACATATGTGCCGGGAGGGACATTGGAAATGCGGTAGCTGCCATCGGCATTCACGGCTGTGAAAAAAGGATTGGGCAGTACCAGGACCACGCCGTTCATCTCGGAATGAATATCGCAGAACACCTCGACCACCCCAGGTCGATCAAAGGTTACACTGTGCTTCTCACCTGCAGGGTAGCGACCCAGATTGAACTGCTTAGCCTTTGAAAGGGAGAAAATATTGTGGTAGACAATGTCGCTGTTAAGAAAAGCCACGGTGGTGCCGGTCACGACCGGCGTGACATGAGGCAAAATCGTCAGGTCGCGCTGGTCAATCACCGGCTTGGTAGTCGGGTCTGGGGATTGTTTGAGCGCCGGGTGATCATCCAGATAGACGATGATGGTTTCAGGGGTCCCGGCCAGCCAGGGGGCGGTTGTTTGGGGAGGCCGGTAGCGATTGCGGGCGTAGGGGCTAATCATCACCGGTGTTTGCGGAGAACGCGGGCTGAAGCTCACCGTGCCGGTAATCTCGCCTGCTCGGAGGCCGCCGCCCAGAAGGAGTAGGCACCAGATAGCCCGTGGAACGATGCGTTTTATTTGTGCGTGGGGTATCGGTTTCATGGCGATCGCGGCTGAAATTATGCCCCAATGGGGCCGCCTAACAATGTCCATCTATCGAACTGGAAACGACCTGATCTAATAGAAACGAGGCGATCGTCTGGCGACTTTCGCCTCGTTTGTGTTTGGTAGAGTGTGCCAGTGCAGGGGAGATACTCCCTCTACCACAGGAGTATCTTGCGAGGTGGGTATAATGGACTTGACATGCAGAGATACTTGCAGAGGAATTAATCTCTCTGCAACTTTTAAAAGATAGCAGGGGAATAATGTTCCCATAAAATCACTCCTTCCGCCTGGGATTCAGGGGGTATATTCGAGGATAGAACTGAAAAGAGATTCACTTTGTCGGTTACACGTCACCCTCAGTCATCCACCCGAAATCCCAGCATGGCGGCACACATTGACAGCCGCCCCGGCTCCAGGATAGCCGCCGCTACGGGTGGCGTCTACATCCATATTCCATTTTGCAAAGCCAAGTGCATGTACTGCGACTTTTATTCCGTGGCCGACAGGGATACCGCCATGAATCGGCTGGTGGACTGCCTGCTCAGGGAAATCAGGGACGCCGGGGGTTCGCCCCCCGGTTGGCAGATCGACACCCTGTTTATCGGCGGCGGGACGCCGAGCCTGTTGGCCCCCCATCATCTGGAGCAGCTGATAGCGGCTCTGGATCAGGCCTTCGGGCTGAATGAGCTGGTGGAATTCACCCTGGAGGCCAATCCCGGCGAGGCGCCCGAAGATAAATTAAGGGCCTTTCGCGAGCTGGGTGTGAACCGCTTGTCCATGGGATTTCAATCCTTTGATCCCGGCCTGCTGAAATTCCTGGGGCGGCTGCACGATCCCGCCGCCTGCTTCAAGACCTACGCCGCTGCCCGCCGGGCCGGGTTCGACAACATCAATGCCGACCTCATGTTCAATATCCCGGGGCAGAGTCTCCGGCGGTGGCGAGCGGATCTCACGGCGCTGGCCGACCTTGAGCCGGAGCACATCTCCGCCTATTCACTCACGGTGGAAAAAGGGACGGAACTTTCCAGGATGGTGGCCGCCGGTGAGGTTGCCTTACCGGACGAGGATCGGGACTACCGCATGTACGCCCTGACCAGGGAGCTCCTGTCGCGGCGGGGCTATGTGCCCTATGAAGTCAGCAATTATGCCCGGGAGGGCCGAGCCTGCCGGCACAACCTGCACTACTGGCGTATCGAGCCCTACCTGAGTTTTGGACCTGCCGCCCACGGTTTCGACGGCTTACAACGCCGTTGGAATGTGCGCAACCTGGACGAGTATATGGACCGGATAGAGACGGGACGCTCGCCGGTGGCCGGTGACGAAGATCTCAACCCCGACCAGCTCTATCACGAGAAACTGGCTTTTGGTCTACGGCTTAAGGAGGGCCTCTCAGTGACGGAGAGCCTGGGCTATGCGTCACCTCGGGCTTTTGCCAGGCAGCATCGTCGACTGCTGACCAAATGGGAAGGCTGGCTGGTCCTCCAGGGGGATCGTCTGCAGATGACCGAAACCGGCGTTTTTCTCACCGACACCGTTACGGCGGATTTTTTCACTGAGGGGGCCCCTGGGGAATCGCCCGACACGGGATCTCCCCAGGACCGGCGAGAGCTCCCTTCTGAACAGGATAGCCGGCTCCCGGCTAAGGTCCCGGGGCCAGCGGGGCAGGAACGACCCGGACCGCGGCTGCCGACTCACGTTGCCGTGGATTAGATGTAAGACCAGGGCGGTGATGGCCTCACCACCCTATGGCCGTTGATTGAAATGTCTGCCGGGGAGCGGAACGTCTTAAAGCAGGGCCTTGATACGGTCCAGGATGAATCGTTCACTCCTGGCGCCGAGGAACATATCCTGGATGTATCCCTCGCGATCGACCAGGAAGGTCGTCGGGATAGCCGTTACGCCGCCATAGTTCCGGCTGATCCTCATCAGCTCAGCTATTGTACCGTGAAGTATCGGGTAGGTTACCTTGTAATTCCGAGCAAAGTTCCTGATATGGTCGGTACTCAAATCATCGAGTGAGATACCGAGAATGACCACATCCTGATCCTTATAGGCGCTGTAGATACGTGACAGGTCGGGTATCTCCTTTCGGCAGGGTCCACACCAGGTGGCCCAAAAATTTACCAGCACTACTTTGCCCCGCAGCTCGCTGAGGGTGTAGGGCTCACCGTCCAGGCTTTTAAGGGTAAAATCGGGCGCAAGGATCGCCGTTTCGTCGGTATTTGAGTCTGCATCTGTGCCAAAGGCCATGAGGCTGCCGCCAACAACCATCAATGTTATCGCCAGAATCGCTATTGCAACTGTCCATGCACGCTTGGTCATATTTTATCCTCGTCAGTGAATACGCTCAGCACGTAGTCCGTCCAAATTATAATTAATGATTAAATTAAGGTTTACCTGCTCCGCAACATACAGGAATTTGCACCTCTTGCCGGCCCTGCCCACGGTTGTCAGCTAAAGTGTGCAGTGATCATTTTGCCGGTCAACGTGATGCCTCCAGGGTCGACCAGATCGTTTTTGTGTACAAGCATGAAAGTCTTTATAGTTCCCAGAGGCGGGTCCCCAGCTGTCGCGGGGCTGACAACAATGACGTTGGCGGGGTATTTTTGCGGGTCATGGTGCGTCACCCAACTGGGGCGTCAGGCCGAAATCTGCTCTTTAATTAAAGCCATCCTGGAGTAGGTGGAGACAGAGAAGGGGACCAGATAATTCATCGCTATGCGCACCAGGTCTTCGCCAGTGAAACTGAGGTGTAGAATAGCAGGGGTCTGGTTAATCAGGCTTAAGATGGTACCCACCACCAAGGCGACTTTGACCGATTTTTTACAGCACTCCATAAAAGTTTCCTGCATCCTGGCGTTCCCTCCTTGGCGGTTTGGGGTGGCGGCGTTCTATCGATCGGGTCGGCGTTCTTCGAGTGTCAGTGACGATCGGGGTTCAAAGCCCTTATCCAGAAAGGCGACAAATTTTTTGGAATCCCTGGTCATACCGGGGAAGCGGCTGATTTCCCGGCCATCAGGGGCCAGGATCACGTAGAGCGGGAGGGCCACCGTCCCGAAGCGCTCCACCACGAACCGCTGCTTCTCCCTGAAGTTCGGCCCCCCATCCGTATAGAGACGCAACAGGACATATTTTCCGAACCGTTGGGCCACATCGGGGATCGTAAAGATGTTGGCCTCCATCCACCGGCAGTTGGTGCAGGTATAGCCGGTTACATCCAGGAATATGGGCTGGTTGGTCAACTGGGCCTGCGCCAGAGCCTCGTCGTACTCACCAAACCAGTGCAGCTGCTCCAGCTGATTGCCCAAGGCGACGCCGGTGTTGTCCCCAGTGAGTCGTGGGGGGAGATAGGCCGCCACCAGGCTGGGGATTTTCTGCCCCACCAAGCCGGCGCCCAGCAACAGGCTGAACATCAGAAAGGTACTGCTGATCAGCAATCGGGGAACGGGAATCGTCTCCAGGGGTGAATCGTGAGGCAGCCGAATTTTGCCCAACAGGTAGAGGCCGGTAAGCAGAAGGATGACCGTCCAGGCGGCCAACACCACCTGGTGATTAAAGAGGCCCCAACTCCAGACCAGATCACTGTTGCTGACGAACTTGAATGCGGCCGCCAGTTCCAGAAAGCCCATGACCACCTTGACCGAATTCAGCCACCCTCCGCTTTTCGGCAGCCGGGCCAGGTACTGGGGAAACAGGGCCAGGAAGAAAAAGGGCAATGCAAAGGTTACCGAATAGGCTATCATCCCAATGGCCGGCCAGAGGTAATGGCCTTGACTGGCCGCCACCAGCAGCAGCCCTACGAACTGGATCGTGCAGGTGAAGGAGGTGATGGTGAAGGTCAGGGACATGAAGAAAATGCCCAGGAGCCCCCCTCTGGCCTCCTGGGCCAGGCTGAACTGGCGCAGCCACGAGGGGAGCTGGATTTCGTACATGCCGAACAGACTCAAGGCGAAATAGACGAACAGGCCCCCGAGCAGAAGGTTGACCCAGGGATTGGAGGCCAACTGATTCGCGCCAGAAGCACCCAAGGTGAGGGCCAGGAGGATGCCCAGCGCCGAGTAGATTACGATAATGCCGGTTGCGTACAGACCGGCAGATTTCAAGGGTGGGATATGGCCCGATTCCCCCTGCTTAAGGAAAAACGAAACGGTGATAGGGATCATGGGAAACACGCAGGGCGTCAGTAGGGCCACCAACCCCATCCCAAGCGAGAGGAGGAGAAACGACCAGAGGCCCTCCCTGATGGCACTCTGCAGCTCCGTCTGCTCGAGTCCGGTGATGGCGGCAAGGACCGATTCACCGGCTTCGAACCGGTAGGCTTCCCGAACAGGCCCTTCTACCACCTGAAGCTGAAAACTGAAATCCTGGTACGCTGGCGGGAGACAGAAGGTCTCGGTGCAGGCCATGAAGACGAACCGGCCGGATATGGTAAGGGGGCCCGGGGGGTGGCCCTGGGAGAGCGCCATCGTCTGACTTAACTCCACCGCGCCGGAATGCCACCCGACCTCAATCTCGAAGCCTTCGTCCCACACCCGCTTGGGTGTCGGCTCCCGAAAAGGACCCAGGGCTGAAATTTTGGAACTGTCATCCAGCTCGAAGTGGGTCGGCACGGGTCCGAAACCGCTGAGATCGTTCGAGTAGATGTGCCACCCCGGTTCGATGACCACGTTGGCCTGAAGGGTAAGGCTCTCACCGGATCGGACCTCGTCACGGTCAATGGAAATGGATGTGGCCACGATGTCCTCGGGCAACTGTCCTCTAAGAGGCGCAAGGGCCACCAGGCTTCCGGCCAACAGGAATTGTAAATGCCGCAAATTCATAAGATGTTAAGTTACAAGATCATTCCCAAAATTGTTGTCCGTAAAATGACGAAACTACCTGTTATTTTGGAGATCGGATGCGCCCTATTATTTTACTCAGCCATGCTTTAACTCCGCGGGCCTGCCCAAGTTTCCTTTTGAGCGCTTCCATTTGCTCCTTCGCGGCTTCTTCCCCATTGTGGATCAGGCGGTCAAGCTGGTCAAACTGGGTCCAATGCAGGTTGAGCGAATCGGGACGAATCAGAAAGTCACATTGATCATTCTGGGCCTGGGAGAGTTTTGAGGATGATATTTCACTGGCGCGACCCAGAATACTGGGGATATTCAGTTCCGCCAATGGGGAGAAGCTTTTCAGAGACACATCCACGGCGATGATGAATTCGCCCCCCAACGCTCGGGCAGCGTTGCAAGGTATGGGCTGGCCGACGGCGCCGTCGACGAGGAGTCCCTCATTGGTCGGCACCGGAGAGAGATACCCTGGAATGGACGCACTGGCCGTCAGTGCCTGGATCAGATCGCCCTGACGCATCAGGACTTCCCTTCCGGTGTGCAAGTCTACGGCGCAGCAAGAGAAGGGAATCTGAAGTTCTTCGAAGGTTCGCACGGTTACCAGGAACTCAATGAGTCGGGCCAACCGATCGGTTTTCAGGATACCCTGTTTGACGTCGGCAAAATTCAGGATAAACTTGTGGCGGACATAATTGGCGGCCCACTGAAGGAAGCCCGGCTCGGCGCCCGATGCCATAGGCTTGATCCTGCGGACGCCCGACTGGGCAAAGGCCTCACTGGCGAGTAGGTCCCTGAATCGTTGTTCCACCCACTCAATATCCAGGGTGGCCGCATACATGGCCCCTACCACGGCCCCTATGGATGATCCCGCAATGGCATCAATAGGGATATCATGCTTGCCGAGGGCTTTCAGGACTCCTATGTGCGTGAGCCCACGAGCGCCACCGGCACCCAACGCCAATCCTACGCGGGGTAAACCTATGGACGAGCTCCGATCTGTTTGATGATCGCCCAGCGATGGGTGCGGGCAATATCAATTGCTGACCGGCCGGGACCTTCCATCCTTATGGGCACCAGCAGTCTACTGTACCCGTACGCTGAAAATGCGCTGGGGCATCACCGGGTTGTCCCTCGTGTCGGTGGGCGCCGCCCCGATGCTGTCCAAGACGTCCATACCATCGATAAGTTCTCCAAAAACGGTGTACTGGTTGTCAAGCTGGGCCAGCCGTCCCAGGGCGATATAGAACTGGCTCCCGGCGCTGTTCAGGTCCTGGGAGCGGGCCATGGCCAGGGTCCCCCTGACGTGGGGACGAGGATTAAACTCGGCGTTGATCGTATAGCCGGGGCCGCCCTGGCCGTCATTGGTGCGCTGAGCGTCCCGGGAAAAAATATCACCCCCCTGGATCACGAACCGGGGAACGACCCGGTGAAAGGTGGTGCTGTCGTAGAAGCCGATGTTCGCCAGGCGCTTGAAATTATTACTGTGCTCCGGCGCCACGTCGGTGAACAGGCGCAGTTTCATGGTGCCGGCCGAGGTTTCCATCGTGACGATCTCTTCGGCAGTGGCCGGTTCGCCCGGATAGCCGGCCAACTGTTGGAGGATCGCTTCGATCTGTTCATGCGTCAAGTGCAGAACTCCATCGGCATCATAATGCTCTTCCCGGACCACGACGCCTCGCTGGTATTCACGCTTCACCCGCTGTGCGCCGCTCTCCCACCAGGATTGATAAGCTATGGGCACACCCTCTTGGTAACGCTCCTCGAAGGCCAGGGCGCCGCTGCGATAGTAGCCGGTTTTCAGAACCATCTGACGGTCCTCCCCCGCGCCCTCATACCGGGCGACTTCCTGTCGGGTTCCATCGGGAAATGTTTTGAGGACTTCTTCCCCTCCCTCCCGGCTGCATGACCCTATGACGAGCAGCGACAGGGCGGCAAATGCCAGGTAAGGAGACACATGAATATTCAAAGTTCGTTTAATCATAAAAGCCGTTGGTGCCTTTCTGTTCAGAGACATAGCCGGTGAGCCCCCGCATATCAGGTGGGGGCAGTCATTTCGTTCAATATCCCTCAATATCCATTGAAGACCCGAGCCCCGATACGGACCCGGCCCGGCACAGTACTTCCAGGTAAGGAAAATTAGACTATGGCGGGGACTGATGCCATAACAGAAAGTCGCTCAGGGCAGCATCCGGTCTGCGACCGATAATGCTAGCGAGTCAGAAGCCCTGTCATGACGAGCGCGGGTCCAACTACACCAAGTGCCTGCCGTTTGCAGCGCATCGGGGGTGAGGCTACTGAACCTGCAGGGATGTGGCGATGGAAATCCTGCCGGGTTGCTGATTTTTACCAAGTCTTTTTTGTCATTCCGACCCAACAAAATATGGGGAAATAACCGGGTGGATACAGATTTGAAGCGGGCCATTATATTGGGGGATCTATCGTATTTAGATAATGAAATGACTACTGAAAAGGCGGTCTCAGTTCAGTTACGGGACCGAAAAAATAAGGAGAATACGCGTTTTATTTCGTAAAAATGGGAGCCATATTCTCGCGTAATTTGATCCTGAATAATAGTCGGTAGCAAGCACATTAGTTGTTGATATACATTATGTTATATAGAATAATTCACCATAATTGAGCCGCAATCCTTAACGGCTGCGTCATCATACCCCCTAAAGGTTGTGATAATTCTCACAGACAAAACCCGGCAATCTTTTTAACATTTTATATGGCGACTATATCAAAGCAATTTTGAGTAGCAATTGCTGGAACAGCATCATACATTTAGAGCCCATCGCTCATTTTGTAATGAAAAGGGGTGTTTCAGGCTTTAACTGAGCGAATGGATTGTAATCGGTTTTAGGGATTCCTACCGGTTGTATAGTAAGCGGAAAAAGATCTTGGAAATCGTCGAAAGAAGGAGCTATCATGTCCGAAATAACGACTGGAAAACTGCGCCCAAAGACTGGGACCAACGGTGAAGCTGTTAAAGTATCCAAGCTGGGTGATGGATTCTCATACTGGCGGATACTTGTATTCACCTTGACCTTTATGTTGGGCGTGGTCAGCACCATGCTCTTTCAGAGCGCGGTTGGTGCTGAAGCGATTACGTTCTCCACGGTCGGTCTGGTGGGGTTCCTGGCAGCTGTAGGTCTGTCCAGCGCAGCCATCATACTGGCCATTGCCGGGGTGACCCTGGGCCATATTGCCCAGAAGGAAATCAAGCTGCGGGGTGAGGAGAGCTATCAGCTCCAAAACGAGATATCCATGCGAACCATCGATACCCTGCTCAAAATCCAGTCCCAAACGGGGATTCATTCCAACTAGACTGGAGGGTGAGGGGAGAGGAATAAAGTTCCTCTCCCCGGGTTCCCCGCCGTTGGCCTCGGGCTCGAGGTGAGGCTTGGCAGCCGCTCAGGCCGGCTCCCGCATACCGTCGTCTCTTTTACCTGATTTTCAAGGGGCGTCGAAGGGATATATCCTTAAATTCCCTGTCCGGTTATGACCTTCACGATTCGGTTAATCATATACTCGGGGCCGCTGTGTTATGCACGCAGTGAACGCGGAAACCGGGCCTTGAATCTGAATCCATGAGCGTCAACCTTAGGAGCATCCCGTTATGCAGTTAAATCTTACCTGGAATAAATGTGAGGGGGGTGTTTGGTGCAAATTCTATGGCGTCAACCTTGAAGATGAACATTTCGACTTCATGGCCGGTGTGTACGTTATCTGGAAAGATGTCGGTGGCCGGGTTGTATCGCGGGTCGGGCAGGGTCACATCAGGGAGCGCATGCACCAACACCGCTGGGAAGACGACATCATGGCTGCGGATAAGCAGAGCCTCTACTTCACCTGGGCGGGCCTGGATGCCGATAAGCGCGATGGCGTGGAGCGCTTTTTATACGACCTGCTCAAACCTCAGGTTTACGAGGGGGCCGCACCGGCGGTAGCCCCCATTATGGTGAATCCTGGTGACAGGGGCCTGCGACGCCGGGCCTGGACCCACCTGTCCAGGGGCCGCCTAACTCTTTCCCGTCCGCCCTGGCTCGGTCAGGGGAATGCCCTGCCGGCACAGAGGACAGGTGTCCGGCTCCCAGGTGGCTATCGGCAGCCGCAGCAGGGTGTTGGATGGGACCCCGATGTCGAGCCCCCCTGCGCTCCGATCGACCAGACAGACCACGCCGGCAACCTGGGCCCCGGCCCGGTCCACCACTTTCAACAGTTCAAGCACTGAGCCTCCCGTTGTCACAATATCTTCCACGACGAGCACCCGCTCACCCGGGGCGAGGCTAAACCCCCGCCGCAGGGTCATGGCCCCCGCCACCCGTTCGGTGAACAGGGTGCGCCGGCCCAATTTGCGGGATACGGCGCCGGCGATCAAAATACCCCCCACCGCCGCACCCAGCACCACGTCCACGTCCTCGGGGCGGACATCCTCCGTCATGGCGGTGGCCACCTTGTCCAGGGCGTCAGGTTGTTCCAGGAGACGAAATTTTTCGATGTAACGGTCACTATGCCGACCGGAGGTCAGCAGGAAATGGCCATCCAACAACGCCCCGCAATCCTGTAGAAGCCGATGAAGGTCAATTTTCATGGGCAGCTACCAATGCATTGATTTCTCGGTTGTAGGCGTTCACGGCGCTCAGGATATCGTCCAGAGACCCTTTTCCGGCGTACAGCACGCTCCGCGAAACGGTGATGATGCTGGGCGCTTCCAGTGTGCCCGAAGTGACCGCCTGGTCTAAGGAGCCTCCCTGAGCGCCCACACCCGGAATGAGGAACGGCAGCCCCGGTGCGGCCTGCCGCAGGTCGGCCAGATCATCGGGGTGGGTTGCGCCGACGACCAGCCCCACATTGTCAGCGTCGTTGTGCTTCTGGGCCCAGGCAGCCACCTCACGGTAGAGGGGCCTGCCCGTAGGCTGTCGCTGGAAATCGTCGGCTCCTGAGTTGGAGGTGAGACAAAGCACGAAGGCTCCCCGATCGGGATGGGCGATGAAAGGCTCCAGGGCGTCGCGGCCCATGTAGGGATTGACTGTGGCGGCGTCCAGCTGCAGATGTTCGAAGATGGCCTGGGCATAGTGGCGTGACGAGTTGCCGATATCCCCCCGCTTGGCGTCCCCGATGACCAGCGCGCGCCCACCAATGGCGGCGGCCAGCTGTTCCAGCCAGGCGTACCCGGCCGAACCTAACCGTTCGAAGAAGGCGAAATTGAGTTTGTAGCCCCACACCTGGTCCCAGGTGCGCTCAACGATGGCCAGCGAAGCTTCCTTGAGGGACGTCAGGGAATCGCCGTGGAGCCGGGACGGGCGGTCCGGGTCCAGGTCGAGACCCAGGCACAGGCGGGATTGCTTGCGGTCCACTTCCGACCGCAACCGGGTATTGAAAGACGGCAACATGGTGGCGGAATCTACCGATGGGCGCAGGGCAGCTTCAATGCCTTAAAACCGGATCGCTGTCGAGGTTATCCCGGAGGGACCCTTGCGGGGTAACTGTTCTCACCCCAGCCACAGCTGCCGGTTTAGGGGACGGTACTGAATGGCTTCGGCCAGGTGTAGGAAACTCACCCTCTCGCTACGCGAGACCCCTCTCTTACAAAGAGAGGGGCGCCATTGCCGACCGAGCGAACGGCTGACGGTTACCTCAATCCTAAAACCCACAACTAGCAATCCGAAACTAGAAACTCATAACCCGAAACCAGCATCGAGCATCCAGTATCCGTCACAACCTTAGTTATACTTTTTAAAAAAGTAATAGACCGGTATCCCGACCAATACTGTTGTTACAGCAATCATCGACTCGACGGGTCGCTCCAGAAAAGCCAACAGGAGCATGGAAATACCGAAGAGTATATATATAATCTGTACCAGGGGGTAGCCTGGAAGTTTATGGGTACTTTTCCCTAAAAATCTTAACCTAAAGACACCGATGATCGCCATGATGGGAAATATCCCTAGAGAAAACCCCATATAGGTCAATATTTGGTCGAACGAACCGGATAAAACGATCACTATCGAGATGAAACTCTGAACCAGTATGGCCCTTACTGGAACATTGGATTTCGGATGTACCTTCGCTACAAATTTGAAAAAGTACCCCTCAGTAGCCATTGCATAATAGACTCTAGGGCCAAGAATGATAAAGGCGCTTATGGACGAGAGAAGCGCGAAGGATATGAGGAGTGAGAAGAGATTACCCGTTGATTTCCCAAATAAATTGGTTACGGCTAATCCACCTATCGCAATGACACCTTTCATTTTTTCTAGGGGGATGGCGTAAATAAATAGCATATTCAAACCAATATAAAGCAAGATAACCACGCCAGTCCCAAGCAATAACGAGAAAGGTAGATTCCTATTGGGATTCCGTATCTCCGACCCGATATAGGTGGCGGCATTCCACCCGCTGAAGGCAAACATAATCCACATAAGGGCGAGGCCGATGGACTTCCATCCTGCAAAGTCGAAGGTGAATCTGCTGCCTTCATAAAAATGGTTGAAATCACCCTCTCCAAGAGTGAATCCGGCAGCAATCAAAAAAACGATCATGCCCACCTTCAATAGGGTTAGATAATTTTGGATTTTCGTTCCAAATTCGATTCCCTTTAGATGAACGAGTGAAAAACTCAAGATGACTGAAACTGAAAGGACCTTTTTTATAAGCACTGGACCGACAATGCCCGACGCAGTACTTACACCAAGAATTTGAGGGAATGCCCGAGTGAAATATTCACTGAAACCTATCGACGCGGCTGCTATGGGTGCGGAAAAACCGACGATGAACGAAACCCAACCGCTTAAAAAGCCCACCATGGGATGATATAGCTTCGAGAGGAAGATATATTCTCCCCCTGCACGGGGGAATGCAGCACCAAGTTCCCCATAGGATAGTGCTCCAAAGAGGGCAATCAATCCACCTGTGCCCCATAACAGCAGCATCAGCAACGGATTATTCAACACACCCATTAAAAGTCCAGCGGTGGTGAAGATACCGGCGCCAATCATATTGGCAATGACGATGTTGGTCAGGGGGAAAAGCCCAAGTTGCCTTGCCAGCTGCTGATTCAAACTATCGCTCATCATGAACCATCAGGCCAGAAGACGCTTGGGTTGTCGATGGACGGATCTAGCCGTTAATCCGATGTTTTATAACTGATTGAGACGCCTGCACGGCTCGACCGGTCGATGGTGGTCTCCAGGTTGGGGACGGTCTCCAGATAATCGAGGAACTGGCGGATGCCGCCCCCCCGGATGTTGGCGACGTTATGGGCGGTAAAGCAGCCCCCTACGGTGAGTTTGGGGAGCACCGCCTTCAGGTAGTTGGTGTACCAACCCTTGTCTGCGTCGGAGAAAACGAAATCGAAGGGGCCTTTTAGTTGGGGAACCAGTTCGTGGGCATCGGCAAGACGCGCGTCGATGAAAGCAGACAGACCGGCCTCCTCAAAATTTGCCAGGGCGGTTTTGTACCGGTCTTCATCAATCTCGACGGTAATAAGCTTACCCCCGGTTTTACTGAGGGCCCAGGCAATCCATATACCCGAATGTCCCGTAGAAGTCCCTATCTCCAAGGCGCTGGTATATTTATGCTTGATGATAAGATCGTGTAACAACTGCCCATCAGATTCAGGTACGTTCAAATCTCTCCAGGTATTCCTGTGACTTTCAAGGAATTGCTTGACTTGCTTATCAAGGTCCTCACCCGTCCCGGCTGCTTGACCGTAGACGGGACTGTTACCGATAGGCATGGCGAGAAATAAGGACAATATCAGGATATTTCGGTCAGGAATACGTCTCATTTTCCCCTCCATTCAAGTGATGATATCATAACAAAATACTTTAATTATATACTGGTTCAAAGGATTTACGATGTAACGGCAGCATCATCGATGCCCCATAACTCAAAACCAGGGACTCGTCACCCGCACTTTCCTTCACCCCAGCCACAGCTGCCGGTCCAGGCTACGGTACTGGATCGCCTCCGCCAGGTGCGGTGTCTGGATACCCCCTACCTGAACCTGTCGAAGGATGGCCGTGTCGCCAGGCAAGTCATGTTTGGTCTGCTATCCTGGGGCTGGAGCCGCCGCTGATGCAAAATACTTCCTCCTGAAATAGAGGGCCACATTCACCAGGCTGATCAGTATCGGCACCTCCACCAGCGGCCCGATCACTGTAGCAAAGGCAACCTGGGATTCCAAACCGAACACCGCGATGGCCACCGCAATGGCCAACTCGAAGTCGTTGCTGGCGGCGGTAAAAGCGACCGTTGTCGTCTGGGGGTAATTCGACCCCATTTCCCGGGCGATGAAGAAGGTGAGGAAGAACATAAAGGCGAAATAGATACTGTAAGGAACAGCCACCCGCACAACATCCAGCGGCAGTTCTATAATCTGCTCGCCTTTGAGAGAAAACATCACAAAGATGGTAAATAGCAAGGCAATCGGGGTTAGCGGGGAGACCCTGGGAATGAACCGCGTAAAATACCAATCTGTACTTTTGATTTTCCGTAGAATAGTGCTGGATAACAACCCAGCAGTAAAGGGAATGCCTAGATAAATAAGCACGGTCACGGCGATTTCGCCAATCGACACCTCAACTATGGCGCCACTCAAACCGAACAAGGGCGGAAGAAGGGTGATAAAGACGTAGGCATAAACGGAGTATAATAACATCTGGAAGATGGCATTAAATGCCACCAGGCCAGCTGCCAGCTCTGAATCCCCTTTCGCCAGATCGTTCCAGACCAGCACCATGGCAATACAACGGGCCAGGCCAACCAGGATCACCCCTACCATGAGGTCCGGCTTGTCCGGCAACAGGAGGATGGCCAGGAGGAACATCACCAGCGGCCCGATAATCCAATTCTGCACCAGGGAGAGCAGGAGCAGGCGGAGGTTCCTGAACACCTTGGGCAACTCCTCATACCGGACCTTGGCCAGTGGGGGGTACATCATCAGTATCAGTCCGACAGCAATGGGGATATTCGTGGTCCCCAACTTGAACTGATCCCAGAAGGCCGCAATACCCGGCTGCAGGTACCCTGCCAGCACACCGGCAAACATTGCCGCAAATATCCACAGGGTCAAGTAGCGGTCAAATAATGAAAGTTTCTTGGATATACCTGGCATCGTCAATCTTTTTGCCTATATCGGGACTACTGGGGCACAAGTTGGATCCATAGCTGGAGAGCACCATAGCCTCTCCCCTAAAGCAAAACTTTGCACCTGAAACCTTGAACTTGAAACTTATCTACCCCAACCACAATTGCCTATCCAACGACCGGTACTGTATCGCCTCCGCCAGGTGGGGGGTCTCGATCCGCTCCTCCCCCGCCAGATCGGCGATGGTGCGGGCCACCTTGATGATGCGGTCATAGGCCCGGGCCGACAGTCCCAGGCGGTTGATGGCGCTGGTAAGCAGCTCCTCCCCCTCAGCGGGAAGGGAGCAATATTTCTGCAGATCCTTGCTGCCCATGTGGGCGTTGGCATGCAGTTGGGACACGCCGTCAAAGCGGCGGCGCTGGCGCTCTCTGGCCAGCTCCACCCGGCTGCGGATCACTTCGGACTGCTCGCCGTCGGCCTTGCCCGGCAAATCCTCGATCTTCACCGGCGGCACCTCCACGTGGATATCGATGCGGTCCATGAGGGGGCCGGAGATTCGGCTCATGTAGCGCTGGATGGTCGGCGGCGTGCAGCTGCACTCGTTGCGGGGATCGGTAGCGTAGCCACAGGGACACGGGTTCATGGCCGCCATGAGCATGATATTGGCCGGATAGGTCACCGACACCTTGGCCCGGGAGATAGTTACCTCGCCCAGCTCCAGCGGCTGGCGGAGCACCTCCAGCACGTTCTTGCGAAACTCGGGCAGCTCGTCCAGGAACAGGACCCCGTGGTGCGCCAGGCTCACTTCACCCGGTTTGGGTACCGACCCGCCCCCAATTAACCCTGCGTCTGATATGGTGTGGTGGGGCGCGCGAAAGGGACGAACGCCAATGATCCCCGCACCAAGGGGCAGTTGTCCGGCCACCGAATGAATCTTGGTGGCCTCCAGGGCTTCGTCGAGGGAGAGTATGGGCAGGATGGTGGGCATGCGCCGGGCCAGCATGGTTTTCCCGCTGCCGGGAGGACCAATTAGGATAAGATTATGGCTGCCGGCGGCGGCCACCTCTACGGCCCGTTTGGCCTGTCCCTGGCCTTTCACGTCGCTGAAGTCTATGCGCTCGGCTGCGGCGTGCTGCAGCATGGCCCGGCCATCCACTGCGACCGGTGCCAGAGCCTGCTCCCCATTGAGTATGTCCACCACTTCCCTGAGATTCTTCACCGCGCCCACTTGGATCTTTTCCACCAGGGCCGCTTCGGTGCCGTTGACCGCCGGGACCAGGATCGTCTCGTAACCCTGCTGCCGGGACGCAATGGTGACCGGCAGAGCCCCTTTCACGCCCCGCAAGGACCCGTCAAGACCGAGCTCGCCCACCAGGACGGTCTTTTCCAGGGCCGTCTGGGGCACATGCCCCAGGGCGCTGAGAATCCCGATGGCGATGGGCAGATCGAAGGCGCTGCCCTCCTTGCGGATGTCGGCCGGTGCCAGGTTGACCGTGGTCCTCTTCTGGGGAATGTTAAAACCCGAATTCTTCAGGGCCGCCATGACCCGCTCCTTGCTCTCGCGCACCGCCCCTTCCGGGAGACCCACCGTCGTGAAGGTGGGTGGGACCACGTTATCCAGGTGGCACTCTACCTTAACGATATAGGCATCAACGCCCAGGACGGCGGCGGAGTAAGTATGGGCGAGGAGGGAACTGCTCACCTTATGAGCGACGACCGGTCAAAGGCCCGGGTGCTGCAACCGGCCATGAGGATCAGGCGACCTGCTCCGGATTCTCCGAGGGCGTCTCGATGAAGTCCTCGATCTCCTCCATGAGGCGATCCAGTGCGCCGGTTTCAGTCACCCGCCCGACCTTTTCGCCGTTGCGATAGAGGAGCCCCCCGTCTTTGCCGAAGGCAATGCCGATGTCGGCATCGGCGGCCTCACCGGGACCGTTCACCGCACAGCCCATGAGGGCCACGGTGAGAGTCTTGTTCACCCCCTCCAGGCGTTGCTCCACCTCGGCGGCGATCTTGAAAAGGTCCACCTCGATGCGGCCGCAGGTGGGGCAGGCCACCAGGGTCACGCCCCGGCTGGCCAATCCCAGGGATTTGAGCAGGTCGAAGCCCACCTGCACCTCCTTCACGGGATCGTCCGTAAGGGAGACGCGGAGGGTGTCCCCCACCCCCTCGGCCAACAGGGCGCCGATACCCACAGCCGACTTGATGGTGCCGCTCTTGGGTGGCCCCGCCTCGGTGACGCCCAGATGGAGGGGATAGTCGTATTTCAGGGAGAACAGGCGGTAGGCCGCAATCATGAGGGGCACATCGCTGGCCTTGAGGGAAACGATGATATCCTCGAAGTCGTGCTCCCGGCAAACCTGGATGTGCTTCTCGGCGCTCTCCACCATGGCCTCCGGGGTGGGATAGCCGTACTTCTCCAGGAATTCCTTTTCCAGGCTCCCGGCATTCACGCCGATACGGATGGGCAGGCCCGCCCCCTGGACCTTCGCGATGACCTCCTTCACCCGCTCACGGGAACCGATATTGCCGGGGTTAATGCGAATCTTGTCGGCGCCGGCGTCCACGGCGGCCAGGGCCATGCGGTAGTTGAAGTGGATATCGGCCACCAGGGGGAGGTCGGTGCGCTTGCGTATTTCGGCGAAACCCTTGGCCGCCGCCGGATCAGGCACGGTAATCCGGACGATCTGGCAGCCGGCCGCTTCCAGCCGCTCCACCTCGGCCATGGTGGCGTCCACGTCGTGGGTCTTGGTGGTGGTCATGGACTGAACGGGGATCGCCGCCCCGCCACCGATGGGGATGCCACGGACGGTAACCTGCCTGGTATGTCGGCGATTGATAAACTTCATCTCACGGGCTCCAGTTGAGAGAAAGTTACACTCGGGCACCGGCTGTGCCAAGTTGAGCGGTGGCGTCAGCCGGCACCACCCAGGCTCGCCGGACTCGCCGTAGACGGCTACGTCGAGGCTAGGCTACGGACTCCCCAAGGCGGGTACGCCCAGGGCCGAGGCCCCTCCGGCTCCCTCCCTCAAGAGGGGGGGGAGAGTCCGCCAGCTGGCGGACCAGGGTGGGTGTCTTCAGCCCCCTACTGACCCATTGTGCAACTCCTGCAACAACATTAAATTGGCGCAGGAATTATCCCAGAC
>CAZJBG010000006.1:0-4027 GCA_964543925.1 uncultured bacterium
GGTGTGGCTGCCTTCGGTGAGGTAGTCGAAGCGCAGGTTGGAGCGCAGTTGCACCAGGTTGGAGTTGCCGGCGATGATCCCCAGGTTTGCCGCCAGGTCGCTGTGCCACCCCGGCGACCGCTCCTCCCGGCGGAGGGCCTCGGTGTTGACCTGGGCGGTGGCTGGGGAGCTCAGGGAGAACAGTCCCAGCAGAAGGGCGGCGGTCCCAAAGGGTCTCAACATAAAGGTCGGCATGACGGCCATGGTCATGCCCATCGGGAAAATAAGTGGTTGTCCGGTCGTTTCACCCGGTCCGGTATTTCTGGAACTGTTGACCCAGATTAGCGAGGTCATGTTGGAGGGTAGCCACTTCGGTGATGAGTTCCGACGGCGGTTGGCCCGATTCCTTTTCGGCGAGGCGGAGGTCTCTGCGCCGCTGGTCGATCTGTTGCTGCAGGGTATCGCGATGCAGGGCCGTGAGGCAGTCGATGGCCAGGCTCATGGCGTCGCTCTCTTCAACCACTATCATGAGAATCTGACTCAATACCTGCCGCTGCTCATCGGTGGTGAGCTGGTTCATCATGCCTGCGGGATCGGGGATATTGCCGCTTTGCAGGGCCGGCTCGATAACTTGCCAGATGGCGCTCAGCACGGGATGGGTAAACAGCCCCATCTTGGCTTGGTCGGCCAGCAAGTTGAGCACCGGTTCACTGTCCTGAAAGGCGAGACCCACCAGAGCCCTCTGGGCCTTGTGCGACCGGGTGTCCTCCATGATGACTGGCCGGTCTGCCTGACCGCTCTCTTTCTGAACACGGGGCCGGAACTTCGGCAGGGCGCCCAGCGCTTCATGCAGTCGCCGCTCATCGATCCCCGTCAGTTCCGCCACCTGCTTGAGGTTCAGTTCCTGCACCAGGGGATCGGGCACCTGAACCAGTTCCCGGAGGGTGTCATCGAGAAATCGGCGCACATCCCCTGTCTGTGTCCGGTCACCCCCGAAGTGCTGGAAATGAAACTCGAGCAGCGGCACCGCGGCATCGACGGCTTTCAGAAACGGCTCGGGTCCCGCCCGCCGGACCCAATCATCGGGGTCCTGGTCCTCCGGCAGCAGGACAACCTTGGGACTGAGACCGTTGCGCAGCAAGGTGTAGCCCCCGCGAATAGCGGCCTGAATCCCGGCGTTGTCGCCATCGTAGGCGAGGAAAATCCTGGTGGTCAGCTTACGCAGCTCCCGGGTATGCCTGTCGGTAAGGGCCGTGCCGGAAACGGCCACCACGTTTTGGATGCCCGCCTGGTGGAGCTGGATCAGGTCCAGGTAGCCCTCGACGATGATGGCGGTCTCCTGGTCGCGGATGGGGGTGCGGGTCAGAGACAGGCCGTAGAGGATCTCGCTCTTGTGGTAGACGGGGGTTTCGGGCGAGTTGATGTACTTGGCCGGGTCGTCGGCATCAAACACGCGCCCGGCGAAGGCCACCACCCGCCCGGTAGGGAGCGATATGGGGAACATGATGCGGCTGCGGAAGCGGTCGTAGGCTCCCCGCTGTCCGGACGCGAACAGTCCCGACTGGTCCAGGGCTTCCCGGGAGAATTTTTTGGCTCCGACGGCCTTGAGCAGGTTGTTCCAACCGGGCGGGGCATAGCCAATTTTGAAGAGGGCTTGAGTAGCCGGTGTGATCCCCCGATCTTCCAGGTAGGCCCGGACCTTGGCCCCGGCGTCGCCCTGGAGATTTTTCTGGTAAACCGCCGCAGCCAGCTCGCACAGGTCCAGGACCTGCTGCACCGTGGCTTTCCGGCGGGGATCGATGGGACCGGACAGCTCCACCGGGATGCCTACCTTGTCGCCCAGGCGCTGGACGGCCTCGACGAAGTCCAGCTTGTCCACCTCCATGACAAAGTTGATGGCGCCGCCACCGCGGCCGCAGCCGAAGCAGTGGTAGATCTGCTTCTGCTGGTTGAGGCTGAAGCTGGGGGTTTTTTCCTGGTGGAAGGGGCATAGACCGAACCAGTTTCGCCCCCGGCGTTTCATCTGCACGTAGTCGCTCACCACGTCGAGGATATCGGCGGCGTCACGAATCCGTTCGATGGTCTCTTCGGGAATGCGGGCCATGGTCCTGCCTGATGTTACGATACGGGAGTTGAGAAAAGTAGCAGTAGCAGTGGCAGTAGCAGTGGGGAACCGGAATGAACCCTACGGCTTTGAGTTCATCGCGCGATAAATGTCCAGGAATTCGGTAGGGGAGACCACTTGCATGCCTTGAAGTCGATCTTCCGGGTAATGCCTGAGGTTGCCGGTGACCAGGCACGCTGCATTTCCAGCCAGAGCGACCTCGAGGAAGGGTTCATCGCTCTTATCAGGCAGTCTGGCAGGCAATGGCAATGGAGCCACAAGTTGGCCAGAGGACTTGATTTCCAGGAGTAGGCCATCGATATCGTAATGGTCAAAGGAAAATTTGGGGCGCAAAAGTACCTCGCGGTATTCTGAGATGACACGATTATCATAGCATAGGGTTAGATCACCCGATGAGACCATTGCGACGATTTGACCGGGGTTCCCGTGAAGGTGGATAAACCCGGAGACAATCACGTTGGTGTCCAGAACGATTTTCACTCGGGTCGTTTATCACGGACCGCCTGGATTTCGACGTTGATTTCTTCCAGCGTCATGGTGTTGAGACCGGCCTCTAAAGCGTGCTTCTGCATAGAGGCTACCGCTGCCATAGCCCGTGCACGGCGAATGGCCGCCAGTGATTCCTCTAGTCTGTTCTCGGAGACCGAAGACAAGATGGCCACGGGCCTGCCGTTGGACGTGATTACCAGCTCTTTCTCATCTTTAAGCTGTTCCCAGACCTGGGCGGACTTACCCCTTAAGTCTCTTACGGATACGAAGCGCATGGTTGCCTTCCTTTGTTAAAGTTGTCAAGAATATACACGAATGTCACTCAATATGCAACACAACAAAGTTGCAACAGTGCTCAGCAGTTTACTGGGAGTACCCGCGGTCCGCCGGTCAATGGGCATAGGGCGGGCATGGCGGATAAGGTGAGAAGACGCTGGTGGGTGTCAGGTGAGCCGTCCCGGGGTCCGGCCTGCATGCACAGAAGAAGGAGTCCGCCTACACCAGGTCGCAGGCCTCGGCGGGCATCCAGTGCTCATCCTGGTCCGCCCACTTCACGTTGCAACCGATGGGGTTGGTCATGGGGATGGTGACCGGCTCACCGGCCAGGTGTTCCCGCAAGGCCCGCTCCAGGTCGTTGACCGTCATGCGGGAGGTGTCCCGGGGGCTGTCCACCCCGCGCCCGGTGTAGACCAGTTTGCGGTCCTTATCGAAAACGTAGAAGTGGGGAGTCCGCAGGGCACCGTAGGCCTGGGCGATCTCCTGGGATTCGTCGCGGAGGTACAGCCAGGGGAACTGCTGGGTATGCATGCGCTCGACCATCTTGTCGAAACTGTCACCGGGTTTGGTGTTGACGCTGTTGGAATTGATCCCTACGAAGGTGACCCCCTGAGGGATGAACTGCTCAGCCGTCCGGCGGGTCACTTCATCGGAACCGATGACGTAGGGGCAATGGTTGCAGGTGAAGAAGACCACCAGCACGGGGGCGTCGTCGAAATCGTGCAGGCTGTAGGTTTTTCCATCGGTGGCGGGCAAGGGAAAATCAGGGGCCTGATCACCGGGCTGCAATGTAAAAGCCATATGTTAGCTCCTCTGATTGGCTGGATCGGCCATCATTTAAGGGCCGCCCGGGCTGCGGCGAGCAGATCGTCGCCATCCAGGCGCACTCGGTAATTGGGATTCGCATACAGAAACTGGATTTCGCCTTTACGGTCGAGGATGATGACTGCCGGCACCGGTAGGATATGGTGGTCCATGCCGGAAGCCCGTTCCAGCTTCCGGCCTCCCCGGGCGTTCTTCCAGGCGATGCCGAGGGCCTTGGCTCCCGCCATGGTGCTGTCAGAGAGCAGGGTGTAGGTAAGGGCGTGGCGATCCAGGGTCGGGAGCAGGCTTGAGGGGCGATCTGCGCTGATGGCGATGAGCTGGTACCCGATATCC
>CAZJBG010000006.1:4037-20865 GCA_964543925.1 uncultured bacterium
TATCCTTGAGAGTGGGTTCAATTTTTTGCAGGGCGGCCAGCTGCATGTTGCAGAAGGGACACCAGCCCCCACGGTAGTAGACCAGGACCGTGGGCTGGGCCTTCACGGCGGCCATGAGGTCAAAGGGGTCGCCATCGATGGTGGTCACGGCAATGTCCGGAAGGGTGGCGCCCACGGGCAGGGGACTGATGTCCTCGGCGGAGGTCGGCAACGGGTTTTGGGCCGACATACTGCCTGCCATCCCACCCAGCGTGAGCAGGACAATGGCCAGGTATCTGGGCATGATCATCAGGTATCCTCCTTTACCGGCTTGATAGTGTCGCCGTGACGGGCCTGAATGTACCGGCCAGCTGGGGCCGGGGGGCGTGTTGACCATGGAACTGTCAGCTAGTTGGCAGCCGCCAAGGTAAGCTGCACCAGCCGCATAGTCCAATAGGCACTATTTCAATTCCACCAGGGTCACACCCGTGCCACCGGCGTCGAAGTCGGCGAAGTCAAAGGACTTAACCTGGGGTTGCTCCGCCAAAAATTCCCGCACCAGCTTCTGCAGGATACCGGTCCCCTTACCGTGGATGATTTCCAGCCGGGGCAAATTAGCCAGAATGGCCCGGTTCAGGAAGCGATCCACTTCCGCCACCGCTTCCTCGCCCCGCCATCCGCGCAGGTCCAGCCGGTAGCCGACCTCGCCAGCCAGGGCCGCCCCCGACCGAATGGCCGCACCTGCCTCCGGGGGATTCTCTGCTGGTGACGGGACAGTTGCCGGGGCCAATTGATCGAGGGGGAGGACCAGGTGGGTGCCGTCAACCAGCACTGTCACCCGCTTTTTCCCGCGGCTTACTTGCTCCACTTGACCCCGGTGCCCCTGCTCCCTAAGCACCACCCACATTCCGGGAACGACATCCTCGATGGCCAGGAGCTGCGGTTCTTCATCGGCAAGCCGGGCCTGCTCATCCGCCACCCTTTGCCGCTCCCCGGCGACGGTCCGCTTGGCCCGGCGAATATCGGTACCGGCGAGGCCGGCGCCTTTCCGGCGGATTTCGGCGATGGTGGCCTCCAGACGGCGGTTCATGTCCGCTACCAACTGCTCCGCCTCCTGCAGGGCGTCCTTGCGGGCCCGGCGATGGGTGGCCTGGACCTCTGCCTTCCGGGCGGCAACCTGTTGCTCCTGCCGGGTTACCTCCTTGGCCCGGTCCAGCAGCTGGGCCTGCTGGCGATCCAGTCTGGCTCGGTCCGCTTCCAGGGAAACCAGGAGGTCCTCCAAATTGACGTCGGCATCCGGCATCAGGGCTTGAGCCCGTTTGAGGAGCGGGTCATCGAGTCCCATCCGCCGGGCGATTTCCAGGGCGAAGCTGGCCCCCGGTTGGCCTATCTGGAGTTGGTAGGTGGGGCGCAGCTGCTCAGGATCGAACGCCATCCCGGCGTTGAGGACGCCGGCCTCGCCCTGGGCCCACAATTTGAGGCGATTGAGGTGGGTGGTGGCCAGGCAGAAGGCCCCCTTGCGCATGATTTCCTCCAGGAATGTCTGCCCCAGGGCGGCGCCGGCCCCCGGTTCCGTACCGGTGCCCAATTCATCCAGCAGCACCAGCGTATCCCGGCCACAGGCGGCTGCGATGGACTTCAGGTTGAGGAGGTGGGCCGAAAAGGTTGAAAGGTCGTTCTCCAGCGATTGCCGGTCCCCGAGATCGGCGAACAGGCCTTGGCAGAGGGGGAGTTCCGCCCGTTTGGCCGGCACGAACAGGCCGCTTTGGGCCAGCATGATGAACAGGCCCAACGTGAGCAGCACCACCGTTTTGCCACCGGCATTGGGACCGGAAATAAGCAGAATGCGTTCGGTCTCCCCCAGGCTGAGGTCCAGGGGCACCACTTCCCGGTGCTCGGCCAGGACCGGGTTGCGGGCGCCGGTCACCCTGAGGGGGCTATCCTGGGCCAATTGAGGCTGGATCGCCTGGTGGTGGGCCGCCCAGTGAGCCTGGGCCAGATGGGCGTCCAGACGGTAGAGCAATTCGGTGCTGACGACCAGATCATCGCAGTAGGGCCGAATAGCGGTGGTGAGGGCAGCGAGGAGGCGGTGTTCCTCGGCCTGCTCGTCTTCCCGGAGGGCGGCGATCTCGTTATTGATGTCGAAGATTTCCAGCGGTTCCACGAAGGCGGTGCCGCCGGAGCTCGAATAGCCATGAATAAGGCCCTGCAGTTTGCGTTTGTGACTGGCTTTCAGGGCGATGACCAGCCGGCCCTCCCGCCAGGCAATGGGCTCATTCTGGGCCCATCCGGCCTTCAGGGCATCACGGTGCAAGGCCGCCAACCTCGAGCGGGCCTGCTCCTCACGCCGGGTGATGGTGCTGCGGATCCGCTGGAGCGTCTTGCTGGCCGAGGACTTGATGGTTGGGACGGTCTGCTCGTCAGGCGCGCCGGAGAGGTCGTCCTCCACCACGCGATTGATCTCAGCGAGCCCCGGAGGCCAGGGGTTGAGATCGGCCGTTACCCCTCGCCAGTAGGGAATGTCGACCTGTTCATTAAGGAACTGCTCCAGGGGCGTCAGGAGTTGCAGCACCTGGCGCACGCGATGGAACTCCTCCGGACCCAGGGCGTCCACCCCCATCGCGACCCGCTCGAGGGCCGGGCGGATATCCGGGAAGCTGCTCAGGGGGGGCGGAGATTCCCTTTCCAGCAGGCCGAGGAGTTCGGCGGTGGCGGCGTAACGCTCGTGCAGCGTCGTGAGATCAACGATGGGCCACAGGGATGTTATGCTCTCCCGGGCGACAGGCGTGACACACAGCTCACTGATCGACGCCAGAACCTGAGAGAAGTGAAAGAGGGTGCCTAGGCTCTTGTTCCAGGGGTCTGACCCTGCCAGGGGCCGGGCTGGCGGTCGATCAGCCACGGCTCACGGGGTCAAAGATCCTCGACAGAGGGGAGCAACCGCTCCGGTTCCAGCTCCTTAATGCGGTCGTGGGCATCCTGGATCAGACTGTCCAGGGAGAGGGCGGAAAACAGGCCGTTCTTCAGGATTACGACCTGCCGGTACACAAACGATCGTTGTTCCAGGCGAGCCACGAACGACTGGGTGAAATCAACGCTCTCCATGATATAAATCAGCACGCCGAGGACCACGAGACTTTTCAGAACGCCAAACAGGATGCCGCCCAGTCGATCTAGTCCCTCCAGCAAGACCAGTTCGATCAGGGTGCGTACGGCCCGGATAACAAAACCCATGGTCACGAGAGTGACCACGAAAATGATGACAAAGGCCGCCGCCGTTCGCGCCACCGGGCTATCCAGGCCCAGCTGTCCACCCAGCACCGATGAGAATCGGTTGGCCAGGATGACGGCCAGCACCAGCCCGATGAGGCGTCCGACCTCATCCACCAGGCCCCGCTGGAACCCGCGATAGCCGTAATAAGCTATGAATGCAATGATGCCGATCCCGATGGGATTCATCTGGGGTCAGGCCCGAAAGGGGCCCTTGTCAGCGATCGGTCTTGATGGCGGGTGATAGGAATGATGCACGGTTACTTCGTTGAACTGAACATTCAAATTAGTTCGGCCTCTCAGGCAAGGCAAGTCTTTCCCATAGGATGATCGCACCTTAAATTTATCGCTCCATTTGGGCGGTTAGCTCAGCCGGTTAGAGCGCTGCGTTCACATCGCAGAGGTCATCCGTTCGAATCGGATACCGCCCACATGACAACAAATTTTACAATAGCATGAACTATACCAGCCGCATGGGACGATCAGCAGCTATTCAATTAGGTCATCATATCACGGCACCCTCGGGTGCATTTTTTATTTATTTACACAGGATTCAGGGATGAAGGAAAGTTTAGATATGTTGATCAAGCTGCAGTCCGTGGACTCGCAGCTCATGGAAATTGAAGAACTGAAGGGCGATCTTCCTGCCCAGCTCGACCGCCTCACCCGGGCTCTGGAAACTCTGGAAATGGCCATTGTGGAGCATCAGACCCGGCTTCAACAGATCGAGCATGACAAGCGACAGCTGCGGGCCACGATAGATGATATGCGGGCGCACCTCAAGCGGTATCAGGAGCAACTGCTGGTGGTGTCCACCAATCGAGCCTACGATGCGCTGATGTCGGAAATCGATAACGCCAAAAAGACGGTGGAAGAGAGTGAGTACCGGCTGCTGGAGCTTGATGAAGAGCAAGGGCGTCTCACCGACGAGTTAAAAGCCCACCAGCTCGAGGCCGAGGAGAAACGATCCGTTATGGTCGTTCAGCAGGAGAACCTGAGAATAACCATCTCAGAGACGGAGGCGCAGGCCAAGTCCCTCGAGAGAAAGCGACGGAAACTGGAGGGCAAAATTGAGCCTCGGTACTACCGATCCTACGAACGTATCCGGGCGGCCCGGGATGGCCAGGCGGTGCTGCTGCTGAGCCGAAATTCATGTGGCGCCTGTTATAACCGCATCCCACCTCAGCGCCTGGTGGAGATCAAGGCCATGGACAAGATCATCACCTGTGACAGCTGCGGCGTCATCCTCCATTGGGACGGGAGCAACCCTTGATATTTCCGCCTCGATTGGCCTGACAAGTCCTGTTCTGACTCCCCGATCCGCTGCCCATTGGAATCGTACCCCACCCTGACAAAATACCTTTAAATTATCCCCTGGAGACTGGCCGGATGGCTGCTTCCCGGCCCCAAGCTACAGGCTTCCCTTCGGGAAAGCCTCGAGACCGGGGAGAGGAAAGTCCGAACTCCGCAGGATAAGGCGCCTCCTAACGGGAGGGGCTCCTGTCCCTGACTTTAGGGATGGGGGTACGGAAAGTGCAACAGAGAGTAGACTACCCCGTCCGCCAGCCGGTGAACGGGGCAAAGGTGAAACGGTGGTGTAAGAGACCACCAGTCCCGGACGCAAGTCCGGGAGCTGGCAAGCCCCGCCTGGAGCAAGACCAAGCAGCTTCGCACCTGTCCCGAACTTTCGGGATAGGGCCGGTGATCCGCCGGAATCCGTCAACGGACGGGTCCGGAGCAGGTAGGTCGCTTGAGCCCGGTCGTGAGACCGAGGCCAGATGAATAGCCATCGTCCCGATGCTTCGGGATACAGAATTCGGCTTACAGGCCAGTCTTCAACTTTTTTAAACCGATGATACCACCGTCGAAGAGGATGCTCTAGATTGTCAGACGAGACTCTCCACTGGGAATATACCGACCCCGATCCTGGCCTCGTGCGCCAGGCTCAGCAGGCCTTCGACGTGCCGGAGATCTATGCCCGGGTCCTGGCGCTGCGGGGGATCGCCAGCCGGGAAGTGGGAGTGCCGTTCTTCAATCCCGGCCCCGACCAACTTCACGATCCCTTCCTCATGAGGGATATGGAGGTGGCCGTGGAACGGATTCTGAAACAGGTCGATAGCCGCCGGGATATCCTGGTCTTTGGTGACTATGATGTGGATGGCACCACCGGCGCGTCCATGCTCGCCCTCTTCCTAAAATCCATTGGCGCAAAAGTCTCCACCTATATCCCCAGTCGGGAGAAAGAAGGCTATGGCCTCTCCCCGGGCGGCATCGATTACGCGGTCCTCATCGGCGCCGACCTGTTGATTACCGTCGACTGCGCCATTAATGCTATCGACCGCATCGATTATGCCCGTGAGAAGGGGGTGGACGTGATCATCACCGACCACCACATTCCCGACACACAGTTACCTAAGGCCCAGGCCATCCTCAACCCCAAACGGACAGACTGTTCCTATCCTTTCAAGGGACTCTGTGGAGGCGGTGTGGCCTTCAAATTGGCTCTGGCCCTGGCTGAAAAAGGTGGGCACGATCCCGCCCTGGTTTGGGCGCATGCAGATTTGATCGCCCTGGGGACGGCCGCCGATATCGTCCCGATAATCGATGAAAACCGGGCGATTGTCAGCGCAGGACTTCAGTTGATCAGCCAGCGGTCGCGTCCGGGGATCGCGGCGCTCTGGCAGGTTTCCGGGATGGCCGGGAAAGATTTGACCATCGGGCGGCTGGTTTTCGGCATCGCCCCCAAGATCAATGCCGCCGGTCGCCTGGGCGACGCCGGCCGGGCGGTGAAGCTGCTCACCACCACCAATCACTACCTGGCGGTGACCATGGCTCGGGAACTCGTGGCGGAAAACGCTCGCCGTCAGGCCATCCAGGAGAGCACCGTCGAAGAGGCCGTCTTTCAGGTCAACGCTCACCACGACCTGTCCCATGAGAATGCCCTGGTCCTCAGTGGTGAAAATTGGCACGCCGGTGTCATCGGCATTGTGGCCGCGCGGATCAGGGATATGTATCACCGGCCGACGGCAATTATCGCCCTGGAAAACGGGGTGGGCAAAGGATCAGTCCGAAGCGCAGCCGGTTTTGATCTTTATCAGGCCCTGACCCACTGCAAAGAGCATCTGTTAGGCTATGGCGGTCATGCGGTGGCGGCGGGATTCTCGCTCAGCAAGGAACGTCTGCCGGCTTTTGCGGATCAATTTGTGGCGCTGGCCAACGCGCAGCTGAGCGATGAACAGCTCCGGCCGCGCCAGCGCGTAGAGGGGGATTGTCCCTTAGGCCTCATCGACAGCCGCATGCTCCGATTCCTCAAGTCCCTGGAACCGTACGGACCCGGTAACATGCGGCCGGTGTTTGTGGCTCGGGGGGTGCAGGTCGTGGGATCGCCGCGCCTCCTGGGGGAATCGGCTGCTCACCTGAAATTCAAAGTCCAGCAGGACGGCGTGACTTTCGACGCCATTGGCTTTAATATGGTGGACCACTACGAAAAACTCCTCTTGAAAGAGCCCCTGGATATCGCGTATGTTGTGGAAGAGAATGTGTGGCGGGGGAACCGGCAGATTCAACTGCAGCTGAAGGATATTAAAATGAGCGCATCATCGTGACCCGAGCTCGTTCCGATGGGTTTCATGCCTACCTATCCGGCACGGGCTTCCACGTCCCTGAGCGCGTGGTGACCAACGACGAGCTGGCCGGTCTGATGGACACCAATGATGATTGGATCCGGGCTCGCACCGGCATTGTAACCCGCAGGTTTGCCGCCGAGGGGGAGGGCGTGACCGACCTGGCCATCCCGGCTGCCGAGCAGGCCCTCCGGGCCGCCGCCCTCACGGTGGCCGATATCGACCTGATCATTTTTGCCACCTCCACCCCGGACTACTCGGCCCCCGGTTCCGGCTGTCTGATTCAGGAGCGCATGGGCTTTGGCGAAATCGGGGCCCTGGATATCCGGGTGCAGTGCTCCGGGTTTGTTTACGGGTTGTCCATCGCCGACCAGTACATCCGTACGGGGATGTACCGCCATATTCTCCTCATCGGCGCTGAGGTGCAATCCACCGGCATGAACCTTTCCGATGACGGGCGGGATGTGAGCATTATTTTCGGCGACGGCGCCGGGGCGGTGATTGTTTCGGCCACCGAGGAGGATCGAGGCATTCTAAGTACCCACCTGCATGCCCAGGGCAAATATGCTAAAGAGCTGTGGCTGGAGTCACCGTCCAGTAGCCGGAACCCACGGGTGTCGCACCAGGACCTGGATGAGGGCCGGCAATGGCTGAAGATGAACGGCAAGGAGGTGTTCCGACACGCAGTGGCGCGCTTTCCCCAGGTGATCCGGGAAGCGCTGGAAGCCAACGACCTGACTATTGAGGATATCGCCCTCATTGTGCCTCACCAGGCCAATTTTCGTATCAGCCAGGAAGTGAGTCGCAGGTTGAATACCTCGGAGGAACTTCTCTACTCCAATATTCATAAGTATGGTAACACCACGGCCGCCAGTATCCCCATCGCGTTGGCCGAAGTGGTTGCCGAGGGAAAAATTAAGCCCGGCGACCTGGTGATCTTCGCCGCCTTCGGTTCGGGTTTCACCTGGGCTTCGGCGCTGGTCAAATGGTAAGCAGGGGCTCAGGTGAACCGCATGAGCCTTGCGGTCTTTCCAAGACCACCGGCCAGTTGTGGCGTCAGGCCCATGAGCAGGAGCTGGTAAACCTCGGGATACTGCTCATGGTCGTTGGGCAGCAGAGTTTGAAGGAAATCGAGGGCATATGAATCGTTTTAAATCCTTGAGGCCCACACTGGGTCCCCTCCAGTTTGTGAGAGGGCCCCATTCACAGCGTTATTACCGGGTTCTGATTTTTCTGGTAACCGTCCTGGTTATTTCCTGGCTCTATCCCCTGGGAGATCAATTTGAATACCGGTATGATCTGAATGAGATCACCCAGGAAACCATTATTGCCCCCTTTAACTTTCCGGTTTTAAAAGGTGAAGAGGTCCTGGAGAATGAGCGTGAGACAGCACGCAGGGGGGTGCCGCAACTGTTCCGCCGCGATCCTCAAATTTCCGCTGATCAGCTCAACGGGCTGAAAGACCTGTTTGCCAGGGTGAATCGCATTCGTCAGGCCGAAGCACAACTGGCTCAGAGTCGCGAGCGTGTTTTCCGTGATCGCTATAACGAAGGCTTCGCAACGGCTCAACGAGCAGTGGTTCGAGATAGTACCACCCTGGTCGAATTGGGCGCTGATTTCGCCCAGCGATTCCCCCTCGATTTGAACGCCCCACACTGGGGGATCTTTTTCAAGGGTCAAACGCCGGAAGGCCGGACCATTAACTACGGACGGCTGCAAAGCGAGCTGGAGAAAATCGTTCGTGACATCCTGACCGAAGGTGTGCTTGAACTTCCCAAGCGTCAATTAGGCGACGTCCAGTTGGCAGTGTCCAGTGAGGGGGTGGAAGAGACGGCAGAGTCAAAATTCCGTATGGATCAGGATGAGGCTTGGGCCAAGGCCAAGACCCGATTGCAAGCCCAATACCCTTCCGATGCAACTGTCGAAAGCAGTGTCGCCGAAGACCTGATTTATTTCTTTATCCCTCCCAATTTGATCTACGATGCGGAAACGACCCGCCTTCGGCAGGAGGAGGCGGTGACTAAGGTACCGATCTCAAAGGGCTTTGTCTTAAAAAACGAGCGCCTCGTGGATGCCAACACCAGGGTCACCGAAGAGATCCTGGAGAAGATCAATTCCCTTGCCGCCGCCAAATCGCAGTTGATCGCTTCCACCGGCGGCATCCAGCTGTGGCTGCCGAGGATCGGAATGGTGATGATCACGACCGCCCTGCTCGTATTTTTCTATGCCTGGATGCATGTCTACCGTCGCGAGTGGTTTAAAAACAACCGGTTCATTTTATTGACCAATTTGTTGTTTATATTGATCCTGGCCATGGGCAGCATCTTTCACGCTCGTTTTGGCCTGTCGGAATATCTCATCCCGTTTACGGTGGCTGCCATGGCGTTCACCATCTTGTTCGATGCCCGGACCGCAATGATTGCCACCATCACCCTCGCGTTGATGATGGGCTTCCTGGTAGGCAACAGGGTGGACTTCGTCCTGGTAAATCTTCTGGCGGGGAGCGTCGCTATCTACGCGGTCAGACAGCTGCGTCGTCGTCGTCAGATCTTTATGGCGATCATCTATATCATTTCGGCGTACGCTATCGGCATTACGGCCATCGAGTTTCTCAAGTATAACAATCTTACTACCCTGGGGCAGCATCTCATGTATGCCTCCATCAACGGGTTGCTCTCGCCGATTATGGTTTACGGTCTCGTTGGAGTATTGGAGGTTCTTTTCGGCATTACGACCAATCTGACCCTCCTGGAACTGTCGGACTTCAACCATCCTCTGCTCAGACGCCTTGCCCGTGACGCCAATGGGACCTTCAGTCACAGCATTGTTGTAGGGAATCTGACCGAAGCAGCCGCCAATGCCATCGGCGCCAACTCGCTCCTTTGTCGGGTGGGGGCCTACTACCACGATATCGGCAAGCTTGCCCGGGCGGAGTACTTTATCGAAAACCAGTTCCACCAGGATAACCCGCACGACACCATTGCCCCCCACCTCAGCGCCAAGGTGGTGATGAGCCATGTGAAGGCAGGGCTTCGTTTGGCCAAGGAATATGGCTTACCCAAGGGGGTGGCCGATTTTATTCCCATGCATCATGGCACGGCCCGTATCGAATATTTTTATCAGAAGGCGGTCAAAGAAAATGGTGGCCCGGAAAAGGTCAATGAGGAACCGTTCCGTTACGCCGGTCCCAAGCCCAATACCAAGGAGACCGGCATCATCATGCTATGTGAAGCCATAGAAGCGGCCACCCGGTCCATTAAGAAGCCCACTCTGGCTCGCATTCAGCAGATGATCGATACCATCATCGAGTTGCGCATGGCCGACGGACAGCTCGATGAATGCCCTCTCACCCTCAAGGAACTCAACATGATCAAGGGCGATGCCCGGGCGGGAACCGGCATTATCTCGGTACTCAAAGGGATTTATCACGTGAGAATTCCTTATCCTTCCACTGATAGGGAGGCCCCGAGCGAGACGAGAGCAAAGGAAGAGATCTCCAAGGAGACCCTCTTTGCCGAGGTTCCCACCGAGTGATCACGGCTCTCGTCGATACGCAAGACGGTGAGCCCCCGCCTCTGCCGGCGGAGGTGATCATTCCCCTGGTGCTGGCCGCCTTCAAGGATCATGGCACCGACGCGGCCGCAGTGCGGGTCGTGTTCACCGACGATGAACATTTACGCCGACTAAAGCAACAGTTCTTCGGTGAGGACAGCTACACCGATGTCATAGCCTTCAACTTAAACGATCCCGATGAGCCCATCGAAGGGGAAATCTATATCAGCCCCGAACGGGCTCTGGAAAACAGCCGGCGGTATCAGGAGCCGTACCTGAAGGAGCTGCGGCGCCTGGTGGTCCATGGCAGCCTGCACCTGTTGGGCTACGATGATGCCGGCCTCGAAGAACAGGCCCGGATGCGTGCTCTGGAAGACCACTATCTGGACGCCGTACCGGACGTTTCCGAGTCTTGAACAGCGCCCTGCTTAACCTGGCCATCTTCGCGGGGTTGTTGCTACTCAGCGGCGTCCTCTCAGGAGCCGAGACTGCTTTTTTTCGGCTCCTGAGCCGTATGAAGGACTACGGGCCGGATGCGTCGCTTTCCAAGACCATTTTAACCATTCTGCAGGAGCCGCGGCAGCTGCTCATCTCCCTATTGACCGGCAACACAGTGGTGAACACCGCCATGGCCTTCATCGCCGCCCTGATCACCGCTGATCTTGCCACCCAGCTGGGGTTGAACATCGCCCCGTTGTTGTTGCTGGAGTCCCTCGTGGTAACCACCGTGGTGCTCCTGTTTGGGGAGGTCATGCCCAAACTGCTGGCCATCCGGCATACAGCTGCCTTTGCCCGCCTCGCCAGCTGGCCGGTGAAGGTCCTGGTGATCGTGCTCTATCCGCTGGGCAGCCTGATTTATGGCCTGACGCGATTGGTCACGCGGCTGTTGGGGATCAAGTCCGAGGGGATGTTCATATCGGAGGAGGAACTCAAAGACCTGGCTGAGGTCGGCTATGATCGTGGTACTCTGGCTCAGAGCGAAACGGAAATCATCCACTCCATATTCGAGTTCAGCGACACGGAGGTCCACGAGATTATGGTCCCCAGGGTGGACATCCTGGCCCTTGAGGCCCAGGCCGGTCTGGAGGAGACCCTGGAACTGATCCGCACCCGGCAGGTGTCGAAGATCCCGATCTACAAGGACAGTATTGATGATATACGGGGCATTTTGTATGCCAAAGATGTTCTTCCTTATCTGAACGGTCTCCATCCCGAGGTTAACCTGCTGCGTCTGACCCGGCCCTCATTTTTCGTGCCTGAGAGTAAGGGCGTTGTTTCCCTGCTCCAGGACTTCAAGGAGCGGCGCACCAGTGTCGCTATCGTTGTGGATGAATTTGGAGGCACGGCCGGCCTGGTGACGCTGGAAGATGTGGTGGAAGAGGTTCTGGGTGAACTGCGTGATCCTTACGACCTCGAGGAGAAGGAAATCAGTCCGGTGGGCCATGATGAATTCCTGGTGGACGCCAGTGTGACCCTGGACGACCTGGAGGATCGCGTCCAGGTTAAATTTCCAGAGGACCGGGACTACGATACCTTAGGGGGATTCCTGTTTGACCGTTTTGATGAGATACCCTCTGTCGGGCAGTGGATTGTGTATGCAGGGCGTCGATTGACAGTCAAAGCTTTGGAAGGCAATCGCATTGCGAAAGTGCATATCGCCGCCAGGGATGCAGAGGACGGGGGTGACCGCCCTGAAGCCTGAGGATTTACCGCCAACGCGGGGGCCGGAGTCCGGGAAACGGCTGTTGGAACTGTTGGCCGTGCTGGACAAGCTGCGCGCCCCGGGTGGTTGTCCCTGGGACCGTAAACAGACCCCCCGGAGCCTCATCCCCTACCTGCTGGAGGAAACTTATGAAGTCATCGAGAGTATCGAGCGCAGGGACCAGGAGGAGTTGAAAGAGGAGCTGGGCGACCTCCTCCTCCATGTGCTGTTTCAGGTCGCGCTAGCCGAGGAGCAGGGACAGTTCACATTGGAGGAGTGTCTCGCAGCCCAGGCCGAGAAACTCATACAGCGCCATCCAAATGTTTTTGGCGATGTTCAGGCAGATGGCCAGTCACCGGTCAACCAGAACTGGGAAACGGCCAAGCACCGTGAAAAACGCCGGGTATCCCGTCTCGATGGCGTTCCCCGGCAGCTGCCGGCCCTTACCCGCGCCCGCCGGATTCAGGAGAAAGCCGCTCTGGTAGGATTTGACTGGAACCATGTGGAGCCAGTCTGGGATAAGGTCCATGAGGAGCTGCAGGAATTGCATGCCGCCCACCAGGCGGACGATGCTGATGCCCTGGAGGATGAGTTGGGCGATGTGCTCTTCAGCCTGGTGAACCTGGGCCGGTTTTTTGGGGTAAGCGCTGAAGATGCCCTCCGGCGTACCATGGCCAAATTTGAATACCGCTTCCGGAAAATCGAGGAGGAACTCAAGCGACAGGATAAGACACCCGAGGAAGCCACTCTGGAAGAAATGGATGCGATCTGGAATCGCTACCGTGACACTAACTGACTGAGGCTGGGCCGCAAAACCGGCCCTCAGAGAAGGCGGTGGTCGCTGATAAGGTGCAAAGGGCCTGTGAAAAGGGTTTGAGAGGGCGAACTGGCCGTGGGGCGGGGAGTTAGAAGGTTCGTCGAAGCCGTTTTTTTTTCTTGTCGTCTATCTGCTCCTGGACAATATGAACATCGGCGACGACTTCACCTTCCCTGCCGCCCAGGTCAATGATCAGGTGCCAGTGACCTGGGTTGGGTGGCTTAACGTTGGCCGGGGAGGCGTTAGCCATCCCACCGTGATAACGGTATTGGTCACCCTGCCGGTAGGCTATATAGTTTTCGTCGTCAATCAGACGCACGTAAGCCTGGACTTCCAGATTGATCTGAGCGACGTCATGAGGACCGAATTCCAGTTCGTAGTGCAGGTATTTCATCGAGAGGAAATTAATGCTTTCTGTCGTGGAGAAATACGCTGGAATTCATGCTCTTTTCTTCGGTGCTGGATCACCATAAAAATGCCGGTCCCCATCAGTCTCTGCCTTTTTGTATCACGTGGTAATTTTCCCCCAGATGACGACTATCCAAACCTGCCTCTGCGATGAAACCCCACGATTTCTACGCCCCGTACAACCCGTCCGCCTGCCTTCCCGGCAGGTGAATAATGATTATGGTCTAGTGAAAATAATTATGGCGAATATAAGACGGAATTTTTCGTCCTACAAAGGTCATTATTTATATCATGGAAGATCATCGTGAGTGTGATTCAAGGGTCCGAATATATAGATAAAGGATCAGGGCTAAGAAACTGATGAAAATGGTGGCGATCCCCAGGCCGATTTTCCGCATCCTAAAGTCCTTGATGAGCTGGTCGATCTCCTGGAGAACCTTCGAGGCCAGTGTCATACCAGGCGCTGCTGCCTCACGCACGAGATCGGCATCAAAGGTATGGACCATGGTCCTGGATTGAATCTGGGATGTATGCGCTGCCTGCAGATCCAGAAGCAGGTCCTGTATTTCGAGGCCCCGGCTCTCAGCCGTATGCATGGCATCTTCGGCCTCGCGCAGATGCAAGGCCAGACTGTCAAGAACGGCGCGGATTTGGCCCGATTCTACGGCGCCGGAATCGCCAGGCTGGTGGCACTGACTGCAGATACCATGCATGTTGACGCCGATCATCTCATCCCCGGGCGGCATAATATTATGGGCCGTGTGGCAGACCGCACAGCCGTGCAGGCCCTTGGAGGCAAACAACGATTTCATTCTGGTCTGGTTGAACAGGGTCTGGTTGTTAACATGGCAGTTCCCGCAGACCTCCTGGATAGAGTCCACTTCCGGTGGAGCGGCGCCATGGTTCCCATGGCAGTTGTTGCAGGTGGGTGCGGCCACATCGCCCCGTTCTAAAAGGGCGACGCCATGGACGCTGCTTTTATACTGTTCGACGATGTTTGCCGGTAATTCGAACTTGTCGATTAGCTCGGGATCGGCGTGACATTTGGCGCAGGTCTGGGCTACGGTGCCGTGGTAAACGGAGGAACCGGGGTCGGTGCTGCGCTTGATGGCGTGGGTTGTGTGGCACGAGGCGCATTGGGCCGCTTCCGTGTTGCCCTGCTTGAGGCTCCTGCCGTGACCGCTGGTCCAGTATTTCGCAACTTGATCGGTGGCGATATTGGGATTGTAACGACGCATGTAGTCGGGACTACTGTGGCACTCGCCGCACAGCTGGACGATCTGCAGGCCGGTGGGAACGCCTTTAAAGCCCGTGGAGGGGTCCTTGGCCTCATCGTAGTCCCAGGCTTGAGGATCACCCCCGTGGCATGCTTCACAACCCAAGCCTGCCTGGGCGTGCACATCCGTCGGGAACAGCTCCGCCGGTGTGTAATAGGGATCATCCTGCTCAATATGGCAGCCGATGCAGCTGCTTTCATCATCGTCCTGTGACCGTACGATACCGGTGAGACAGGTCAGCCCAATAACCATAACCAAGCCAAGGTGCCGGTCAATCATAAGTACCCCCATACGGTCATGATGGCTATATAGGCCACCAATACCCGGCCAAGGTTTTTCAATAGCCGGTATCGTCGCTCATCCTCTTTGAGATTGACAAAGGGTACGATCATCCAAAACAGGAAGCCCAGGCCGAAGCCGAGTATACCCACGATCTCGCCCTCAAATATCCAGATATGAGCCGGAATGAACTTGAGGGTCTGGAACATGAACATGAAGTACCACTCTGGTTTGATGGTCGCGGGCGCCGGCGCAAACAGGTCGGCCTTGGTGCCGAGTTCCCAGGGTAGGAAGACCGCGAAGACGGCTACAATGTTCAGGACGATCAACCACAGGAGCAGGTCCTGCAACATGAAGTGGGGAAAGAAGGGGATATATTTCCGTTCCGATGCCGGCAGCTTGGCCCATCCCCGGGGCTCGTGCATCCCCTGCAGCTGGACAAAGGCCAGGTGCAGGGTAAGGAACACAATGAAGACCAGGGGCAGGATGGCCACATGGAATCCGAAGAACCGTGGTAGGGTGGCGCCGGTGACCTCTTCACCGCCACGCAGCACAATCATGATTGCCCGGCCGACAACCGGAATGGCGCCGACGATCTCGGTACCGACTTTGGTGGCGAAGAAGGCTACTTCATTCCAGGGCAGGAGGTAGCCGCTGAAACCGAAGGCCATGCTCAGCATCAGCAGGAAGAACCCCGTCACCCAAGTGAGCTCCCTCGGCTTGGCATAGGCCCGCTGGAAATAGACCGAAAACATGTGGAGGACGATCACCAGCATCATGAAGTTGGCCGACCAACTATGGATGGAGCGCATCAGCCAGCCAAACTGAACCTTGGAGGTGATGAAGTGCACTGATTCGAAGGATTCGTTGATGCCGGCCTTATAGTACATGAGCAGGAGTATGCCCGAAACAACCTGGACAATAAACAGGAACAGGGCTACACCGCCCATGTAGTACCAGTACCACCCCGGTCCCATAGGGACCTTTTTCTTCCGCATAAAGGCCAGGATCGGGCCGATCTCGTACCGTTCTTTCAACCATTGACGAAGGTTGTTCATGGGTCAGACCTGCTTCCGCGAGACCCAGATTTCATCGTTATCGGTAATGTTAACATCGTATTCCTCCAGGGGTGCGGGGGGTGGCCCGGAGACGACCTTACCCGAAAGATCGAATTTGGCGTTATGGCAGGCGCACCAGACAATATTGTCGACTTTCTGAAATTGTACGATGCAGGCAAGGTGGGTGCAGGTGGCGGACAAGGCGTGGATATTCTCATACTGATCCTTTAAGACGATCACTGGCTTGCGTCCGAATTGAATGATCTTGAACGGTTGCTCCCAGGTTTCATCCAGGGTGCCCACCTTCATGGAAGTGACATTGGCCTCACCCACCGGTGGTGGCACAAGGTATTTTGTGATGGGGTACAATATGGCGCCCAGCCAACCCAGCACGCCGATTCCAAGGAGTCGTCTGAGTAAACCTTCCCGTGACATGCCCTGCTTGGCTGCCGGTTCCGGATGGGTTGTCAAATCATGCACGCACTGCTCCTGCTGCTAAAGGGTGTTAGGGACGGGGTAAAAGTTGCACCAACTTATCCAGATAGTCAATCACGGCCTGAGGGTTATGCCCACCGAAGCTCCCTTCGGAGGTTAACCATTCGATGGGGCTATCGAACCGATCCTTGGGCAGCGAGCCGAGGAGCGCCTCGATCTGCCCCCGCCATTCGGAGACCATGTCAGGGTAATCTTCGTCGTGGCAGTCGGCGCACAGTTCGGCGCTCCTGCGGACCACACCGGCTTCCACCAGGTGGCAGTCCTGACAGGTCACGTCCTCGGCCCACATGAAGTCGGGGTCCCCACTGAAAAAGGGTGTTTCTCCGGTGAGGAGTTGTTCCTGCTCGACATGGCAGGTTGAGCAGGCC
>CAZJBG010000006.1:20965-41260 GCA_964543925.1 uncultured bacterium
AGAGATCAAGCGATACGCTTCGGCCAACAGGTTATCGCTCTGCCTGATATTGTGGATTCCCTTTGCGGACATGACCAGCTGCAGGTTCGCTTTAGCGCGATCCAGCGCTTCAAGGGCCTGTCTTCCACTGGGTCCAAGGATGGTGTGGGCTTCTTCCACGTAAGAGGCGACGTCCGATTGGCGATAGACCAGGTGCTGACTCCATTTTTGCAAAAGATCGCCATATCCCTGGCCATGGCACTTGTCGCAGGCTTCCGCCCTGGAGATCATCGTATCATCACCCGTGAGGCTTACCTGGTGGAAGATGTGGCAGCTCTGGCAAGCCAAGCCGGCCTCGTACATGGGATTCGGCGCCGGAGGCAGGTCGTACCCTCCCAGGCCGGCGAAGAGCTGGGCTTGGGCAAGATGCATATCCGGGTGGCACGATTGACAGTCCTCCCCCGTGAGCAGGTGCCCCCGGCGTATCCGGTGTGTGATGGGCGTGTGGCAGGCGATACACTCCACCTTGTGATCGGTCACGTGGTTTTGGTGGAGGAATTCGGGATCATCGAAGCGCTCGAAAAAGTCGGTCTGCCAGTGACAGTTGATACACTGCTGGAGCGACACCGGCGCGTTGCCTTCGACGGTGTTCATATGGCAGGTTTCACAGGCCTTGTCGCTCTGGACAACAGTGGTGTGGTTGTAGCGCAGCTGGCTGCCTTGCTCCAGGAAAATCTCATCGGTGTGACAGGTCTGGCAGTTATTCAGATTGGTCTTGATCTCGCGATCCTTCATGTGGCAGAGGAAACAGGTCTCCTCGGTCACCAGGATGTGCTGTCCCTGCACAACCTGAGAATGGCAGCTGGTGCAGCGTAGCTGCTTGCCCCTGCGCAACTCCCCCAGGTGATGGCTATGATCAAAGGTGACGTTTTTGAACTGAATAGGTCCCAGCAACATCTGGGTCTGGTGGCATCCCTCCCGCATACAGGAAGCGTCGGTGATTTCGGCCCAGGGCTTGGATTTTTTATAAGCGAGGGAGACATATTTGGTGAGCTGATACAGGCCGTTGAATTTCCCCTTGATAGTTCCCGTCAGTCCCGGCTCAAAATGGCATTTGGTGCAGGACACGTCCCGATGCTCCGAAGCGTCCCAGCTGGCATAAAAGGGTTCCATGTAGTGACAGGAATTACAGAATGCCGGCTGTGAGGTGATTTGTACGGTAACCCCGACCAACACAAGCAGTCCCACGATACTCAGAATTGTGATAAGTACCAGTCGTTTCAATCGCTTCAACTTGCTATAGATCTCCTCAATAGTGGAAAAATACCTGGTGGCTACTCATCTCTGGAAGTCCCCTTGATCTTTTCCCACTCGAGGGGATGCTCCGCCTTAAACCGTTCGACAGGCATCTTCCCGTGCCAGAATACGCCTGAACCGGGGTAAACATCAGGGTCGAAAATGACCCAATAGAAATGCCAGAATAATATAGCCAGGGAGGCCAGCAGGGCTTCGTAGAAATGGATCACTGTGAACAGGTCGAGCCACCACTTGGGGACCAGTTGGAGCGTTGTATTCTCGAACCAGAGCCCAAGGCCGGTGATTGCCATAATCACCATTCCCCAGATTACGGCCCAATACTCGAATTTTTCCATGTAGCTGAATCTGTTGAAGGAGGGCCGGCGTGGTGACCGCCCCACGAAATACCTGAACATAAGCCCTGCATCCTGCAGGTCCTTTAGTCTGGGCCTGAGGGCCTTGAGTTGGCTGCGGCCTCGATGGGTGGCGGTGATAAGGATGAACTGTACGGTTATAGCCCCTAAAAGGACCGTTGCCCCTGCCCGGTGGACCAGACGTCGAAGGTCCTCAGCCCACAGGGCTCCCCAAAATGAGTCAGGATAGGCCAGGCCAAAGCCCGACCAAGCCAGGATAATGAATGGAATCATGACCAGCCAATGGAGCGTTCGTTCTACTGTGTTGAAGCGGAGCACTTCTGCCGCTGCCACGGGAGGTTCAGGAAGGTACCGTTTTCCGATTTTCACTTTTGTGCGGAAGTCGAGACCGTTATGTATGATGATGCCGGTGACAACCAGTACAATGATCCAGATGTAGAGCCCCCTGACAAAGGCAATCACTTTACCCCCCGTCCCGGGTTGTGCGCCGTGGATCGTGCCGATGATCACCTCATCCCCAATCCCGGGGTGACAGGTGCCACAAGTCTGGGGCAGGTTGGCTGGATGGATCATGGACAAGGAATCCTCGGCCGTGCGTATCTCATGGGGGCCGTGACATGAACTGCAGTTGGCAACTTCAGCCCCGCCCCCCTTGAGCGCGAGTCCGTGGTAACTTGAGTAAAACGATTCCACCCGGAAAGCAGCCAAGCCGTAACGACGGATAATCTGCTCATTCGCGTGGCACCCAGCGCAGGTCGTAGGCACCTGGAAATGGCTGACCGGGGACTCTGGCGTTGAAGGTGGAAGAATGGCATGCTCCAGGTGACAATCATTACATATCGGCGCCCGGCGGACACCCTTTTGGTATGCCTCCCAGTGAATACTGGCAGCGTATTCTTCGCCTTCCTGTTGGTGACACTGAGCACATGTCTGAGGGATGTTTCTCCCATATATGCTTGAGGTAGGATCGGCTAAAGATCTGATATTGTGGGCGCCATGGCAACTCGTGCAGGTCGCTGCGTCGTAGTTTCCCAGACTGATCTGGTAGGCGTGGACGCTTCTTTCATAGAGATCGTAAGGGTTTTTTATCGGGATGCCGTATTCCTCGGCCAGGGCAGGCTGTCCATGGCACCTCCCGCACGTTTTTGCCTGTCGAGAGGGATGTAACCTTGACTCCGGGTCGCTGGTGGGCAAGATCCGGTGCCCGGCATGACAGTCCCAACACCGGGCCGCCCCGGGGAGGCCCTGCTGCTGTACGACGGCGTGTATGCTCTCATTATATTCCTCGACCGCAGCTGCATGACACTGAGCGCATGCTGGCGCCGGTAAGGAGTCCTCATGCGGCAACTCGGCGATTGCCATGTGGCAGTCAACACACTCCAGACCTTCGTGTACTGAAGCCGTGATGGTTAGCTCGTGGCAGGTGGCACACTCATCATCAGGGAACTGGGCCAGCACCAGGGAGTGCAGCAGAATCAAGGCCGCGGCAGAGACAGCCAGGCGGGAGGTCTTTCGAATCGGTGTTTTGTTTCTTTCCCGTTTTCGGCAGTCACTGCAACGCTGCCACTCACGGGGGGTCATGTGCACAGCCAATTTCCGGTAATCTTTGGTCGTTAGATCACTATAAAGAGGCAAGGAATTCTATCTGCCGGCAGGGCGGGCTTCGTGACGCTTATTCCTATTTACGTCCTCTGGTGGCCCGGAGTTCATCCGGATAAGGATGAGCGATTTTAGGCGCCATCGTCTCGTAGTCAAATCCCTGATGGGTTGGATTTTTTTCGTTGTGACAAGTGAGGCAGACCTGCTCGTCGGGTATGACCAAACCCACGGCGGCAAGTTCAATTGTTCCGGCAAACACACCCTCCATGGTCTTTTTGGACTTATACTTGCCACCCGCACCGTGACACATCTCGCAGCTTACGCTGCTCTTGGAACCATTTTTCTTTACGACCTTGGCATTGGCTGGATCGTCAATAAAATCCGCGCTTAACAGCTGGTAGCCATCCTTCTTGCCCCAGCCCGTGGTATGGCACACGAGGCATTCACCTGATTCGGAAGGAGGTGTTTCCAGACCTCTCTCCTTGGCGACGGCCAGGGCTTTCTCGCTCTTGAGGGTTTCAAGCGACTGGGCGTGTTTGGTTTTTTCCCAGGCCCCGAACTGGTTGCCTTTCTTTGTGCTCTTATGGCACATCTTGCAATTATTAACGCCCACGAATGCGAAACCATTTTCCTGCGCCATGAGGGGGAACCAAGCCAGAACCAGAAGTAGTGCTAAAATCCGAGTCATGTCACAATCTCCACATGGGTTTGTCAAAGGAAACATCCCGAATGAAGCGTTCGGGGACCTTGTGCCACGATACCTTTTCACAGAGAAGGCTGGTCCGGAACGCTGGAAAAGGGCCGCACAGGCCAATATCTCGCGTGAATGTACATGATTTTCAGAGACAATACACGACAAATATGTCTTATTTAACGGTTCATTGGGGATCGGCGAGCCGCTATCACCCTGGACGGGCTCCTCTAAACCGCACGGCAGTTCTTCGTCAGGCGACCGGCAGCTCCCGGCCGGAAGATGCCGTACATCGCTCAAGGGCTCCGGCAGGCAAATTCACGGCCTCTGCTGTAGCTGGCGCCGCTTTATCGCCCGGACGAATATAGCTTTATTGCGAACCGGGGTTTAAGGCCACCCATATTGAATGCGGCATCCAAAATGTGAGTAGGATCATGCTGCCCACACTACGCCTTGAACCCGAGGCCGATTATGTGTAAAATATATCGCTCCTTATGGAGCGGTAATGCATCCTACAGCATTACATTATGCGATCTGATAATGAGTGGACAGGACGAAACGACATGGGAAACATAAATATTGAAGATCTACAGCCGGGGATGAAGTTATCCCGGGACGTGAAGGATCGCTCAGGAATGGTGGTTCTGGCTTCCGGGACGGAGATTGCGGACAAACACATCAAAATTTTCAAGTCCTGGGGGATTACCGAGGCGGATGTTGAAGGGATCGAGCAGGACGACTTAACCACCGCCTTCACCGCTCGCATCGACCCTGCCCTGCGCCAGGCGGCTGAAACCGAAGCCGACCATCTTTTTCGCCACAATCAGCGCAACCACCCGGTAGTTGATCGCCTTTACCATCTCTTTATCCTACGCCATGTTCAGCGGCAATCGAGGAACGATGACCATGTCTCTTGATCATCGTTCACTGGCGATGCAAGTGGACAACGTGGCTTCATTGCCGATGATATTTGTCCGGATCAACGAGGCCGTTAACAGTCCCCGCAGTTCCATGGGGGAGATCGCCAGGGTGATCAGCGAGGACGCCGGTTTGAGTGCCCGCTTGCTGCGGCTGGCCAATAGCGCTTTCTACAGTTTTCCATCCAAAATTGAGACCATCACCCACGCGCTCACCATCATCGGAACCCGACAGATGCGTGATCTAGCCTTAGCCACATCTGTCATGACGGTTTTTAAGAACATTCCGAAAGAGCTGCTTGATATGGAATCATTTTGGCGGCATAGTATTGCCTGTGGCGTTACAGCGCGAGTGTTGGCGACTCACCGGCGAGAATCCAACATCGAGCGCTACTTTGTGGCCGGTGTACTCCACGATATCGGTCGGCTCATGCTCTGTCAAAACATGCCTGAAATGGTGGAGCAAGCGCTGGTGCGCTGCCGGGAGAGCAGCGAGCTGCTGATCGATGTGGAAGAGGATCTTATCGGCATCGATCACGCCACCTTGGGAGGGGCGCTGCTTCGGCAGTGGAAACTTCCTTCCAGCCTGGAGGAAATGGTGACTTACCATCACCGTCCCATGACCGCGGCCCGCTTCCCCAATGGCGTAGCGTTAATGCATTTGGCCGATGTGGTGACCCATGTGGCCCAATTGGGGAACAGCGGTGAGCGATTTATCCCGCCGCTCAACCACGATGCATGGACTCGGCTGGGACTGGCCACAAGTAGTCTATCTCTGGTCATGGACCAAGTCGAGCAGCAATATGACAGTGCCGTTCAAATCATTTTGAACGCTGAGAACGACTGATGTCCGCACCGGTCACTGAAGATAAAACGACCTCCCTGGAAGCCCGGACCCAGTACCTGGAGGAGCACATCCAGTGGATTTTTGATTCTCTGCATATGGTGGCTGAACTTGGGGGCGTCCAGGCCAGCATGCAGCACGAACAGGAGCCCGGGCCCATATTTGACTCAGTGCGTGTCCAGCTCAGGCGTCTGATTGACTTCCAGACCATGGCTTTCTTCATGGTGAACGAGTCCGACCTTGCGTTCACCCTCACCGATTGTGAACCGGATCATCAATTGTCACAGATGAAGCGGGAGGCTGCGGCCCAGATCGACGAAGGGACCTTTGCATGGGCCATCAACCAGAACCGCCCGGTAATGGTGGCAGCCAAGTACCTGCCCCATACTGTCGTATTGCACGTCCTGGCCACCCGGTCCCGGATCATGGGCATGTTCATAGGAATAGTGGCGGGTGATGAGCGCCGGATTACCGATATTGCCCAGACCCTCCTTTCCATCCTCATGTTTAACTGTGCCAACGCCCTGGAGAACTTGGCCCTTTACCGGAAAGTAAGTAACTATAGCCGTGACCTCGAAAAGACCATTGAGGCGCGCACCCGGGAATTGAATAAGGCTCTGGAGTTGAACGAGGCTGCTCATCAGGCCAAGAGTGAGTTCCTGGCTAACATGAGCCATGAGATTCGCACGCCCATGAATACCATTCTGGGCTTCAGCCAACTATTAGCTGAGGTCGTTACCGACCCGGAGCAGCAGGACTATCTTGACGCCATTTCTTCCAGTGGGAAAAATCTGCTCACGCTGATCAACGACATCCTGGATCTATCAAAAATTGAAGCCGGGTACATGGAAATCCAGCCCAACCCGGTCAACCCCCGGGATGTGGTCAATGACATTTCGGACATCTATCAGTTTCAGGCCTCGAAAAAGGGGTTGGAGTTGCGGGTTGACATCGACTCCCGACTGCCCACGTTTTTGCTGCTGGATGAAACCCGATTCCGGCAGATCCTGATCAATTTGGTGGGCAATGCCATCAAATTCACTGATAAAGGCAGCGTCAAGATTACGTTGATGACGACAACCCCCAAGGCGGAGGACAGCATCCATAATCTGACTCTAGAGGTTGCGGATACGGGGATCGGTATCCCCGAGAACCAGCTGGGACGCATCTTCGAGGCCTTTGTCCAAAAATCCGGGCAGGATAACCGGCAGTTTGGTGGCACCGGTCTTGGATTGACGATCACCAAACGTCTGGTCGACATGATGGGTGGCGAGCTCCACGTCACCAGCACGGTTGGAACGGGCACGGTCTTTATAGTGGAACTGAACAATATCCCTGTAGCCGCGGTGGAAGAAGAAGAGTTTGTGGCCAGCCAGATCGATCTTGCCCACATCGAATTTGAATCAAACAAGCTTTTGCTGGTCGAAGATGTCGATCTTAATCGCAAGCTGGTGAAGGGGTTTTTGCGGAACTCCGGGCTGGAGATCATCGAAGCGACCAATGGGGCAGCCGCCCTAAAATTAGCGCGCAAATACAAGCCGGCGGCGATCCTGATGGATTTGCAGATGCCGCTGATGGACGGCTATGAAGCCACTGGGAAGATCAAGCATGATGACCGGCTCAAGGACACCCCGGTCATTGCACTCACCGCCAGTGCGTTTGCCAAAGATGAGGCCAAGGCCCTCGATAGCGGCTGTGATGCGTTTTTACGAAAGCCGGTGATCAAAGCCGATCTGCTGCGTACCCTGGCACGCTATCTGCCGACAAAGGCCAAGCCAGACGAAGCGTCCCAGTCTATCGGTCCCGAGGGCGACGGTGGCAAACTGGAGCCGCCCCCGCCAGCCCTGCAGGCCAAGCTGCCGGACCTGTTGGCCGAATTGCAGACGACTCACCAATTGGTATGGAAAGATCTCCAGGAGCACATGGTCATTGACGAAATTCGCAGCTTCGGGCAGACCCTAGGTGCCCTGGGGCGGGAATATCATCTGGAGGCACTGCTGAACTGGGGGATTGCTATCGAAAAATATGCCGCCGGATTCCAGATCGATGAACTGACCCGCCGGCTCAGGGAGTATCCGCAGGTGGTTGAGGATGTCAGCACAACGATTGAGCAATGGGCGCAGCAGGAAAATATTGAAGTGTGAGCGGATTGATGACGACGGTTCAACATCAGGATGAATTGGAGATTGGCGGTGCATTGATTCTCATTGTCGATGATACCCCGAAGAACATCCAGTTGCTGGGCAATATCCTATCCAAGGAAGGGTTCCGCCTGTCCGTGGCCACCGGAGGCCAGCAGGCCCTGAGCATGGCCGGTAAGAACCTGCCTGATATTATCCTCCTGGACATTATGATGCCGGATATGGATGGTTTTGAGGTCTGCGAACAGCTCAAGCAGAATACGGAGACGGCCCATATTCCCATTATTTTCCTGTCTGCCAAGACGGCCACGGAAGATAAGGTACGCGGTTTTCAACTGGGCGGCGCCGACTACATAACCAAACCGTTCGAGGTGTCTGAGGTGTTGGCCCGCGTCAGGACACACCTGAAACTCAAGATCGCCATGGAGAATATCCACCGTTACAACCATGATCTGGAAAACATGCTGGAGGCGCGAACCAAGGATTTGATCCATTCGGAACGGCAGGCGGCCTTCGGGATGCTCATCCAGGGTATCGTCCATAACATGAACGGACCCTTGGGCGCCATCAATATCTGCACCCAATTGATCGAAGGCGCTAAGCAGAAGATGGGGAACCTGCCGGACGGTGCATCCAAGAGTGAGCAGGACGACCTGCGGCAGCAGTTGGACAATGTGTGGGAGTCCAACGCTATCGTTGGCGAGGCCCAGAAAAAGCTGGCCCATATGGTCCAGTCCATGTTGGCGAAGAGTCGATCGGACAAAAGTAGCGATCTTTTGATCGTCGACTTGAATGACGTTGTGCAGCAGGAGCTAAATTTTCTTGATGCTGATATGGACTTCAAGCACGAAGTCACCAAGGATGTGCAGCTCAGCACCGCTAAGCTGCCCGTTGAAGCCGTGCCGGCGGAAATCGCCCAGGTCCTTCAGAACTTGATCCGCAACGCCCTGGACGCCCTGACGGGTCAGTCGAATGCGGCCATCTCCGTTCACACGGGGCAGGAGGACCGACGGGTTTGGCTGTCAGTGGGGGATAACGGTCCCGGAATTCCCGAAGACATTCTAACGAATATCTTTGATCCCTTTTTCACGACCAAGGCGCCATCGGAAAACGGCACAACCGATGGCCCGGTGGGGACCGGTCTGGGGCTCCACTACTGCCGTGACACGGTCAAATCCTACAACGGTGAGATCACCCTGGATACAACCGTGGGGCAGGGCACCACCTTGACGGTGTATCTGCCCAAAGCGGAGCTGAGCGGGTAGTAAGCGGGGACTGACGGGACCCTATGCGGGGCAACCCCGGCCCGTTACCTGAGTTTCTCGATCCTGACGCCGGCCCCTGCCCCCCGCGAGCCTGCCCCTGCACGAGTGTTGCCGGTGGTTTGCCCCTTATCAACCGTGCGCAGTTCGTAGCGTGCAACCCCATCGTCCAAGCCGGTCATCGTGATGGAACCGCTGGAGACCTGGCCCTCCACCACGGCTTTACCCGCAGTGGGCACCCGGTAATAGATACGCAGGTCGATATAGTCCATCTGACCCGCATCTCCCGTAAGATTGTCGATGATATATACGCCCCAATATTGATTAGGACTCTCCCCATTGAAGTAGCTGGTGGAGCGCCAATTGAGCCAAATATCCGTATCATCATCAATGTCGTCATCGAAACCGCCATCGGTCCAGTCCCCTAAATTATTATAGACCAGTGCATCATCGGGGCTGGCCAGTGGAGCCGTTGATGAGGATATATAAATTTGATAGTCTCCACTCCAGAATGTAGTGGGATCACCCGTGTCATCGATTCTTACCTGATATTCAACCTTGGTCACCACGGCGCCGCTGGGTGCAAAGCTGTTATCGATATAATAGGAATAAGCCCAACCATCATCAGGAATAAACAAGGGGCTGTCAGTATAGAGAAATTCGCGGGGTGTCGTCACATTTTTGGCTGCACTCTGCCACCCCAGGTCTTCCGTATCCCAGACGACGACCGCGTAATAGTAGTTATTGTTTTGACTCACGGTTGTGTCGGTATAGGCCGTCGTACTCCGATTGGTGAAAACAGCGATGCTCGTCCAGGTGGAAGAGGAAGTCAGAGCCTCAGCCGGGCCGACGCGCACCACCTCGTAGGCATCAAAGTCCGCATCGGTGTTGGCCGTCCAGGATAACGATACAGACTGGGCGTCAAAACCGGTGATAGTGATACTGGAGGCGGAAGGGTAGTGCGGTACCGTGTTGATGGTGACCGTCTCGTTATCGTCGAGAATGTCCTGGGTGGTGGCGCCGCTGTATTGGACAATCCCGCTACCATCCTTGGCAGCAATGGTAAAGATGCGGTCATCCCCCTTGGGCACCTCAATAGTTCCGCTGGCAGTATTCCCATCGGAGCTGATGGAGAGTGACTTCTCGATGGTTTCCATATCGGAGGCCGTAACTGTAATCGTCACGGTAGTAATGGCCACGACCTTCCCTAGCCGGTTAATGGTGCCCAGGCGAGCTTCGCCCTGCGGAAGGGTGATGCTCAGCGTGATATCGCCAGAGTGCGGACTGAACAGGGGATTATCCCTGTCACACGAGAAGCTGGCGAGCAAGATAGCGACAACGAAAAACAGGCGAGACAGGCGCATGATGATACCTAAGCAGCTAAGGTTGAATATTCACATTAATATCGACGGTGGCCGGGGCGTTCTTCACTTGGGTATAGTAGTAGTAGCCCGCCGCCCCGCCGGCTACCAGCACCAGCAGCAGGAGCAAACCATGACCGGAGGACTTCGTCGCGGCCATTGCCGGCTGCCGCATCACCATCGGGGTCATCGGTTGGGGTTGCGGCTCGGGTTCGGGCTGCGGCACGGGTTCAGGCTGCGGCACGGGGTCAGGTTCTGGTTGGGCAGCCACCGTTTCCGTGGGTTCCCCCACCAGTTTCCCCTCCATGGCCGTGGCCATCTGGTCCATCAGGTCAAAGATTTCCGCCCCGACCCGGCCCTGGACATTCTCGGCGTTGATGACCCGGCTGGTCTGGACATCGATCAGGCGGGCGTTGATCCGGAGGGTGCCGCCAATGGATACAAAGCTGCCCACCAGGATGGCGTTGGCGCCCACCGCCCGTCCGATCTCCACCGCCTGGGACTCATCCACAATGCCCAGCTCGCTCATTTCCATTTCCTTGAGGGCCGCTTCCAGCCGGCTTCTTTCCACGATCTCTAACCGCTCTCCCTTGGCCATGGAGGTACTGATAGATTCGGGGATGGTTTTCTCCAGGTAATCCAAGTCGTTGTCGGCGCTGGTGTTCTGGAAATCTACAATGGCGATGACGATCTTTTCCGCCTGGAAGGTGAGAGGTAAAACAACCTCGTAGAACGAAAAGATAGCCAGAAGGAGGCTGGCAACGACCTTTCTAGTCTTCATAAATCCATCCTTTTTAGCAAGCAGGCGGTTCATACCCATCAATGATGCTCTTTGCTACGCGATCATCTGGCACCGGCTTGATATGTTACGTATGCTTGCTTATGCTACAAAGCTTTTCATGCCGGCATGCGAAATGGGACGTGAAAGGTAAAAAGAACGCGAGTTTTCGACAAGACTTAATCGCTGATGTCGGGGAGAAGCAGGATTTTCCCGGTTCCATTTTCTTTCCAGGCAAAAGGGCTTGACAAGTGACGAAGTCCGGTTGTAATTTTACTAGACCGACGGTCGGTCTAGACCATCGGTCGGTAAATTGAAAAGGAGTTAGTCTTGCCTCGAGTCCTAAAAGAATACGACGAACGAAAAAACGAGTTTCTCGACGCCGCCCAGCAGCTGTTCTATACCAAGGGCTACGAGCAGACGTCCGTCAATATGATCTTGGAATTGGTGGGAGTTGCCAAGGGGACCTTCTACCACTACTTCAAGTCGAAGGAGGCGCTCCTCGACAGCCTCATCGAACGGATGACCGATCAGATTATCGCCGGATTTAGGGAGATCGTGGAAAACCCTGATCTGGATGCCATTTCCAAACTAAATCTGGTATTCCAATCCTCCGGCAGTTGGAAAGCTGCCCATATGGACTTGATCCTTACCCTTATTCGGGCGCTATACAACGATGAAAATATACTGTTGCGCCGGAAGATGTCCCTGCGGGCAAGCAACCGATGCGCTCCCTACATTGCCCGGATCATCCGGCAGGGCATCGATGAAGGGGTCTTTGATACGGCCTTTCCCGATGAAATCAGTGCATTGATCTTTATGCAATCTGATAATCTGGGTGAAAAGACAGCCGAACTGGTCTTGGGGCTGGAAAGCCATCCGGAGAACCGTGAAAGCCTCTACCGAATAATTGAAGTCTACGAAGATGCCGTCGAACGATTTTTGGGTGCTCCGAAGGGAACTATTCATCTCAGCGACCGGGCAACGCTAAAGGAAATATTCGAATGGTTCACCCAAGCCAAATAGGTAAAATTTTCCTTGGCATGCTCATCTGCCTGTTTGCCCCAGTATGGGGACAATCCGTGGACCTAAAGGGCCAGCAGTGGAGCATTGTGACGCTGGGCGATGATCCGGCTCCGGGGACCGCCGGCCACGAAGAGTTCATCGGCTACATCCCCACATTGTCCCTGGTGCATGAATTGAATCGGTCGTCTACAGTGGATCTGGAATGGGCCTATCGGGGGGGCCTGCTGATCAATGGGGCCGTCGACACCGGCGTCCAGAAGTTTGGTAGACAGCACCGCCTCTGGGTCCGGTATGCCACCGAGAGGCTCGACTTGCGATTGGGCTTGCAGAAAATCGCCTTTGGTCCAGGGCAGTTACTGCGGCCACTGGCTTGGTTCGATACCTTTGATCTGCGGGATCCCACGAGCCAGACCGACGGGGTGACGGCGATTCGGATACAGTATTTCCCGGTGCCGCGACTGGCGGTGTGGGGGTGGGGCATCCGCCCTGATGTGCCCGACAGCATGTCAGTAGGTGGGCGGGTGGAATACACCTTCGGCGCCGGCGAGGTGGCCCTGACCTATCATCGCCATCAACCCACCCGCCTGGATGACACGGGTCTGTCCCTGCTCTTTTTAGGGAATCAAGAGGAGCGTTACGCCTTGGATCTGCGGTGGGATGGTCCGATTGGCCTATGGACCGAGTTGGTCTCTGCGCGGGCAGCGGCGGCAACGGTGAGTCTGTCCGATAGGATGGAGCTGGCCATGGCCGGGGGAGATTATACCTTTCCCGTAGGCAATGGCCTGTATGTTATGGCCGAGTACCTGTGGTCACGCGCCACCATAGGGGATTTGCGGACGGAAGCGCAGGCGTCGATGGGCCTGGTCAGCTACCCCCTGGGTATGCTGGATCGGTTGCTGCTGGTGGTGGTTTACAGCCGGAGCCAAAAGTCGCTCTACCGCTTTGTGCAATGGCAGCGCACCTATGACAACTTTATCCTGACCCTGATCGGATTCGTCAATCCCGAGCGGAGCGCCAGCACCGCCACGGCTTTTGGGGCTCAGGCTGGCGGGTCAGCCCCGTCGCTGGCCAGCGCTGGCAGGGGCATGCAACTCATGATTATTTACAATCACTAAAGGAAAGGATTATCATGAATAACCATCATATCGTTGAAATTCGTGACCTGGTCAAGCGGTTTCCCATTGGCGGCAAAAGTTTCACGGCTATCAAAGGGATCCACCTGGATGTGGCTCGAGGGGAATTCTGCGGTCTGGTGGGGCCATCCGGATCGGGTAAAACCACCCTGTTGAACATCATCGGCGGACTGGACAGCCCCAGCGAGGGGGCGATCACGGTCCTCGATTCGTCTCTCGCCGACCGGAGCCATCGGGAGCTGGCCGACATGCGCAAGGAGAAGATCGGGTTCATCTTCCAGACTTTCAACCTTCTACCTGTGTACTCGGTCTTTGAGAACGTCGAGTTTCCCCTCCTGCTCCTGGGCATGGATGGGGCTAAGCGGCGCAATCTGGTCCTCGAAGCTCTGGAATGGGTCGGTTTGAGTGATAAGATCGACAGCCGCCCGGCTCAGCTCAGCGGCGGGGAGAGTCAGCGTGTGGCTATAGCCCGGGCCATCGTGAAGCAGCCGGTCCTGGTGCTCGCCGATGAGCCCACTGCAAATCTCGATGCCGAAAACAGCCACAACATCATGGGCATTCTGGCGAACCTTAACAAAGAACTGAACGCGTCTTTCGTCTTCGCAACCCACGACGAGAAGGTCATGGGCTACCTGCACCGCATCATCCATCTGGTGGACGGGCTGGTCGCTGAGGATGAGATAATCGAAAATCCTCAGGGAGGACAGGAGGTGGCTTGATGCTTACCTTAAAACTGGCCTATAAAAACCTGGTCAATGCCGGGACACGGACTTGGCTGAACGTCCTGGTCACATCCATGTCATTCGTGTTCATCATCATGCTCAACGGCTTTTATACGGGTATGCTCGAGCGCACCAAGGAAATCGTTATCGATACGGAAGTGGCCGGAGGTGTCTATTGGCATCCAGCCTACGATCCCGACGATCCGTTCACTATCGATGACAGCCACGGTCTTGTTCCTGAGGCTATTCAGGCCCAAGTGGATGCGGGCAAAGCCATGCCCACTCTCATGGTGCAGGGTGCCATGTATCCCGATGGCCGCATGCTCACGGCCATGTTGCGCGGTGTACCGCCGGACCAGCAGGTCGTGGATATACCCACAGCCGTGCTGAATGATTACAGCGGAACAGCCATCCCCACTCTGTTGGGTTCGGGCATGGCCGATCTGACGGAGCTTGCCGTGGGTGACTATTACACCCTCCGCTGGCAGGATGCCCTGGGTAGTTACGACGCCCAAGAAGCTGAAGTCGTGGCGACCATGAGTGTGGAGAACTACAAGATCGACCTGGGCCAGGTCTGGCTGCCCCTCGAACGGCTTCAGGAGATGTCAGCCTTGCCCAGTGAAGCTACATTCGTGACCATCGCTCAATCCGAGACACTGCTGGAGAATTCCGGCACATGGGTCCCTCATGACGTGAATTACATGGTCCAGGATATGATCGAGCTGGTCAAGTCGAAACAGGCAGGGGCATCTATCATGTATGCCTTGCTGTTGGCCCTGGCTGCTTTGGGCATCTTCAACAGTCAGGTACTGGCCATCTTTCAGCGCAGGAGGGAGATTGGCAGCCTGATGGCGTTAGGGATGGCCAGAAATCGCGTCGTGGGGTTGTTCACCACAGAAGGGGCCATGCACAGCATCTTGGCCTTCGTCATCGGCGCCATCTGGGGCGGACCCCTTATTTATCTACTTGCCACCAACGGTATTCCCCTACCCTACGAGGCCGAAGATATCGGATTCGTCATCGGCAATCGCATGTTCCCGGTCTACGGGCCGAGCCTGATCATCGGGACAACCATCCTGGTGGCTATCATCGTGACGGTGGTGAGCTACCTGCCCAGCCGCCGCATTGCCAAGATGAATCCGACCGAAGCTTTGCGCGGGAGACTAGGCTGATGCTGGCGTTCAAACTGGCGATAAGAAATCTGATCGGTGCAGGCATCCGCACCTGGCTAAATGTCATTGTCACCAGCATGTCATTCTTCATGATCGTTTTCCTCAGCGGCATGTACGACGGAATGATCCTCTTCACCAAGCGCGTGACGGTGGAGACGGAGATTGGCGGGGGACAGTATTGGCATCTCAAGTACGATCCCGACGATCCCTTTACCCTGGATGATGCCCACGGTCTTATCCCGCCAGACATCCAGGCCAGAATCGATGTGGGCAAAGCCATGGCTGTGCTGGTGATGCAGGGGGCGGTCTATCCTGCTGGGCGTATGCTGCCTGCCAACATCAGGGGAATTCCGCCCAACCAGCAGATCGTCAATCTTCCTACGGTCGTCCTTGATATTGACGCGGATGGCGCATTGCCTGTGCTTATCGGAGCAGGGATGGCCGACCTGACCGGTCTCTCCAAAGGGGACGAATTCACGTTGCGCTGGCGGGATGTTCATGGTTCCTATGATGCCGAAGAAGCACGCGTCGTAGGCATAATGGACGTGGAGAATTTCAAGGTCGACGTGGGGCAGGTGTGGCTACCCCTTGAGACCGTACGCCGCATGGGCGACATGGCCGGTGAGGCTACCTATGTGACCATCGGTCCCGATGAACTGTTGACCCCCACCGAAAGCGATTGGGTTCCGCGCGATTACGCTTTTCTGTTGAGCGACGTCATCGCCGCGGTAGAGGCAGACCAAGTCTATGCTCGCGTCATGTATGGGCTACTCCTGGCACTGGCCTCCATGGGTATCTTCAATAGTCAGGTGCTCTCCATCTTCCGCCGCCGCCGCGAGATCGGCACACTCATGGCCCTCGGCATGCCCAGAGGCAGGGTGGTGGGCCTGTTTACTACCGAGGGAGGACTGGTCTGTCTGCTGGCTCTCCTCCTTACCACACTTTACGGATTGCCACTGCTCTACCTTGTAGCGACAAAGGGCATTCCCATCCCATATGAGGCGGTAGATATAGGTATCGTGATGGGCAAGCGCATGTATCCCTACTACAGTGGCGGGCTCCTCATCGGGACAGCCATTCTGGTGTCGGCCGTCGTCACCATTGTGAGCTATTTGCCGAGTCGCCGCATAGCAAAAATGAAGCCTACTGAGGCACTACGAGGGAGGTTTACCTGATGTTTAAGTTCTTGGTTAAAGGGGTAATGCGGGACCGCTCCCGCAGCCTGTTCGGCGTGATTGCCATCACCATCGGCGTCTTTCTCGCCGTGCTCTACCGCGGCTTTGTGGCTGGTATCTTCGATGACATGGTCCGGCAAGGTGCCATCATGATGTCGGGGCACGTGAAGGTCATGAGCCGGGCCTACGCAGACGAGATGGAGCTCATGCCGATCGATCTGGCACTCCTCGATGTGGATCAGCTTATGGAAGAACTCGAAACCGATTACCCCGATTATTTCTGGACACCGCACATTACCTTTGGTGGGCTGTTGGATGTGCCGGACGAAGAGGGTGTGACCCGCGAACAGGGGCCAGTCGGCGCCATCGCCCTCGACCTGCTCTCGCCCGATACCCGGCAGATCGAGCTGTGGGATATGGAGAATCGCCTGATTGCCGGTCGCTTGCCTGAGCGGGATAACGAAGTGCTCCTGGGCAGTACTTTCGCCGAGCGCCTGGAGGTTGGTCCCGGCGATGTCACGACCCTCATTGGCGCGACCATGCACGGCGCCTTTTCCACCTACAACTTCACGGTAGCGGGCATCATCGAGCTAGGCGTTGGCAGTCTTGGCAAGAACCTCATGCTGGTCGATCTGAGCGGTGCTCGCTGGGCCCTCGACATGGAGAATGCGGCTACGGAGATATTCGGGTTCAAGCACGATATGTTCTACGTGGACGAGGAGGCTGTGGCCCTCACGCGGGCCTTCAACGAAGCCAAAGCCTCAATCGATGACGAGTTCGCACCCATCATGGTGCCGTTGCGCGACCAATACACGTTCGGTGTCATGCTCGATTTCATGGATGTGGCCGTGTTCGTCTTCATCGGCGTCTTCTTCCTGGTCATTACGGTGGTGCTGTGGAACCTGGGTATCATGAACGCGCTGCGGCGCTACGGTGAACTAGGTCTCCGGCTGGCCATGGGCGAAACCAAGACCCACGTCTACTGGACGCTGGTGAGTGAATCGACGGTCATCGGCGTGGTGGGCTGGCTCGCCGGGACGGCCCTGGGCCTGGTATTGCTCTACTACTTGCAGGAAGTGGGCCTCGACTACGGCGCCCTCATGGAGGATTACAACATGCCCATGAGTCACGTTATGCGGGGGAAGATCACCATCGACTCGTACTTCCTCGGTCTCGGGCCGGGTGTGTTTGCGCCGGTTGTCGGGACGATGCTGGCGGGCAGGGCCGTGTATAAGCGTGAAATGAGTCAACTTTTCAAGGAGCTGGAAACATGAGACGACTGCACATCATATTAGCTGTCCTGGTGGTAACGGGAACCGTTTCCCGAGCTTTTGGGGGCCAACCGGAGGATGCCCCCAGCGCCGATGAGCTGATCAAAGCCATGGACGCCAACCTCACCGCCGAGTCGCAAATCCTCACCAGCCGAATGGTTGTGCACGGGCGCCGGTCGAGCCGCACCATCGTATCCCGGAGCTGGATCGTAGGGACCGACAAGGCCTTCACCGAGTACCTTTCGCCACCCAGGGAGGCCGGCACCAAGATGCTCAAGGTGGGCGACCAGCTGCGCACCTACTCTCCCCAGACCGACCGCATCATCCAGATATCCGGGCACATGCTGCGCCAATCGCTAATGGGTTCAGACCTGTCCTATCAGGACATGATGGAGGACCAGGAATTCCTGTCGGCCTATGAGGGTGTGGTGGAGGGATCGGAGCTGCTCAACGGCCGGGACAGCTGGATCCTGAGCCTCACGGCCCGGAAGACAGGACTGGCCTATCCCCTGCGCAAGGCGTGGGTCGATAAGGAGTGGCTGCTGCCCATGCGGGAGGAGCTGTACGCCAAGAGCGGGAAACTGCTCAAGTCAGCCCAGGTGGGGGACGTTATGGAAGTTGAGGGCCGCTGGTACCCCAAGGTGTGGGTCTTCAAGGATGAGCTCAAGCGCAACAGCCGGGGCACCGAGTGGATTGTCGACGAAATCACTTTCGACGTGCCGATCCCCGAGTCCCGCTTCACCAAGGCGGCCCTGCGGAAATAGGTCCGGCTGCCGGAGAGAACTCACCCCATTCACTCCGTGAAGTCCCCTCCCTTATAAGGGAGGGGAGAGACGCAGTCTCGGGGTGGGTTATTCTATAACGCCCCCAACCCACGGCGCGTAAGATCACCATTCCCTTGTATTCCCCGCCCATATTGCCCATATTCCGTCTGTTCACTCAGTTGGATAGATGCCGGAACCTTTTAGCACTCACCCCCTTCGGTAAACTCAGGGCAGGCCCTTCGTTTCACGAAGCCCCCTCTTTCTAGAGAGAGGGGGAAACACGAAGTGTGGGGGTGAGTGGGAATTCCACTGGCAACGAACTCATAACCCCATGCATCAGGAAACACCATGAGCCCCCTTACTGACTTCATCGCCGAGCTCCGCCGCCAACCGGTTTTCCGGGTGGCCGCGGTATTGGCCTTGGCCCTCGCCTTAGCTGGCTGCGGCCCGGCCCCGGATGACCAAACTCTGCGCCTCACCGTCATGACTTTCAACCTGAAATATGCCAGCGAACAGGGTGAGAACCGGTGGAGCGACCGGCGCGCCGTGCTGCGCAACGCCATCCTGGCTGAGGACCCCGACCTCATCGGCACCCAGGAAGGGGTCTACGGTCAGCTCAGGGATATGGACGCCGATCTGCCCGCCTACGACTGGATCGGTCTGGGCCGGGGTGGCGGCTCCCGGGAGGAGTTCATGGCCATCTTCTACAAGGCCGACCGGTTCGAGCCGTTGGCCTACGACCATTTTTGGCTCTCCGACACCCCGCAACTCATCGGCAGCCGCACCTGGGGACACGACAACCGGCGCATGGTGACCTGGGTGCGCTTCAAGGACAAGGCCACCGGCGTGGAGTTCTATCACTGGAACACCCATTTCGACCATCGGGTGCAGCTGGCCCGTGAGAAGAGCGCCGACCTGCTGCTGAGCGAGCTGCGCCTGCTCGAACCGGCCCTCCCAGTCATCCTCACCGGGGATTTTAACGCCAGCGCCGCCAATATAGTCCACGGCAAGCTGCTGGCCCGCGCCGAGGGTCAACTGCAGCTCCTCGACACCTGGGATAGGGCCCAGGAGCGCCTGGGGGAGCAAGTGGGCACCTTCCACGGCTGGGAAGGCTCAGCCCCTGCCGACCGACGCATCGACTGGATTCTGGTGACGCCCGAATTCTCGGCCACCACCGCCAAGGTGGTGACCTATGAGGAAAACGGCCAATACCCCTCGGACCATTACCCCGTGGTGAGCGAGTTGGAGCTGTCCCCGAAAGACTGAGCGCCCGGGGCGCCGGACAGTCAGCCCCCCGTCATGGACGGCATCAGATTTTGGATCACCCGGCCGCCGGGGGTAACTTCGTCCTGTGCTCTGCCTACCTTAGTTGAGGAGTAACCTGAGATGCGTCTTTCACATGCCCTCCTGACCGTTTATTTGCTGGCCGCCGTTACGGTGGCCGGAGCCCAGCGCCTGTTCCCCTACGAGCTGCAGAAGACCACCCTGGAGAATGGCCTGGATGTCATCGTCATTCCCATGCCTGAGTTCAAAGGTGTCCTGAGCGTCAATATGCTGGTGCTGGCCGGTGCCCGCAATGAGGCCGAAAAAGGACGCACCGGATTTGCCCACCTATTCGAGCATATCATGTTCCAGCACCGGTTTGGGGGGGAAGAATCGGGATACAACACCGCAATCGACAAGATCGGTGCCCACAACAACGCCTGGACCTGGTACGACGTCACCTTCTACCATCCGTTGACCTTCACCACCAGCCTTGAACCCAAGGGGGGCATGACAGGGGCACCGGT
>CAZJBG010000007.1:0-10939 GCA_964543925.1 uncultured bacterium
GGCTGGCCACGACCGCAGCGAGCCAGCTCCCCGGCACGTCGCGGGCCGCCAGAACCAGGCCCCCGACCCAAGCAACCAGGAGGATATTCAGCAGCACAGCGTCACGGCGGGTTTTGCCGTGCTGATTGCCCAAGGCAATCCCCAGAGATTTAAGGCGGGTCAGCATCTCCCTGCCAGCTAGAGATACCCCTGATGTTTCAGCAGTTCAGCATTCAGGATGGCCGCCCCGGCCGCCCCGCGAATGGTGTTGTGGGAGAGCACCACAAACCGCATATCGAGCACCTTGTCGGGCTGGATGCGCCCTACGGTGACGGTCATGCCCTGGCCGGTGTCCCGGTCAAGGCGCGGCTGGGGCCGGTCATCTTCAGCGGCCACGACGATGACTTCCTCGGGGGCCGACGGCAGGCCCGCCTCCTGGGGCACCCCCCTGAAGCTGGTCAGCACCTCGGCCAACTCAGCGACCGTGGCCGGTTTGCCCAGGGTCACGCTCACCGATTCCAGGTGCCCGTCCAGCACATCCACCCGGTTGCACTGGGCCGAGATCACCACCGGCGCCTCGTGGATCCGGTCGCCGTCGAGTGTGCCCAACAGCTTGCGGGGCTCCTCCTCCAACTTGTCCTCCTCACCCCGGATGAAAGGCAGGACATTGTCGCCGATGATCTCCGGCGGCGGACCGGGGTATCCGGCCCCCGACTTGGCCTGCATGGTCACCACGCTCACCTGCTGCAGTTCGAAGGCGTCATGGAGGGGTTTCAGGGGCAGCACCAGCCCGATGGCCGAGCAGTTGGGGTTGGCGACGATATAGCCGCTCCAGCCCCGTTTCGTGCGCTGAGCGTCAATGAGGGCCGTATGCTCGGGATTGACTTCGGGGATCAGCAGGGGGACGTCAGGCGCCATACGGTAGGCACTGGCGTTGGTGATCACCGGATACCCCGCCTGGGCAAAGAGCGGTTCCACACTCTGGGCCGTCTCACTGGGCAGGGCGGAGAATACCAGGTCGACCTCGCCCGCCGGTTGCATGTCGCGCACGATGAGGCCATCCGCATAGGTGGGCCGGGTCACCGGCACCCGCCAATCCACCGCCTCCGCATAGGGCTTGCCGGCCGAGCGCTCGGAAGCGTACAGGGCGGCCACCTCGAACCAGGGGTGCCCTTCCAGCAGTTGCACAAACCGCTGACCAACCGCGCCGGTGGCCCCCAAAATACCGACCTTAAGTTTGTCTGACATAGTCCTCATCCAGTTCCCTGTGAATGCCCTCGATGGCCCGGCGGGTCTCATCTGCGGCGATGACCGCGGAGATGGAGTATTCCGACGACCCCTGGGCAATGGCCATAACATTGATCTCACTGCGCCCCAAGGCGGTGAAAAATTTACCGGCAATGCCGGAGCGACCCCGCATATTCTCACCGACCACGGTCACAATCGCCACATCGGGCACCACCCGGATATGATCAATCCGGTGGGCGCTCAACATCCATTCCGACAGGGACGCATGCAGTGCTTTCACCGTTTCATCGACCTCCGCATCCCGGACCACCATGGAAATATTATGCTCCGACGAGCTCTGGCTGATCATGAGCACCGAGGCGCCAACCTCCTGTACGACCGAAAATATCCTGGCGGCCACCCCCCGGATGCCCACCATGCCGTAGCCCCCCACCGTAATGACCGAGACTCCCTCAACCGAGGTGGTGATCAGGATATTGCCACGCTTGGTCGGCTCCGAACAGATGAGGGTCCCCGGTTGGTCGGGTTGGAAAGTATTCTTGATACGCACGGCTACGTTCGTCTCCAGTAAGGGCCATAAGGTATGGGGATGGATCACGGAGGCGCCGAAGTAGGCCGCTTCGGCCGCCTCCCTGAAGGAAATTTCTTCCAGCAACCGGCCCCCTTGATAGTAGCGGGGATCGGCCGTATAAATCCCGGACACGTCCGTCCAGATCCACACCTCGTCGACATCGAGACAACATCCCAGGACGGTGGCGCTCAGATCGGAGCCGTTCCGCCCGATGGTGGTGGTGTCCCCTTTGGCATTGCTCCCCAAAAATCCGGTGACGATGGGGACCACCCCCTTCGCCAGTATGGGCTGCAGCGCCTTTTCCACCAATGTCCGGGTGGTGTCGAGGTCGACCCGGGCCTCCCCCCAGACGCTGTCGGTGCGCACCATACTGCGGCTGTCGATATATTCGGACCGGAGCCCCCGGGCCGCCAGCACCCTGGCCACCAGATAAGTTGATAGGCGCTCACCGATGGAGATCACCCGCTCACGGCCCCGGTCATCCAGGGTCGTGCCGGCCTGATCAAGGTCGGCGAGGGTGACTGCGAGATGGGCCTCGTAGTCCGCCAGGTCCGCCCCTTCCAGCCCCAGATCCCCGGCGATCTCCAGGTGCAGGCGGCGCAGCTCGTCACGCTGCTCATCCGCCAGCGACGGGTCGGCGAGAATGCTTGCCAGCTGGTTGGTCACGCCCCCTACGGCGGAGGTGACCACCACCAGCGGGGCATGGAAACCGGCCATGATGTCCACGACCTTGCGGATGCGCTCAGCCGTCTGCAACGAAGACCCGCCAAACTTGAAAACGACAGGCTTAGCCACCGATGATTTCCCCCTGGACCCCCGACCGGTCCGGGCTCACCAGCCGCACCGCAGCCGACAGCGACCGGGCCGCTACGGCTCGGCGGACCTGCTCCGCGGGATCTGTATTTTCCACGACCCACCCTCCTATGGCCGTGCCGGCGCCACTGAGAAACACGCCAGCCACATGTTCAGTCTGTTGCATGATCTCAAAAATAGCCGCCGATTCCGGTTGAACCGCCAGACGGTAAGGCTGATGCCGCCGGTCCTCTGCGGAGTAGCGCAGACCTTCCGGGTCCCCCTGGGCCAGTCCCTTAAGAACATGGTTGAGACTTTCGTCATTGGCGGCCTGCACCAGGGGCGCTATTGCCTCCGGAACCACCTCACGCATCCGGGCGGTGGACTTCGGGGCGTCGGGGATGACCAGCAGAACCTTTACGTTGCCCGCCAGTTCCTGGGCGCCGGCCGTCACACCGCTCTCCCCATTGATGACCCGCTGCAGACCCCCAAAGACCGCCGGGGCCACATTGTCCGGGTGCCCTTCCATGGCGGCCGCCTCCTGAAAGAGCTCTTGGCGATCCAGGCTACCCTGATGTAGGAGCTGGGCCAGGGCCATGCCGGTGACAATGGCCGCGGCGCTGCTGCCCAGACCCCGGCCGATAGGGATGGGATTGTCCACCTCGATCTCCAGGGGGCCCAGCGGCCACCCGCGCCGCTCACATAGACGCCCGTAGGCCCGGGCCATAAGGTTATCCCCGTTGGCGGGGAGCCGGCCAGCGCCTTCACCCCGGATAAGTATGTTCCACGCAGGGGCGGGCCGGGCGGCAGCCGACAGCCGGATATCCAGGGCCAGACCGAGAACGTCATAGCCGGGACCCAGATTGGCGGAGGTGGCCGGCACCGATACCGTTGCGGGGGCAGTCATAGGCTATCCTCGGCCTTCATGGACGCGACCGATTGTCAGGCCAGTTTAGCCACCTCGTTGGCCGGACTGCCCACGGCGCAGTTATCCACGTAGGTCACTGTGCGGAAATCGAAGGCGGTGGCCGAACAGACCGGACAGTTCGGATTCTTACTGAGCTTGATGGTGCGGAAAGAGGAATCCTTGCCGTCGTACATCAGCAGCCGGTTCTTGAGGGTGGGCCCCACCTGGTGCCCGCTGTCGTTCAAGATTACCTTCAAGGCTTCGGCGGCCTGCAAACTTCCGATGATGCCGGTAGTGACGCCAAAGATGCCCGCCTCGACACAGGTGGTGGCATATCGGGGATCGGGAGCTTCGGGGAACAGGCAGCGGTAACAGCCGGAGTCGTCCTCCGGGGTAAAGACGGTCACCTGGCCGGAGAACTGGAGCACGGCCCCGAAGATCAGCGGCTTTTTCGCCTGGACACAGACATCGTTGATCAGAAAACGGGTGGCAAAGTTGTCGCTGCCGTCCACCACCAGATCGTACCCATTGATGAGCTCCCAGGCATTTTCCGGGGTCACTCTATCCTGATAGGTCACAACCTTTACCTGGGGGTTGATATGCACGAGGGCTTCCTGGGCCGAATCGACCTTGGGCCGCCCCACGTCGGACGTGCCGTGGAGGATTTGGCGCTGGAGGTTGTTCAGGGAGACCCTGTCGAAATCCACCAGCCCCAGGGTCCCCACCCCGGCTGCCGCCAGATAGAGGGCCACCGGCGAGCCGAGCCCCCCCGCCCCGATGATGAGCACCCGGGTATCACCCAGGGCCTGCTGCCCGGATTCCCCCACCTCTTCCAGGGTGATATGGCGGGCATACCGGTTATACCAGTCGAGGGATTCATCCACTATGCGTGCCGATTGGGCCATGTCAACCTCCGGCGATGGCGGAGATGACGGTCACTACGTCACCGGACGCGAGGGGTGTCTGCAGGTTCTCCTTCAGGCGGATGTCCTCCTCATTCACGTAAATGTTGATATGACGATGGAGTGAACCGCTTTCCTCCAGGAGGCGCTGGGCGAGGCCATCATAGGTTTTATTCAGTTCCTCAAGGGCCTGGGCAACGGTCCCGGCCTCAAGTTCCACCGCCTCCTCACCTGCGACGATGGCCTTCAGGGGGCCTAAAAATTCAAATCGTACCGACATGTGCTTTCCCCTTCACTTCCTTTGGTTGCCATAAGGCCTGATAAGCAGAATACTTGGCTTCGATCGTGGGCAGGTTCGCCGCTTTATGGGCCACCACATTGGGCGTTTTCAGTCCGTTGCCGGTGATGCACAATACCGTTACGGCATCCTTGTCCAGGCGGCCCTGGGCGAGCAGTTTCCGTGTAACGCCGACGGTGACGCCACCGGCCGTTTCAGTGAAAATGCCCTCGGTCTCCGCCAGCAGGACGATGGATTCAACCGTTTCCTCATCGGTCACATCCTCGGCCCAACCGCCGGAGGCGCGGATGGTTTCAGCCGCCCGGCGACCGTCGGCCGGAGCGCCAATGGACAGCGATTTCACAATCGTATCGGGAACCACCGGCGTCAGCTCCTCGGCACCGGATTTCACCAGGGAGGAGATGGGAGCGCAGCCGGTTGCCTGGGCGCCAAAGAGTTTGGTTGGCTTGGGGTCCACCAGCCCCACCTTCACCAACTCGCCAAACGCCTTGCCGATTTTGGAGATGAGCGAGCCCCCCGCCATGGGCGCCACCACCTGGTCCGGCAGAACCCAGCCGAGCTGCTCAGCGAGCTCAAAACCGACGGTCTTGGACCCCTCCGAGTAAAAGGGGCGCAGGTTGACATTCACGATGCCAATTTTCTCACGGTAAGTTAACTCCGTGCAGAGGCGGTTGACGTCATCGTAGGTGCCTTTGACCTGAATGACCTGGGTATCGTAGCAGGCCGCGCTCAGTATTTTTTGGGACTCCAGGTCATCGGGGATCAGGATAATGCTCTTCAGCCCCAGCATGGATGCCTGGGCACCCACGGCATTGGCCAGGTTCCCCGTCGAGGCGCAGCCCACGAGATCGAAGCCGAAATCGATGGCCTTGGCCAGGGCAACCGAAACCACCCGGTCCTTGAATGAGAGGCTGGGAAAGTTCACCGCATCGTTCTTGATATAGAGGTTGGTCATGCCGATAGCCGCGCCCAACCGCTTGGCACGGATCGTCGGGGTCCACCCGACCGGCGTCGTGGGCGTGCCACCCAAAACCTCGGGCAGCAGCTCGTGGTAGCGCCACATGGTGGTGGGACGGCTTTCCACCTCAGACCGACGGAGGGACTGACGAATCGAGGGGTAATCGTACACCACCTCGAGGGGGCCAAAACAGGACGGGCAGACGGTCTCGGGCTTAAAGCCGGTGGCCTCTTTACAAACGCGGCATTCCAGAACTTGTGCCATCCTTACATTCCTCTAAAAAAAAACCCCGCTACTTGCATGGTAGAGGGGGTTTAAAACTGGTTCTTGATGAACTGGCTACAAAGCCCCCCCCGGCCCCACAATGTGGGCGTGCATCGTCATACACATGGGACAGTGGGTGAATATCGGGGACATCTTCATTGTTTCAAACGGATTTCTCACAGCCGGTAGTTTATCCTCGCTGGGGACAACTATACAAGGACAATCATCAATCTCCCGGGGAATGCCTGCCCCGCGCACCCATGCAGGCTCAGACTCCGCCCGGGGCACCGGTCAGTGATCATACCCGAGATATTCGGCCACGGCCTGCCCATCGGCGGGCAGGGTCACCGGCTGGGCCGCGACGGAGATGGCCGTTTCGGGGTCCTTCAGGCCGTGGCCGGTGAGAATACAGACGACGGAATCATCGGCCTTGAAAAAGCCCCCCCCGGCCAGTTTCAAGATACCGGCGACACCGGCCGCCGAGGCCGGCTCGCAAAAAACGCCCTCCAGGGTACCGAGCAGTTGATAGGCGGCAACGATCTGTTCATCGGTGACCATATCGATGATCCCCCCGGACTCATCGCGGGCCTGGACCGCGGTCTGCCAGCTGGCGGGGCGGCCAATCCGGATAGCACTCGCTATCGTCTCCGGGTTCAGTACCGGCTTGCCGGTCACGATAGGGGCCGCGCCTGCCGCCTGGAACCCGAGCATAACGGGGAGCCGCTTGAGCTTGCCGGCCTCGTGATAGGTCTTATACCCGCGCCAGTAGGCCGAAATATTCCCGGCGTTGCCCACCGGCATGGCCTGATAGGTGGGGCCGGCGCCCAAGGCATCGACAATTTCAAAGGCCCCGGTAGTCTGGCCCTCGATGCGATAGGGATTGATGGAGTTCACCCCCTCCACCGGATACTTGCCGGTGAGGAAACGGACGATCTCCAGCGCCTGGTCGAAGTTGCCCTGGATGGTGACCATGCGGGCGCCGCAGTGGGCCACCGACGCCAGCTTCCCAAGGGCTACCTTGCCCTCGGGCAGCAGCACGATACAGCGCAACCCGGCCCGAGAGGCGTAGGCGGCTGCGGATGCGGCGGTATTGCCCGTGGAGGCGCAGATCACCGCCTGGGCCCCTTTCTCCCTGGCCTTGGATACCGCCATGGTCATCCCCCGGTCTTTAAAAGATGCCGTGGGGTTGGCCCCCTCAAGTTTGAGATAGACCTGGGCCCCTACCTCGCGGGAGAGGGCCGGCGCCGGGATCAGAGGGGTGCTCCCCTCCCCCAGCGAAATGATGGGGGTGGCATCGGTAACCGAAAGAAAAGATCGATATTTTTCGATCAGGGGTAGGCTCGTCATGGGTCCTGAAACTTCAGAGTTGATGGCTCACGGGTTCCCACACACACCGGGAAGGGGTAAACCCAATAAAAGCGGTCCCTGAATTTAATGCCGGCCGGGAAAGCAACGTGATGTAGAGGGCACCATGCAGGGCAGGGCCTCAGGAGAGCTCGACGGAGCTGTTGGGGGTCTCCATTAAGATAATGTTGACCACCGACAGATGGCGATCCAGGGCCCGGTCCAGCTCTACCTGGAGGACCTTCCGGAGGTGGGCCGCCAGATTTTCGGCCGTGGTATTAAAATCGACAATGTAGTGCCGCTGTTCCTCCCGCTGGAGAAATTCCACGAGGGGAGTATCCTCTTTATAAACGATGGTCGTGTGGTCCAGGTGCTCTTTGATCCACCCCTGGCAGACCTTTTTGATCTCGGCAAAATCCACGACCAATCCCATGGAATCAACCTCTCCGGCCACCGTCACCCCCACTTCATACTCATGGCCATGGAGGGAGGCGCAACGACCCTGGTAGCCGTGGGTCAGGCGATGGGCCATACTCCACCTGAAGCGTTTGACGACTTTCATACTGGTCATGCGTGTAATGCCTTCCCCTTTGCGATATGAGACGAGCTTCGACATCCGCGCCCCACTCACTAGGGCATACCCGGTTCCGACAGAAATTCAAGGCCCATTTTGACGAAGGTCGACAGGATCATCACCAACTCGGTGGCAATGGTGATGGTGAAGGCATACATCGCCCAGCGAAGCTGTGCGTTTTTGAACCAGTTGATACCGGCCAGGGCATAGACTTGGCCACTGAGTTGCTGGAGGGCGCGATCATCATCCGCCTCCAAATCCTTCATATAGCGGTAGTATGCCTCACTCGAATCAAACTCCCGAATCCCCCCAAAAAAGGTTGGGTTCGGCTCAGGGGCGCTCTCTTCGGGGATGGAGGCCGTCGGCCGGAAACGGGGCAGCAGGGTCCGCACCAAACTCAAGATGGTCACCATAGCCGCCAGGAAATAGACGGCCAGCAGGACCAGGATAAAAAGGTTGATCGTCATCATGCGGTAGTACACGATGAAAAACACCATGAACACACCCAGGATAGACAGGAGGGTGTAGGCCTTCTGATCGGTGCGGGCCAGAATGGACTGTTCGCTATTTAAGACCTGGAAGAGCAGTTGAAAACTGACATTGGGCATAGTGCTGAATTTATAGCCACTTTTGGGAGTTGCAAAGGCCGTCGAAAGCGTGCAACTTTTTGGCGGCATCCACGAACCAGTCAGAGGAGGTAGCCGTTGCCACCCAACGCCCGGTCAACCGAGGGTCATTATCGCCGCCTGCGGGAACGATTTCTTACCAGTGGTCTGGAAGGCTTTCTGGACTATGAGGTCGTGGAACTGCTCCTGAAGTTGGCCGATCCCCGGCCCGACCACAAGCCCACCGCCAAGGCCATGATGGCCAAGTTCGGTTCTCTCGGCGGCGTCCTGGAAGCGACACCGGTCCTGCTCAAATCGGTCGGCGGCGTCGGGGATAAGAATATCTTCGGCCTCAAACTGGTTCAGGCCGTTGCCCGGCGGTATTTGAAGGAAGAGGTGATCAGCAAGGACTACATTCAATCGTCCGATCAAGTGCTGAGCTACCTGGTCCATCACTTCAAGAACCGCAACCGTGAGCAGTTCATGATCATCCTGCTCAACGGCCGGAACCAGATCATCGACCTGGTGACCCTTTTCGAGGGGACCCTCACCACCAGCGCCGTCTATCCACGGGAAGTGATCAAACTGATCCTGGAGCGGGATGCGGCAGCGGTCATTTTTGTGCACAATCACCCCTCGGGCAATCTGGCGCCCAGCAAAGACGATAAGCTCATCACCAAACGGCTCAAAGAGGCCTGTGAGACCATCGACGTCCAGGTGCACGACCACCTCATCATCGGCGGCAACGACTCCTTCTCCTTCGCGAAAAACGGCATCCTGTAGGCGCCGCCACTCCCTTTGGTCGCCTCGGCGACAGAAAGGTGACCTGCAAAGGGAACCGTTGACTTTTTCATTATTTGAACATATGTTTATATATCGAATTGGAGGTTGTTATGCGCGATTCAATCCTGGCCTTGGGTGCGGCTACATTTGCCAGCCTGTGCTGCACCGGCCCCGTCCTGCTGGCCTCTCTGGGGGCCACTTCCCTGGCCGGGTTCAGCTGGCTCGAGCCGGTGCGTCCCTACCTCTCCATCGGCGCCCTGGGATTGGTCGGTGGGGCTGTCTGGCACAGCTATCGGCCCCAGGCGGCCGAGGCCTGTTGTTCCCTGGGTGAGCGTACCAAGCTAGCCCGTCAGCGCCGGGCCCTTTGGCTAGCCGCCCCCCTGATAGCCCTGCTGCTGGCCTTCCCTTATATCCAAGCCGCCTCCATGACCGATGGGGAGAGCGGCTATGCCGACCAGATCGATGAAGGTGCGGCCAGCAACTGGGCTATCGCCGAGATGACGTGCATCGGCTGCGCGGCGGGACTGGAAGCCTCCCTGGCGGCCCAACCCGGCATGCTGGCCTGTGAGGTGGTCTTCGAGGACCGCCGCATGCTGTGCCTGATCGATGGAAAAAAACTAAGGGAAGCAGCGATCCCCCAGTTGGTGGATCAGCTCGGGTTTAAGGCCCGGTTGATGGATATTCACCGTCAGGAAAGTCCTGATCGCAGCTAACGATCAATAAAAGGAATCGAGACATGAGTGATCTGACGACTATATCAGCTATCGACAAAGAACAAATCAGCAAGTTTCTAGGCGCATTTCCGAGTGAGTTCATGGGATTGCCCGAACAGGGGCAGCAGGTTTCCGCCCAGATTTATCGTCACTTGGCGACCGGGCAACCGGTGGCGATCGAGGAACTCGCCGATACGCTCAATATGCCCCTCAGCGATGTCAAAAGCATTATCGAGGGTTGGTCCGGCGTCTATTTTGATGACGGGGGCAAGATCCTCGGGTACTGGGGTTTGGGCGTGACGGAAATGCCCCACCGCTTCCTGGTGAACGGCCACACCCTCTACACCTGGTGCGCCTGGGACAGCCTTTTTATTCCACAGATTATCGGGCAGACGGCCTATGTAGAGTCACTTGACCCGGTAACCAAGGAAACCATCCGGATCACGGTGGGACCGGAAGGGGTACTGGCCGTTGAGCCAGCCGGTGCGGTCCTATCCTTTATGATGCCAAACACCGATCTGATACGCGCCGATGTGATCAAGAGTTTCTGCCACTATGTCCATTTCTTCACGTCGGAAGATACCGCTGCGAAGTGGATTTCCCGGAGTGATAAGCCCGGGGATATGGTGATCCTTACGCTGGAAGATGGTTACAAAATCGGGGCCAGAAAAAATGAGCGCCAATACCGCAGCATCTACGACAATGAGAGGGCAGTGTAATGGACCAGTACGATCTCGCCGTTATCGGCGCGGGCCAGGGCGGCCTGCCTGCCGCTCACCTGGCGGCCCGGCTGGGGGCCAAGGTGGCCCTCATCGAGATGCAGCAAGTGGGGGGCACGTGAGTCAATGAGGGGTGTATCCCCACCAAGGCCTTGTTAAGGTCTGCCGAGGTCATGCATCTGGTACGGCATCACGCCTATGAGTTTGGCGTGCGGGGCATTGATCCCAAGGCCCTCGCCTTTGACCTGACGGCCGCCATCGCGCGTAAAGATGTGATCGTGA
>CAZJBG010000007.1:10949-15229 GCA_964543925.1 uncultured bacterium
GTATCATCTCAGGCATTCACAGTGGGCTTAAGAAAAACAGCGGCATCAGCTTCCTCACCGGCCGCGCCGAGTTTACCTCTCCGGTGGATATCCGCATCGATGGGCAGGCCATAACGGCCGATAAATGCATCCTGGCGGTGGGGGCCGCGCCTACGGTCGTAACGATCCCCGGTTTGGACGAAGCCGGTTTCATCACCAACAACGAGGCCCTCACGCTGGAGGCCTTGCCGGGGTCCATGATGATCATCGGCGGTGGCTACATAGGGGTCGAATTCGCCCAGATGTACGCTCGTTTCGGCACCGGGGTAACCCTCCTGGGTCGCGCCTCCCGCCTGATGCCCAGGGAGGAGCCGGAACTGTCCGACCAGCTCGAGGAGATCCTACAGTCCGAAGGCATTAAAGTACACACATCGACGGAGGTTATCCGCGCAGGACGTGACGAAACAGGCCGTTACGTGATCGCCCGGAAGGGTGAGGCTGAGCAGCGAGTGGAGGCAGAGGTCATCTTGTTGGCGACGGGCCGTACGGCGCGGGTGGATGGCCTGGGTCTGGGTCAAGCTGGCGTTGACTTAAACGGAACGTATGTAAAGACCGACAACCAATTGAGCACTACGGCCCCCAATATCTGGTCGCTGGGCGACGCCAACGGCGGACAGATGTTCACCCACCGGGCCACGTATGACGGCCCCATCGCCGCCCTCAACGCGGTCAAGTCCCTTGGTCGGGCGGTGGACTACCGGGTGGTCCCCCGGGCCATTTTCACCGAGCCCGCCTTGGCCAGCGTGGGGCTGACCGAGCGGGAGGCCCGCCAGGCGGGACATGCGGTCAAAGTCGGCACTTATTCGTTCGCCCACTCCGGCCGGGGGAAGGCGCTGGGTCAGAACCAGGGTCTGGTCAAGCTGGTTGCAGACGCGGACTCCGGCGAGATTTTAGGCGGGCATATCCTCGGCCCCCACGCCGATATGTTGATCCACGAGGTGGTGACCGCCATGCAGGGCCGCGGCAACATCGAGACGGTGGCCAAGGCGATCCATATTCATCCGACGCTCAACGAGATCGTCAAAAGCGCGGCCAAGGCCGTGGGGTAAGGGTCGGCTGGGCGGCGCAACAAGTTATCATCATGAACCCGTAGAGTAAGGAGAAGCCATGAAGTCCCATAGAAATCGTACCGTCATGCAGCTGGGTTTTACCATGCTGCTTATCGGCCCGGTGCTACTTGCGCAGGAGCCGGGCGCAGCCCAGATGATGAAGCTGCCGGCGTCTCAAGTCATGACCGCCTCGACCTATGATTTTAACGACACCGTGGAGATATTGACGGCCGCCATCGAAGAAGAAAATATGATGGTGATCAAAGAAATCGATGCCCAGAAAATGTTAAAAATGGTGAATAAAAAAGTTGGAGGCATGAAACAGCTGCTGTTCTTCCACCCGAGGTTCATGAAGCGGATCATTGAAACCAACCGACTGGGTGCTATCGAACCGCCCCTGAAGGTGGCCATCATGGAAAGGCCCGACGGCAAAGTGATGGTGAAATACGTCAAGCCTTCCTATCTCCTGGGAGCGTATCCCGGATTGGAAGCATTAGGCGCTGAACTCGATACCGTGGTTCAACGAATCGCTTCCTCCGTACAAAAGTAAGGACAGCACGATGGGTGAGATTGATAAGCGGAGAGCTTTCTTCATACTACTGGCGCTGTTCACCGGTGGCTTCGTACCGATTCAGCTGGTCACCCTGTCCTTCGGCTACGCGCAATACATCCAGAAGATATCGATGGGGCCCAAGGTGATCATGATGGCTCATGAATTTGCGCGAGTGTATATCCCCCTGGTTTATGTGCCGTCCATCGTTATCCTTATAGGGATTATCATCTATAGCCAGGGGCGCTATCCCGATCTCTTCAGGAGAATCGTGATCGGGCTAGGCGTGGGTGCTTTGGCCACTGTCGGACTGGACTTCTTCCGGCAAATGGGCGTTCTGAACGGGTGGTTACCCGGTGAAACACCGGTCATGTTTGGGAAAATGGCTACCGGCAGCCGATCCCTCGCCCTCTATTACCCGGTGGGTTTTTTCATCCACTTCCTCAATGGGGCCGATTTTGGCTTGATCTACACCTTCGTCTGGGGGAAGGGCCGGAATTACACCCGGGCAATCTTCTGGGCGGTCATCTGGCTATTGACTATGGAGCTCGGCATGATGACCGGGCCGCCCATGGGACCTATGGTCGGGCTGTTTGGCATAAACTATGCCTGGCCGCAGCTGTTTTTACTGACCCTTGCTGCCCACATCGCCTTCGGCGTGATCCTGGGCATTCTCGCCCAGTATTTTCTGAAGGATGAAGACCGCGGCGGCCTGCTTCGTTTTATCAGGGGAGCCGCCACTTGAGCAGCCTGGTCACGTTGACTTGATTGACGAAACATAAAAGGAGAAAATATGTCTGATTCCTGTTGCACCCTACCCAACGCTGAGGCCGGCACTACGGGGGCCGACCTGTGTCCCACCTGCAGCCAGAAGGGCAAGCCGGTGGGCGCAGAGACCATCAACGCCCTGGCGCGGCCGGAGCTGCAACCGGCTGGGGGTTTTCCCGACGGGTACGTCTGCACCAACCCCGACGACCCCACCCTCTATTTCTTCCCCGGCGATAGCCCCTCCCTCAGCCGGGACGATGTGACGGTGCGGGTGGGGTTCAAGGCCGCCGAGCCGCCCCAGCTGGTCTGCTACTGCTTCGAGCATACCAGGGAGGACATCCAGGGTGAATACCGCCGGCAGGGGGAGTCACGCATCGAGGCGAGTATCCGGGAGCAAGTGGTCCAGGGGGCCTGCAGCTGCGAGGTCAAGAACCCAACGGGCCGCTGCTGCCTGGGGGAGGTGCGGGCCGCCTACAAGGAGCTGGCAATACCGCAAAGCGTAGCGCCATGATTTTCACCACAGAGCACACAGAGAGAGAAGGTTTTGAAGGTTAAGACACTCCGCGTTCTCAGCGCACTCTGGTGTGGATTTAAGCACCACGGGGGCAAGGTAAACATCCTTTGGGTTGCCGTCATCTTTATGCTGCTCCTCCAAGAGCCCCTGTGGGGCCAGTGACCCCTCTGAAGCAACGTCACGCTCCCGGTCGGGAGCGCAACTGAAGGGATTGGCCTTAACAGAGGGGGCCTCCTGGTGGGCGCCGACTACGGCTACAACGCCCTTTCACCCAGCGCTACCGGCAGCGGGAACAGCGGCGAGCACCTTGGTCGTGCCACCACCCACCGGGTGAACCTGTTCGGTATGGCCGGGGTCACAACGCGTCTCAACGCCCTGGCGATACTGCCCTATATGCGCTGGTCGCAGCGGTCGGAAGAGGAAGATGTTCACCACCGTTCCGAGACGCTCCAGGGTTTCCAGGACCTGCAACTGGGGCTGCGCTACATCCTCACCAATGCGGCGGTGGGTCCCGGCAGGCGCATTTTCCTGGGCGTGAACGTCGCCTTCCCCACCGCCCCCAGCTATAGCACCAATCCCTTTGACGCGGCAGCCGACACCGTGGAGCATCGCCATTTTGCACTGGGTACGGGCGCCACTGGGGCCACCCTATATGGTGAGTGGTGGCAGCGGTCCGAGTTCCCCTGGGTCACCGGCCTGCTGGTGCGCTATACCGCCAGCCTGAAGGAGAGTTCCCTGGGGTTTCAGCCGGGTCCCCAACTGGGCATCGACCTGCACGCCATCGGGCAGAGTTATCGGCTGTGGCACAGTTACCCCTACCTGATCGTCCGGACCAGGTGGCAGGGGCGCGATATCTGGGCCAATACTTCGGCGCCCAACTCGGGCGGATATTTCCTGGAAGGGAGCGCCGGACTGAACCTGGAGCTGACCGAATCAGTCTCGGGCGTGATCCGGTTCTCCGGCCCACTATGGAGCCGGGTGAGGGGTGCGCAGCAGTTAGCCCGGGGGGTGGACCTGACCCTCAGATTTATGAGATAAACCGATGATCCCACTCACACCAAGTAAAGGACACCTGTTATGATCGAGCGGTCATGTGTGCGTTCGAAGATCAACCTGCCGGTGCTGGAGGGCACGCAGCGGCGTCTGGCGGCCCTCGATAATTTGCCGGGCCTGGCCAGAAATATAAGCCTGTTGGGTGACCCTACCCGTCTGAAACTTCTCGTGAGCCTGGCCCATGCCGGAGAGCTGTGCGTCTGCGACCTCGCTGATATCCTGGGTATGGAAACCTCGGCTATTTCCCACCAGCTGCGCAAGCTCCGCGACGGCGAGGATCCGGTGGCCGTGGACGCCTCGCGCTCGT
>CAZJBG010000007.1:15239-30580 GCA_964543925.1 uncultured bacterium
ACGATTTATTACCGCCTGGATTCAGGGGCCATCCGGGAGCCGCTGGCAGTGACCCGATCACTCCTGCTGGAGGGGCGGGAAGTGCCGGCCTAGAGGGGGGCTGGGGGCGGGATTTCCCACTCCACCTACGTTACACGGGATAAACTCCCCCGCGACCTACCGGTCCGTAGTTAAACGAGGACGGCTTAGAAGGCCGAAGTACCCCGACGGAAGAGGGGGAGTAGGTAGCTATAGGGTCGCTGTGGGGTTGCTGTTCCCTGAAGAAAAATTACAACCTATTGGTCACCAAGTGCGCTCAGTAGTATTGCAATAATTAAAAATAGAGTAAGCAGGAAACCAAATAAGCCGGCGATCCAAAATATCCCGATATCTTCTATCGGAACCTTAGGATTTTCCATTGCTGTGATGGTTGATTTTATGAACATCGTCCCAACACTTGCTACACCGGCAATGGCAGTAGCGAAAAGGCCCCGACCCTTAAGGTTCTTTAAGCGCAACACTCGCCCCGAAATAGGCGAAAGAGAACCCGACGAGCAATAAAGCGGGTAAAATGGGGTAGGCTATTAATACATTGGATTTTATTACACTTGCTACAATCGTGAAAACCACGCCGGCTCCGGCAGCAAAGCGGGATGTTCTAAGCATTTTGATCCCAATCGCCCTTAGTGTCGACTTTTGTGCTGTTGAACTATTCATAATTTTCCCCAAATCTGTTGCTTGGACAACTCGAACGTCAGTCGCTACTCGATCGCTTGCAACTATGGTTTGAGGGTCCATAGGAGAAAGCCAGAGCCTTACAATCTCAGTATCGGAGGGTGGTAACGTCACTTGAATTGTGAGCTCTCGTTTCTCGAAATCAAAGGCAATCACCCTTGCGCGGCTAGAGTCGGTGGATTCAGCCAGCGCGTCCGAATCAGCCGGGGACTCCTTTTGGCCATAACGGTATACCTCACCGAAACCCTGTTCGTTCCAGGCTAAATCATGGTTGTATTGAAGAGATTTGGCAAGTATTTCAAGAGTTCGTGTCGAATCTCTGAGCTGGCCAATATCACTCATTTTCCTTCTTTGCCTCCTCAATAGTCATCTTTTCAAGCTGATCCCGGATATATTCCGCCTTTTCAGTCAATAATTTTCCCATGCTGTAGGCAGTTCCAGGGTTCATAAAAATCGTAGCTGAAAATATTCTCTCTATCTCTTCCTTGTTATGCTGTATTCCGGGTTCGGTGACATTACCCTCTTCGTCTATTTCTCGGGTCCAGCTACTTGGTAGAGGATTCTTCTCTTTGTAGAGCTGAATAACTATATCCATTCTGGGCGATGTACCAACGAGGGCACCATGCGCGTAGTGATACTGGTGATCACTTGACTGTGTGTGAATAATTTTTTGCTTGATCTTCTTTACGGACGGCTTGGCTGACTTTTTAGTCATTTGTTCTCCTGAGGGATAGGCTTGTCAACAACAATGCAAAACTACTTGGATCTAACCCCGAAGTGAAGTTATGATAATTATCTAAATTTACAAAATAAATTGCAATCCGATAGTGGGGCAACTATCGCCCCTGAATACCCTTTCCAGATACGCCTTCGGGAACCGTAAATATACCTCTACACCCTTCCTGCCTTTATGGTCGGACTTGGCCCAAACCGTAGGGTCCTGAGCAGTTTGTTATTGCCCACCCTTGACTTTCCCCCCTCCATAGCGTACCTATCCATTGCCATGAATTCTAGACCGCGAAACGAGATTGTGCAATCATTGAGCGATATTCCTCAGTTCAGATTGCTGGCTCGGTAATCCTGACGCGAAAGATCATCGCATGGCGGTCAGCGACCTTATGAAGTGCCCGGAAGTCAACGCGGGGGTAATTTCCGGGGTTAACCGACATTCCTAACTCATCACACAGGCTGGTCCATGGAGACTTTTGAGCACACCCACACCGTTACCTTCAGTGAAGTCGACATGGCCGGGGTGGTCTTCTTTTCCCGTTTCTTCGAATACGCCCATAGCGCCTTCGAGGCATTTTTTCAACACATGGGCTGGAGTTTCGCCCAGGTGTTCAAGGAGGGCCAGTGGGGCTTTCCCCTGGTGCACGCCGAGGCCGACTACCAGGCACCAGCCCGGATCGGCGACGACCTGACCGTTCAACTGGGCGTGGCGAAATTGTCGGATTCAGCTTTCACGATGCGGTATCGGATCATCGGTCCCGGCGGCAAAGCGGTGGCCTCGGTGGTGACCAGCCATGTGTGGGTGGAACTGGCCAGCTTTAAAAAGACCACCATTCCGCAGGAGGTCCGGGCCAAACTGGAGGTCTACCGCCAAGAAAGCACCGAGGGCGATTGACGGCCCATTGGGCACGCTCAGGCTAATCCGCCCCCAGTAGCCTTTCCAGGACCTTTCGCCGCTGAACTTTCCCGCCAGGTGTTTTGGGCAGGGCGGGCCAGACGATGACCGATTTAGGGACCTTGAAGGGGGCCAATTTCCGGCGGCAGGCGCGGACCAGGGCGGCCTCGTCCAACCTTTGCCCCGGCTCCGCCGCCACGACCGCCACCACTCGCTGACCCAGATCGGTGTCGGGCAGACCGGCGACACAGGCTTCCAGCACATGAGGGACTCCCAGAAGGACCTGCTCCACCTCCTGGGGGTCCACATTCTCGCCACCGGAAATAATCAGCGCAAGCGGGTTCGGACTGACGTAGAGGAAGCCGTCTGCATCAAGCCAGCCCCGGTCGCTCGTTACCAGCTCCCCCCCGGTGGCGGGACCGTTCAGATAGCCCTCCATGACGCTGGGCCCCTGGACGGCTATGGTCCCCACTTCATTCGGGGGCAGAGGGGCGCCGTCGGCATTGATCATACTCAGGGTCGCGCGTCCCAATGGCCGGCCCGCTGATGCTTGCTTATCGGGATGCTTCCAGACCCTGAAGGCCGTGACCCCCGACGCCGTTTCGGTCATGCCGTAGGTCTTTACCAGTGGCGCACCCAGTTTCAGGGCCTGATCAATGAGGCCGGGTGGGGCCGGTCCCCCGCCCAAGACCAGGGCCTTGAGCTGCCTGGAGAAAGGCCGTTCACCGCGCAGCCTGATCATCCGGTGGAGCTGGGTGGGTACCAGTGAGACGTGGGTCACTGCGCCATCATCCAGGGCCCGGTTCACCGCCGCGCCGTCAAACTTTTGCAGGCAGGTCACCTTGAATCCCGCCACAGCGCCGCGAAAAAGGATGCCCAGACCCCCGACGTGACTCAGGGGGAGGGCGCACAGGTAGTGGTCGCTTGGGGTGAGGTCCAGAAATTGGCACCAGGCCTCGGCGCTGGACCGATGATTCCCGTAGGTCAGCCGCACCGCCTTGGGTCGCCCGGTGGTCCCTGACGTCAGGAGGATGGAATGGAGGGTCCCTTCCGGGACGGCTTCCCCAGGGTCAAGGCTGCCGGACCCCACCGGCCCTTCGTCAACAAACATGACCTCCAATGTTTTGGGCAGGACCTGCTCGATACCGGCATACCGAGGGCGCGTCGTGTAGAGGCGGGTACAGTGGATCTCAGCGAGGTAAGCGGCCAGTTCCGGTCCCTGCAAACGGGCATGGAGGGGCACCAGGACGCCCCCGGCGCGAGGCACAGCCCAGATCGCCTCAACCATCGACAGATCATCGGGCAACCAGACCCCTACGGTTTCCCCCGACCATCGGGCCTCAACAAGCCGGGCCGCGAGACGGTCAACCCGGTGGGCCAACTGGGCAAAAGTGAGGGCCTGGGCCCCCACGGCCAGGGCGGGATGGGCCGGGTGCGCCACGGCTTGGCTGTGAAGCCAGCTTCCCCGGAGACTCATGGCTGGGGCACCCGGTCCAAACCGAGGCCGGGGCTGTCAGGGAGCCTGAGCTGGCCCCCTTCAATAAGAGCGGGATCGGGGACCAGGTCCCGGGAAAGCAAGGGGCCCGTGGCCAGTCCCTGGGCCCGGCCCGGCGAGGCGACGGCAGCTGCCAGATGAGCGGCCCCCAAACGACCCACCACGGTATCCAGGGTGGTGGTGACCACGACCTGCACCCCGGCATCGAGGGCCATGCGGGCCGCGGCCCGGCAAGCCAGCAGGCCACCGTTGATCATGGGCTTCATCACCAGCACGTCCACGGCCTGCAGCTCGATCAACAGGCTTGCCGAGGCCAGATCGGTGAAGGATTCATCGGCGGCGACAGGTATGCCCACCCTGCGGCGCACCTCCGCCAGGGCCGGGAGATCATGGGCGGGGGTCGGTTGCTCCATGTATTCGATGTCATAGGGCTCGTAAGCCGTGATTTCCCGGATGGCCGTGGCCCGATCCCACCGGCCGTTGGCATCCAGGCGGATTTTGATATCGCCACCCAGCGATTCACGGAGAGCCGCCACGACGGTGCGGCTCTCGGGACCCCCGACCTTGAGCTTGAGGGTCCTGAACCCCTCATCGACCAGCCGCCGGGCCTCATTGACCGTTTCCTCAACCCCTCCCAGTGGCAGAACGGCATTCACCGGCACCGACAGCGGCGCTTGGGGGTTGAGCCACCGGGCGAGGGCTACGCCGCCCGATTGGGCAGCCAGGTCAAACAGGGCCGATTCCAGGGCGAACCGCAGGGCCGGTTGGTCTGCCACGATACCGTCCAGGGCCGTAGCTAGGGCCACCGGGTCCTGGGCCAGGGACAGTCCTTTCACCTGGTCAGGTAACTCCCTTAGGGTGGCATCGTAGACCTCCCAGGTATCGGTGCTCCAGCCCGGCAGCGGTGCGCATTCCCCTTGACCGACATGACCGCCATCGTCCTGACATTGGATGATCCAGCCCTTACGTTCATGGATGGTTCCTGCGGAGGTAGTAAACGGTGTGGTTAGCGGGATGTGATAAGGCAGCGCATGGACGGCAGTGAGGATCACACGAGCAGTCCCAAGGCGAACAGACCGGCATACAGGAGCTGCAACCCAGCGGTGCGGGCCAGGGTGACGTTCAACGCTTGCCCATCTACCGTGATCAGGAGCGACCGGATGTTGATCCAGGCCAACGGCAACGTCAGGTACGGCAACAGGACCAGGGGCGATCCCCCCTGCACCACCCAGTAGGTCCCCGGGACCAGGTAGGCCAGTACCAGCAGGCCGATGTACTCCAGCCGGGTTCCCCTGCGGCCCAGCCGCACGGCCAAGGTCCGTTTACCTGCTCGAAGGTCGGTATCAATATCCCGGTAGTTATTGACCACCAGAATGGCGGTGGCCAGTGCGCCCATGGGAACGGCCCCCCAGAGGCTGGCCGGTAGAAAGACATCGGTAATCAGGTATACGGTGCCGTACACCGCCACAACCCCAAAGAACAGAAAGACCATCAGGTCGCCGAGCCCGTAGTAGCCAAAGGGCCAGGGTCCACCGGTATAGGCGATGGCCACCGCAATACTGACCAACCCGATAGCCACGATGGGCCAGCCGCCCACCCAGGCCAGGTAGAAGCCGATCATGATCGCTAACCCAAATACAAGCACCATCCCGGCCTTGACCTGGGCCGGCGTGAGCAGACCCCGTTCGGTCACCCTGGCAGGACCGAGCCGCCCCTGGGTATCGGCCCCCTTGAGATAATCGTAGACGTCATTGGCCAGGTTCGCGCCAATCTGGATGAGGACCGCCGCGCCCAGAATAGCCACCGTAACCAGGGGCCTGACATGGCCCTCCCCGGCGGCCAATGCCGTCCCCACCAGCACCGGTGCAACGGCCGCCCACAGGGTTTTAGGGCGAAAGGCCTGGAGCCATATGTTGAGTTGGGTCATCTCGTGCCGAATTGTGTGACCATCATGGCAATTAAGGTTGGCGGGGAAACTTTTTAAAATCGGGCGGCCGTTTCTCCAGGAAGGCCTGTCTGCCTTCCTGGGCCTCTTCGGTCATGTAAAAGAGCATCGTGGCATTACCGGCCAGTTCCTGCAACCCGGCCTGGCCGTCACAGTCGGCGTTCAGGGCCGATTTTAGCAGACGGATAGCCGTGGGACTGTTGGCCAGGATTTCCCGGCACCACTGGACGGTCTCGGCTTCCAGCTGGTCCAGGGGCACCACCCTGTTCACCAGCCCCATATCGAGGGCCTCCTGGGCGTCGTACATCCGGCAGAGGAACCAGATTTCACGGGCTTTTTTCTGTCCCACAATGCGGGCCATGTAACTCGCACCCCAGCCCCCGTCAAAACTACCCACCCGGGGCCCGGTTTGACCAAACTGGGCGTTATCGGCGGCAATGGTCAGGTCGCAGATCATATGGAGCACATGCCCGCCACCCACCGCATACCCGGCGACCATGGCAATCACCGGTTTGGGGAGGGTGCGAATCTGCCGCTGGAGGTCCAGTACATTGAGCCTGGGCACGTCATCCTGGCCCACATAGCCTGAAGACCCCCGCACGCTCTGGTCACCACCGGAGCAGAAGGCTTTGTCACCCATACCCATCAGGATCACGACGCCAATTTCGGCGTCCTCACGGGCGTCAGCAAAGGCACCCTGCAGCTCCGTCACTGTCTGCGGGCGAAAGGCGTTGCGCACTTCGGGCCGGTTGATCACAATTTTGGCAATCCCATCAGCCTTGTAATACAGGACATCCGTATATTCATTAACTAATTGCCACTCGATAGCCATCATGCTCTCCTTGATGAGTACAGCCAAAAATCTTGGTTGTTGCTTAGCCTATGTTAGCCTCACCAACCGCTAGGTGCCAGCGAGATAGGGATTATTTCGGGCAAATCACGCATAATAATGAGGGCTACGCGATAGGTACTGATCAGTTGACCTTTAAAGATATTTAATTGAGTGTCGATAATAATATTAGTATGGCGCATATATTATACGTAATATATAGCACCAAGAAATATGAGGAAAATTTATGCGTACACATAGCTCAGGAGAAGAGAACAGTAGACTTAGCCTGCTCTTGCCTGTCTCACTTAGCGAAGAACTTTCTACGATTGCAGATGAAGAACATCAAAGCAAAACAGGCATAGTCAGACAAGCATTAACGCATTGGTTTGAAGTGCGTCGGATGAACAAAATGGAGGAAGGCTATCTTGCTATGGCAGCAGAAGATCAAAGCATCATGGCAGAGTTTAAGCATGTGGATAATGACGTCTGGTAGCCATGACCAGCATTCAAATTCTAAGAGGGGATGTTGTTAGAGTTAAACTTAGCCCAACGGAGGGTGCTGAGATACAAGGCACCGCTAGGCCGTGTGTAGTAGTCCAAAATAATATTGGCAATCAAAATTCTCCAAATACGATTGTTATCCCGGTAACAGACGCAAAAGGTAGAAGAGCCTACCCCTTTCAAGTTTTTATCAAAGCGGGTGATGGTGGGTTGACCAAAGATAGCATTGCACTCGGTGAACAAATCAGAGTCATCGATAGAAATAGAATTATAAAAAAAATGGGGACTCTGCAAGAGGATACAGTAGAAGAATTAGACATGGCTTTGCGCAACTCGCTGGACTTATAACGGCGTTAGCCAATGGCCGACCGTATTCACATTTTCAATGGTCATGGATTTGTAGAAAATCTGTCACGACCTGGCTAAATCGTGCCGGTTGTTCGAGGTGGGTCCTGTGGGCCGCCTGGGGGATAACCTTATGGGACGCGTTGGGCAGCAACCCGACCATACGCCGGGCGCTACGGGTGAAGGCCACGTCGTCTTTACCGGTGACCAGCAGCGTGGGCAGCTCCAGGTCCGGTAACTCGGGCCACAAGTTGGGCTGCCGGCTGAGGCCGTACCCCATCAAGGCCCCGGCCCAGCCGCTGGGGTCGCCCTGGTGCCGGTGTTCCAGGGCCTGAGCATATCCCTCGGGATTGCGCCTCGCCTGCAGAATGAACAAGGGGTTGATCTGCCAGGTTTCAAGGAACTGCTTCCGGTCCCTTTTCAAGGCCCCGGCCCAGCCTTCCTCATCCCTGTGCCTGGTCCGTATGGCCCCATCCGTCTCGAGCCCCGGCGAGACCCCTTCCAGGATGAGTGACCGGAATCGCTCCGGGGCTTGCAGGGCCAGGGCCAGGGCAACGCGCCCCCCCATGGAATAACCCAGCAGGTGAACCTTGCCAAGCTGCCGTTCGTCCAGCCAGCTCGCCAGCGCGTCCACGAGCGGGGTGAAAGCGCCCCTTGCGCCAAAATGAGCGAGGGGCGTGCCCCCGTGTCCCGGCAAGTCGGCCGCCACTGTAGCCCACCGTGGCCGGAGGTGGCGGCTAAGGTCAGCCCAATTCTCCAGGCAGCCCAAAAAGCCGTGGAGCAGCACAACTGCCGGGCCATCGCCAGCATCGTATTGATAATTGAAGGAAAACAAACCAGGTTGTGAAGCTGGATGAGTCAGGCCTTGAGCCGTCGGGCCAGCGCTTCCTGGATTTCGCGGTGCCGGGCCACATTGACCTTTTGGGCCATCGCCACTTCCACGATCTGCACGCCCGGCCGGTCTACAAAGGCCTCGATGGCCTGCCGGGTCTCCCGGTAGGAGGCCGCCTGTGCATAGCCCAGGCCAAACAGCTCGGCCCCGGACCGGAAGGTGAAACCGTGGGGCATGATAAACAGCCGCGTAAAGATGTCACTCTCGTCAGCCATGGGCAGGTAGGAAAAAATGCCTCCGCCATTGTTGTTCACCACCACGATGGTGAGATTCATGGCCTCAGTGGCGGCGGCCAGCCCGCCCAAATCATGGAGGAAACTCATATCCCCCAGATAAAGCAGCATGGGACGGTGAGCCGCCGCAGCCGCGCCCAGGGCGCTCGATACCATGCCATCAATCCCGCTGGCCCCGCGATTCGACAGGACCGTCAGGGGAGCCGACCGGTCCACGGCCAAACCGAAAGTCCCCAGATCCCGAACCGGCATGCTGTTGCCCACATACAGGACCCCATCCTTCGGCAGCAGTTGCACACAGAGGTTGGCGATGTGTCCCTCGAAGAAAGGGGCTTCGGGCGCAAGGGATTCCCTGATGACCTCCCCGGCCTGCTGGTCGAATTTCCGCAGACTCGCCAGCCAGTTTTCATCGGGCGCCGGGCTGCCCACCTGTGAGGCCAACGCCCGGCAGAACCCGGTTGGGTCGGCGGCATACACGGCACTGGCCTGCTGGCCGGCATCGTCCCACAGGCCACCTTCACTGACCACATAGCGGCTGCCGGGTTCTCGCGAGAGGAATTCCGTAAAGACCTTTGATGTGGGCCGGGCACCTATGCGGATCATAACCTCCGGGTGGAACTGCTCCTGGAAGCCTTTATTCCCCAGCAAACTATCGAAATTTTCAATCGCACGGTCATGGAGCTCTGAAGCGTAGCGGACCTGGCTGGTGCCTTCGGCCAGAACCGGATAGCCGGTGGCAACAGATAAGTCCCCCAGGGCCTGGGAGAAACCTTCCAGCGGAGGCATGGGTCCCACCACCAGAGCGCCGCGGCGATGCTTGAGGATGTCAGCTGTCAGATGTTTCAGATCCGGCACCTGCCAGAGTCGTTTGCCGACCTTCGCACCGGCCGGATCCTGCGCGGCGGGAAGCGGCAGCTCCGGTTCACCTGCCGCAGGGGTCAGGGGTTCACGTAAAGGGATGTTCAAATGCACGGGTCCAGCGGGCGCCCCAATCGCCTGGCTGTAAGCTTGATCCAGGAGCCGCCGAAGATAGCCGGTCAGCTGTAAATCCGGCGTGGTCACTTCAGCGAAGAAATGGACATGGTCCCCAAACAGCTTGATCTGATCGATGGTCTGGTTGGCGCCAATCTGCCGAAGTTCCGGGGGGCGATCCGTGGTCAAGACGACGAGGGGAGTCCCCGAGTAGAAGGCTTCCACCACGGACGGGTAAAAGTTCACTGCCGCCGTGCCGGAGGTACATAAAATGACCGCGGGGGTGCCGGTTATTTTGCCAATGCCCAGGCCGAAGAATCCACCACTCCGTTCGTCAATATGGGTATGAATCTCGAAGCCGGGGTGGTTGGCAAAGGCGAGGGAAACCGGTGCGTTGCGATAACCGGGTGAAATGCAGGCGTGACGAACGCCCAGGCTATGGAGCTGGTCTACGATGGTACGCCCCCAGAGGGCATTCACGGTACCGGTGCCGGGTTGACGGGTCAACTAACGGTTCCCGCCCGTTGATTCAGGAGAGCCGCAAAGGGCCTGAAGCATGGCCTGGAATTTCAGCCTGGTCTCTTCCCATTCCTTCTCGGGGATCGATCCGGCGACGATACCTCCGCCCGCGAAGAGGTAAGCGGTGTTCCCCCTGATCAGGGCAGATCGCAGCCCTACAACGAAATCCCCGGCCCCCTGGCCATCCAGCCAGCCTAAAACACCGGCATACCAGCCCCGGTCAACACCTTCGGACCTGAGAATGGCCTCGGTGGCGTTCTGAGTAGGTGTCCCCGCGACGGCAGGGGTCGGGTGGAGGCGGGACGCCAATTCAAGACCTGACAGGGGGACGGTCAGCCGAGAAGTGATGGGGGTGCGCAGATGAATCACATCCTTCGAATAAAAGAGGGTCGGTTCAGAGGGAATATTCAATTCAGACGTGATGGGTTCCAGCCTTTTCCTGATGAACTCGACCACGTAGGCATGCTCAGACTGTTCCTTGGGGTCGTTCAGTAGAGCCTTAGCCTGGGCCTGATCGCCGCCCGGCGTGGCGCCACGGGAAATCGTACCGGCCAGTGCTTCGGTATAGATCACATCATCCTCTATCCGGAGCAACCGTTCCGGCGTGGCGCCCACAAACAGTCCTGAGGCGGGTAGATCAAACATGAAGGTAAAGCACTCCGGATAGCGGTGGCGGAGACGATCAAGCACCTGGTGAAGGTCTATGGGAGCATCGAATTCCAGCCGCAGAGTGCGGGCCAGGACCACCTTGGACAGTCGGGACCCGAGCCACGACCTGGCCTGGGCGACCCGGTTCATCCAGGCTTCCCGGCCCGGTATTTCCTCCTCCTCCACACAGTGAGATTGATCCTTTTCGGGAGCTCCGGCGGTGAGTCGCCTCTGGGCTGATGCGGCGGATGCCTCCATGGCCTGGGCGATAGTCTCTACGTCATCCCAGGGTTGGATGATCCGGCTGACCGTCAGGACGGTCCGGTCATTTTGCCGGGTGGCCAGACATTGGGGCAACACAATCCTGCCGCGGGGAAAGGCTCCCCAAGGCCCGGGATCGGTCGAGGTGTTCCGGCCTACAGCGCCGTCCAATTCAAACGCGAACCCGGCCACCAGGCGAGGGCGGGAATGCTGCTGAGGACTCGTTGAGCAATCGACACCCTGGGCCAGTACCCGTTCCATTTTATGGATGACTTCCTGGCGGCTTTCCTGAGAATTGAACTCCAGGCTCAAGACAGCGCCAACACCAGCCAGGGCGAAACCTTCATCCGGTTTTTCCCAGAAACAGCGGAACTGCTCACTCCCGGATACTGAAACCAGGGGAAGCAGATCGACCGACTCATTGGGTAGATTCTGATAGACGAGAACACCCTCACCGAGCTGCTTTGCTTGGTGAAGGGCACGTTGCAATGCCGTCAGCAACGGTTGGGACGTCAGCGTTGCGGATTCAGTCGAGGGTTGGCTAGAAGCGCTCATTGCTCATGTCAGGCCAGACGTTGGGCAAACCACTATTGGGGCAGCGTCCACCAGGGCGAAGGTACCCAACAGCCATTTGAGGTTGACTCTTTTTCCGAAGGGATCCATACGGACAAGTTTTTGATGGTGTTGTTTATCCTTCAGTTCAATGCTATCGCTGCGCTGATTGTAAGGCCATACCTGCTCAGCCGGATAAAAAGGGGTTCCTGCTCCTGGTTGCATGGTCTGATATTAACAGCGATAGGCGGGTAAACCGGGGCCTTGCCCCTCTCTAATTATATGCACGTAATGTAGCCGTCAAATTACTACGTAATGATTACGGGCGACAACTTTAAGCCGGTATTTCCGGGATGTCTCCGTTTTTTCTTTGTTTGCGGGCGGGACCGTTCAGTTTTATTCAGGCAGCTGGTTGTGGCGGGAGCATACAACGGTTGGAGCCCTCCTCGTTGAACAGGCCGAGACTGAACATTTTCCCCTATCATGTTTTAACTTCGATCTTTAACATTTATCCAATTATTCCTGTATACTAACCAGGGTACCTGAATCACACGATGGGAGGATGCTTGCATGAAAGAAGTTCGTCGCTTTGCACTGGCAGCGCTGGCGCTGGAGATGGCCTGCGTGACCGTCCTGGCCGCTGAAACCGGCAACCCCTTCATTGGGCGATGGGCGTTGACCCTTTCCGATGGCCGGGCCGGCTGGCTGGGCGTGACCCAGGAAGCGGGATACCTGGATGCGAGTATACTCTGGGGAGGCGGGAGTGTCGTCCCCGTTGCAAGTGTCTATGTGGTTGGGGATGCTCTATATGTGACTCGATCTCGTCAGGTGGAGCGCAAAGACACCCAGGGCGAGGTGATCCGCACGCACACGTTTACCGAAACGATCATCGGGCGGGTGGCGGGCGACAGCATGCATCTGACCCTCAGCCGGCCAAACTCGAATGGTGGCGGTCTCACCAGGGCGGAGTTTGCGGGGCAACGGATCGCTCCCCTGCCCCCCAAACCGGACCGGTCCAAGGTGACATACGGCCGGGCGGTCAATCTCCTGGAGGGCAACAGCCTGAAGGGGTGGAAGCTCGTCGACCCCAAACAGACCAATGGGTGGCGGGTTGAAGACGGCATGCTCATCAATAACCCGGAGCAGCACGAGGGGGAAGAGCATATATCTTACGGCAACCTACGCACCGTCAAAGAATTCGAAGACTTCAACCTGACGCTCGAAGTCAACATCGGCAAAGACCAGAACAGTGGCGTCTACCTGCGCGGGATCTATGAGGTCCAGGTATTTGATTCTTACGGTAAGCCTCTCGATCCCCATAACCTGGGCGCTATTTACAGCCGCATGACACCCAGTGTGAATGCAGAGAAGCCCCCCGGCCAGTGGCAGACGCTGGATATCACGCTCCTGGACCGCCACGTGACGGTGACGCTAAACGGTACAACCATTATCGACAATGAACCGCTGCTGGGCTGCACGGGGGGCGCCCTCTGGTCGGACGAGTTCAGGCCCGGCCCCATCTTCCTCCAGGGTGACCACACCGGCATCCAATACCGCAATATCGTTCTCCGACCCATCAAAAAATGACGGCGGCGAGCTGTGGCCTCTGCTGCTGGACTGTTCCGTTGAGACTGTCCGCTCCTGGGTGAGAGATCGCACTATCGGCAGTGTAAAAGTGGGACGGCTCCGGCGCATCCCGGCCTATGAACTCGACAAACTGGCCCGGCGCTTCCCATCCCTGGAGGAGGTAGTGGAAGAGGCAGTGGCGGAATAAATCTTGAAAGTGGGCTATTATTGTATTACATTTGCCATATGCCTAAGCGAAAACTGGAAGTGAGTAAAAACCGCAGTATTCGGCTACCTGTCCGTCTCTGGGAATTGGTGGATAAAGAGGCTGAATCCGATGCCGTCTACAGTAATAACCTGATATGGTGTATGGTAGAGGATTTCCTGGTAAAACGCGGTAGACTCAAAGACAAGGACCGAAAGCGTCCACCGATTGATTAGGGGGAATGAATGAAGAAATTTATAGTCCTTATCGCCCTACTGCCACTATGCCTCAATAGCCTATGTCCGCAGCTTAGACCAGATGTGACTCTAAGAGCTGAGGGAGTTGTCAGGGACGCAATTGACAATACTCCAATGGAGGGGGCAATAGTTTCGATTTTAAGACCCGGGATTTATGCGGGGGGCTGGGGTCCGCTTAAAAGTGTCACTACAGACACAAATGGCACCTACTACCTGGAATATGAATTAGAAAACTGCAGCGAAGCTGATCATGCAATCGGTGCCAGTAAACTAAACCCAACTTATAGTCTTGCAGTTCACAGAAATTTGCGGTGCACCGAGGATGTACAAACGTTTGACTTTTTACTCGAGAAAGCGTTTTAGTCTTTCGGAAATGAACCCATCGGCACATAATGCATAATCGTAAACATCACCGCTACGTCGGCGTCCGACCGGGAAAGCAAACCGGCTCATACCTCATCGACTTCTACGACTACCAGGGGATCCGGCATCAGAAAACCTTCTACGGCTCGGAAGCTGACGCGGCCAAGACGCGGAGAATGATTCTCGCACAGCAGGACCGTATTAAGGCCGGGCTGGAAGCTCCCCCAGACGCTCCCTCCAAGGTATTGACCCTTCACCAGCTATGGCAGGCATTTACAGAGGATCGCCAGCTCAAAATCCGATCCGGGAGCATGAGCGCAAAATCGTTGCTCCGCAACTTGATAACCTACAATGCTTTCCTAGAATGCGACCCGGCCCTAAGGTCCCGGCGACTCGATCAGATCAAACCAGCGGACTTCGAGGCATTCAAAATCTACCGCCAGGAGCGGGGTTTCTCACCTGAAGGGATCAATACGAACCTTCGGGGACTACGGACACTGTTTAATTTCGCCGTTAGGCAGGAGTTTCAAGCAAAATCACCATTGAGGGACGTTCCGCTGGTAAAGGTCCCACACTCCGACGTCCGTTTCCTGAATGAGGACGAGCTGCGGAGCCTGTACTTTGCCATCGATCAGCTAGACTTGGCAGTCCAATTCCAGAGGGACGCTCGGGATCTGACTCTGTTTTACCTGTTCACCGGGTGCCGTGTAAGCGAAGCCTTGTTTCCTCAGTTCACATGGGCTAACGATGGGCAGAATGCCCTCCATTTTCGCCAGGAGAAAACCTCCAAGGGTAGGAGCCTTCCCAAAGGTGACCAAATAAAGGAAATCCTGGAGGGCCGCAAGGGGGAAGAGGGCGGACCTTTCCGGTTTGACAAGTATGAGGTTTACCATCGCGTGAAGTGGCTGCTGAAAAATGCGGGAATAGAGGACGCGTCGCCCCACACGCTGCGAAAGACGGCCGGATCAATGTTCTACTTGGCAAGCCGTGACATCTTCGCAACCTCCCGCTTCCTGGGGCATTCTAGCGTCAGCGTGACAGAAAAGCACTACGCGGGATTAATCCAGAGCCTGCAGGTTGAGAATCACCTGAAGTTTGAAGAGGTCCTTAACTCCAGGTTGCTACACAGTCGCTATTTTGACCCCAAACCTCACCAATCCTCACCAATTGACCCGCCAAGCAAAAGCCCCCATTTCTCGTCGGAAAAAGGGGGTTCTCCTCTTGTACCCCGGGCGGGATTCGAACCCACGACCGACGGCTTAGAAGGCCGTTGCCTTCCCGTCGACAAAAGAAAAAAGGTGACAAGAAAGGGTGACAAGTGGACTATAAGTTAGGTCATGGGATTATGCTGTTCTATTTGAGATTCTTCTTGCATACTCCAATCTCTTTGAATTAAAGTAAGCGGCGTAGAGTAGAC